>DATAED010000001.1:0-6768 GCA_036258195.1 Ktedonobacterales bacterium
GCGTGACGCCCAGCGCCACCAGATGATCGAGCTGTGCGATAGCCGCGTCGAACGTCCCATCTGGCGTGAACGTGCCGATGTGCAGCTCATAGATGACGGCGGAGGCCAGCGGCGGCGCCTGCCAGCGCTGATCGCTCCAGGTGAACCTGGCGTGATCCACCAGCCGCGATGGGCCAAAGGGGCCGTCGGGCTGCCACGGCGAGCGCGGATCGGGCAGCGGCTCGCCGCCATCCAGGCTGAAGGCGTAGTCGTCTCCGGAGTCGACCTGCGCGTCTGCGCGCCACCAGCCACCACGCTCTGATATCATCGGCGTGCGCTGACCGTCCAGCAGCAGCTCGACTCGCTGGGCCTGCGGCGCCCACACCCGCATCGGCGTCAATGGCTGCTCTGCGGTCACGTGGTTCCATCCTCCGGTGTGTCCCCATCGCCCTCGCGCACGAGCAGCGCTACGGGGAAGCGCCGCAGTGCCTCGCCCAGCGCCAGCGGCCCACCAGCGCACGGCTCGCCCGTCAGCGCATCGCGCCAGCGGCCGGCAGGCAGGTCGAGCATCGTGTCGCCCCAGTCATCGCCCAGCCCGATGACTAGCCGCGGCGCGATGCTGACGACCACGCCGCCGCGCGAGAAGGCGACGACGTGCGCCGCTTTCGCCCCCTGCGCGATCAGCGGCTCATACGTCCCACGCGCGCCGAAGGCCGCCGCATGCTCGCGGCGCGTCGCCAGCGCCCGCTGGATCAGCCAGAGCTTGGGCAGCCCTTCCTCACGCCGCGCCCAGATCTCTTCGGGCGACAGGCCCTCCAGGTCGCTCAGCAGCCGCTGGCGCAGCGCGTAGTCCACCGGGCGGCGGTTGTCGGGGTCTACCAGGCTCAGATCCCACAGATCGCAGCCCTGGTAGATGTCCGGTACGCCCGGCGCGGTCAGCTTGAGCAACGTCTGCGCCAGTGAGGTCGTCCAGCCAGCGGTGGCGATGGACTCCACGAAAGCGCGCAGATCGTTGACGAACTCCTCATCGGCCAGCGCGCCTGTGATGAAGCCCTGCAGCGCGCTCTCGTACTCGGCGTCGGGCGATGTCCAGTTGGTGCGCTGCTTGGCCTCGCGCACCGCTTTCAGCATGTACTGCGTCAGGCGCTGCTCGTCAATCGGCCATGCGCCGACGAGCGTCTGGTAGAGCAGGTATTCGGCGTTGCGGTCGGGAGCGTCACCCACGCGCAGCCGCTCATTGCGCGCTGACCAGCGCCGCACGGCCTCGCCCCAGCGCTCCGGCAGCTCCGAGAGCAGCCCGATGCGGGCGCGCACGTCCTCGCTGCGCTTGGTGTCGTGGGTCGAGGTCGTCAGCATCGCCACGGGCCAGCGCTCCTGAGCGTAGGCGCAGGCGGCATGAAACGCCTCCACCGAGCGCCCGAAGACGCCTGGATCGCCGCCGACCTCGTTCAGCGCGACGAGGCGATTGTAGCAGTAGCAGGCGGTATCCTCGGCGCCTTTGGCCATCGCCGCGCCGGTGAGCTGCTGGAAGCGCATCACCAGCTCCGACTCCAGCTCGCCGCGCGCCCGCAACTGCAAGATGTCGCCGAGGAAGCTGAACAGATCAGGATCGAGATCGGGCCGTCGCGTGCGCGCCGCCTCCACCGTCTCGCGGATGACGCGCACATCCTCC
The DNA here is from genome assembly GCA_036258195.1 of Ktedonobacterales bacterium. GTDB lineage: Bacteria > Chloroflexota > Ktedonobacteria > Ktedonobacterales > JADMIN01 > JAKAIY01. Next base: position 1,652 of record DATAED010000001.1, read on the forward strand.
TCGCGCACGATGCCCGGCTCAGCGCGAACATACGTGCGATAGATGGGCAAGCTGGCGATGGTCTCGCGCAACGCATCGCCCAGCTCGTGGCGGGTGTAGTCGCGCGTGCGCCAGCGGCTGCGGCAGATGGCCAGCCATAGCGCCGTCAGCCGGTTGACATCGCTGCCCAGCGCCTCGCGCAGCGCCAGCAGCTTCTTCTCGCGCACGATCTCGGCGTAGTCGGCTGGCTCGCCTGTGAACGCGGTATAGAGCGTCGTCAGCGGCTCCTCGCCCGCTGGGTCGACGAAGAGGCCACCCGCCAGATTCAGGAAGTCGTAGCCAGTCGTCCCGGCGATGGGCCAGGCAGCGGGCAGCCGCTCGCCCTCCTCCAGAATCTTCTCGGCGACAATCCAGACCTCGGGGGCGCGCTCGCGCAGCCGCCGCAGATACGCCTCCGGGTCGCGCAGGCCGTCGATGTGGTCGATGCGCAGCCCGCTCAGCGTGCCCTGATCCAGCCACGGCAAGATCAGCGCGTGCGTGTCGTCGAAGACGCGCTCATCCTCGGCGCGCAGCCCGGCGAGCGTGTTGATGTCGAAGAAACGGCGGTAATCCAGCTCGCGGTCGGCGGCGCGCCAGTAGGTCAGGCGGTAGTTCTGGCGCTCCAGCATGTCATCCAGCGCCTGCGGGACGGCGTTGATCTCGGTGAGTGTGGCGTCGATGGCGTCGGCGACCTGCTGATCTCGCTGGCAGAGCTCGCCCAGCGCGCGGCGCAACACCTCCTTGTCGCGGTGGCGGCGCATGACGCTGTTCGGATCGGTGCGCGCGGCGTGCGGTAGCTGGCCGAAGGCGTCGGCCAGGAACGCCAGATCATCGGAGCCGCTGCGCTCCGCCGCCTGCGCCAGCAGCGTATCAAGCGAGCGCGGCGCGACGGGCAGCGCGTGGTCTTTGTAGCGCACGATGAAGCTGCCACCCTCACGCGCCAGGCGAATCTCGCCCGCCTCCAGCTCGCGCCCGTAGTGGTCGCCGAGGATCGGCATCAGCACGGCGTTGCGCAGCTTGGCCTCGGGTGGATCCCAATCCACGTCGAAGTAAGAGGCGTAGCGGCTGGACGGCCCGTTCTCCAGCACATCCCACCACCAGGCATTCTCGCGCCCGCCGATGGCCATGTGGTTCGGCACGATGTCCAGCGCGAAGCCGAGGCCCGCACGTTGCAGCGCAGCCAGCAGGCGGGCGTGCCCCTCAGCGCCTCCAAGCTCCCCATTGACCTGCTGCGGATCGACCACATCATAGCCGTGGGCGCTGCCGGGGCTGGCCTGCTGGATGGGCGAGCTGTAGAGATGGCTCACCCCCAGCGCGGCGAGGTAGTCGGCGATGGCGGCGGCGGCGGCGAAGTCGAACGTCTGCCGCATCTGGACGCGATAGGTCGCGCGCGGCTCAGCGGGCATAGCGCATGACCACCAGCGAATGGCCGACCATCTGGTAGCGATCGCCGGGCGCCAGGCGTGGCTGCTCGGCGACGCCGGTGGGCCAGCGTGTGTCGATCTCCATGTGCCAGGCGCCAGCGTTGAATGAGCCTCTGGGCAGCGTGAAGGGTATCTCGTCGGTGTGGGCGTTGAGCAAGAGGAGCATCGTGTCATCCTTCATCTGTTTGCCGCGCTCATCCATGTCGCCGATCAGCCCGCCAGCGATGCGAGCGCCGAGGGTGCGCGTCCAGCCCGCCAGCCAGTCTTTCGAGCGCATCTCGCGACCATCGGGCCGCAGCCAGGTGATGTCCTTGATGCGCGCGCCATGCAGCACATGTCCCTTGAAGAACTTGCGGCGATGCAGACCGGGGTGCGCGCGGCGCAGCGCGACAACGCGGCGCGTGAAATCGAGCAGGGCAGTGCGGCGCTCGTCCAGCGACCAGTCGTACCAGCTGATCTCATTGTCCTGGCAGTAGGCGTTGTTGTTGCCGCCCTGCGTGCGCCCGATCTCATCGCCACCACCGATCATCGGCGCGCCCTGCGAGAGCAGCAGCGTCGCCATGAGGTTGCGCTGCTGGCGCTCGCGCAGCGCGCGGATGGCAGGGTCATCCGTCGGCCCCTCCACGCCGCAGTTCCATGACCAGTTGTCATTGGCGCCATCGTGGTTGTCCTCGCCATTGGCCTCGTTGTGTTTCTGCTCATAGCTGACAAGATCACGCAGCGTGAAGCCATCGTGCGCCGTGACGAAGTTGACGCTGGCATAGGGGCGGCGACCATCGCTCTCGTAGAGGTCGCTGCTGCCCGTCAGGCGGCGCGCCAGCTCGCCGAGTTGGCCATCGTCGCCGCGCCAGAAACGCCGCACACTGTCGCGATACTTGCCGTTCCATTCGGCCCACAGCACCGGGAAATTGCCAACCTGATAGCCGCCCTCGCCGACATCCCACGGCTCGGCGATCAGCTTGACGGTGGAGATGATAGGATCCTGGTGAATGGTCGTCAGGAACGTGCCCAACTGCTCCACGTCGTGCAGGCCACGCGCCAGCGCCGCCGCCAGATCGAAGCGGAAGCCATCCACGTGCATCTCGCGCACCCAGTAGCGCAGGCTATCCATGATGAGCTTGAGCACCTGCGGCTGCTGGGTGTTGGGCGTGTTGCCGGTGCCGGTGTAATCCATATAGTAGCGCTTGTTGTCGGGCACGAGGCGATAGTAGATGTCGTTGTCGATGCCGCGGAAGCTGAGCGTCGGCCCCAGCTCGCTGCCCTCGGCGGTATGGTTGTAGACGACATCCAGAATCACCTCGATGCCCGCGCGGTGCAGCGCCTTGACCATCTCCTTGAATTCGCGCACCTGCTCGCCGTGGTCGCCAGAGCTGGAGTAGCGCGCATCGGGAGCGAAGAAGTTGATGGTGTTGTAGCCCCAGTAATTGCGCAGGCCGCGATCCAGCAGAAACTTGTCATCCACAAAGGCATGCACGGGCAGCAGCTCGACGGCGTTGATACCAAGCTCGCGCAGGTAGGCGATGGCGGGCGGCGAGGCCAGGCCGGCATACGTGCCGCGCAGTTGCTCCGGGATGTCCTGTCGGCAGCGGGTGAAGCCCTTGACGTGCGTCTCGTAGATGATCGACCGGCGCCAGGGGATGCGTGGCGGGCGGTCGTCCTCCCAGTTGAAGCGCGAATCAATGACGACGCCCTTGGGGATGCCCCAGGCGTCGTCGCGCTCGTCGTAGGTGAGGTCGGCGTCCTCGCCGCCCATCTGATAGGCGAAGACGGGCGCCTGCCAGTTGATCTGTCCGGCCAGCGCCCGCGCGTAGGGGTCGATCAGCAGCTTGGAGGGATTGTAGCGGTGGCCCTCCTGCGGGTTGAATGGCCCGTGAACACGATAGGCGTAGAGCTGGCCGGGTCTGATGCCAGAGACGTAGCCCTGCCAGACATGGCCGAGGACATCGGGCAGCGCCAGCTTCTCGGCGCGCGCAGTGGGCGCGTCGCTCTCATAGAGGCAGAGCTCGACCTTGGTGGCGTCGGCGGCGAACAGGGAGAAGTTGACGCCACGGCCATCCCAGACAGCCCCCAGCGGGTAGGGTCTTCCCGGCAGAACGGTGCGGGCCACGAAACGCCTCCATCATCCAGTCACGCATCCAGTCACGCGGGGCGAGCAGTGGCAAGCAATCCCAGGCTGGAGCGCCGCCGCCGACTCAGTGTACGCAACTTCGCTGCCTGATTTTGATGCCGCGAACTATCGCGTGATAGCCTCGCGCGATGCGCCCGGCGCCTCTGAGCGCGCTTCGCATTCGTCGAGATATCACAGCATCACATCAGGCGCTGATATGCTTGACGCATTCAATGTGTTGTCGATGTTGTCGCCCCACTGGCCATAACGCTAGATTCCTTCTGGCTTTCGCGGCCATCCGCTGCTGTTTTTCAGCCTGCGGGAAAGGCGTACCAGATAGCGTATACTGCAGTGATGAGCTCAATCCCTGGCCACCAGCGGAGAGAACAACGATATGCCGCGCGAGAAACGACCATCTAAGAGGACGAATATCAGCCCGAACTCGCTCACCAGCGATGCAGCCGATGATGCTTCTGGGGACTCGCTCGCCACTGAGCCGTTCGCTCCATCCTCCACACCGAGCGAGCCATCCGAGCGCGGTCAGCGCGGCAGAAGCGGCGGGCGCATGCTGAACATCGAACTCCTGTACTTTACGGGTTGCCCCAACTACCAGCGAGCATTGTCGGTATTGCAAGGGGCCATCAAGGCGGCGAAGCTTCGCGCCTCGGTCGATCTGGTGGCCGTAGAAACGCAGGAAGAAGCGGAGCGCCAACGATTCTACGGGTCACCTACCATTCGCGTCAACGGGGTAGACATCGCGCCGCCTGACCCGTCCGCACAGCCTGCGCTCGCTTGCCGTATCTACCGCACCGCGCAAGGGGAGCTGTCGCCGATCCCCCCTGTTGAAGTGATTGCCGCCGCGCTGCATCATACCTAACGATCGGATGGATCGGTCTGCCCATTTCGCCCGTCCGCTATGGAAGCGTCAAGTGCATCAACGCCTTACATGATGGCTGGCCGCGCCTCGGTCGTCCACTGCTCGCGTGGCAGCGGCGTGAGATGCACGACGAGGTTGCCGCGCAGCCGCAGCTCCCGTTCGATGGTAAAGACGCGCCGCAGCCGATGGAGTTGCTCTGGAGTGCGGCCCGTCACCATCAGATTGAAACTGGCGACGCCGCCCGGGGCCAGCAGCGCGGCCACGCGCCGCAGGAACGCGGTGGCCAGCACGCCATTGGTCAGCCGCCCGGCCTCAAACAGATCGACGCAGATCAGGTCGTAGCGCGTAGCGTCCTCCAGCGGCGCGCTATCACCGCCGAACTGCGCGGCCATCCAGTCGAAGGCGTCGGCCTCGATGATGCGCAGATTGGGCAGCCGCTCCAGGCCAAAGAGGTCGCGCGCCAGCGTCAACACCTCTGCGTCGCGCTCCACGCCGATCATGCGCGCGGTGGGGCAGCGCCGCGCCAGCAGCGTCGCCACGGTGCCACCGCCCAGCCCCAGCAGCAGCGCATCTCGCGGGCTGCTCGCCGACGGGAGCATCAGCGCCCAATAGTCGCCGCGCGGGTCGTCGTTTCCCATGTCGTCGTCATCGGGCAGGCTGATGGATTGCGTCACGCCGCCCACCAGCAGCG
>DATAED010000002.1:0-5656 GCA_036258195.1 Ktedonobacterales bacterium
AGCAGACGGCTCCGTGGGGCGACGCCGATCGATGGCAGCCCCAGGAATCCGCGCATGTCCACCACCGAGATGACCGAGCCCCACATCTGCGTGACACCCAGCACCCACGGCTGCACATTGGGAACGGGCGTCACATCGAACGCGCGCTCGACCCCCTGCACCGCCTCGGATGGCAACGCACACTCCACGTCGCCCAGCAGAAAGAGGATGTGCTGGGCGGCCACTGCGGTTGGCAGCCCGCCCGTCGGGCTGAGCATCATCATGCGCTGGAGTGTGGCAATCTGGCTCGGATCGGTCGCGCCGAGGTTGCGCGCGAGCTGCTCCACCGACTCCGCCGTCAGCGCGCCACCGGGCAGGCGCCCCTGATTGATGGCGGCCAGCGCCTGGCGCATGAGGTCGGAGACCTGGGCGCGCTCGCTGTCCGTTGGCATCTCCTGCGGACGGAATGCGCCTCGCGGATCGTTCATGGTTCCTCCATACCGGCGCCTGGCAGCGGCGCGACTAGATGCCGATGCCGATCAGCGCGCGCACGCTCGTCAGCAGCTCTTCCTTGTCGAAGGGCTTGGTGATATATAGGTCGGCGCCCTGTTGCAGGCCCCACTTCTTATCCAGCGGCGTATTCTTGCCACTGACCAGAATGACCGGAATGTGGCGGCTGGCCTCATTCTGCTTCAGCTTGCGGCAGACCTGGAAGCCGTTCTGCTTGGGCAGCACGACATCGAGCACGACGCACTGCGGGCGCTCCGAGCCGACCATCTCCAGGGCTTCGTCGCCGTCCGCAGCCGTCACCACATCGTAGCCGCTCTCGCGCAGCGGGGTGGCGATCAGCGTCAGATCGGTCCAGCTATCGTCTACAACCAGAACCTTTGGCGCGGGCATGGTGCAATACTCCCTTTACACATGTCTGCGCTGGGTGGCCGCACGCCGGATCCTCACGGGGCAGACAGTGATGTGCTGTTCTATTGGTTTGAACGTATGACGCGGCTCAGGTCGCGCTTCGCCCTGAATTGCGCCACACGGGCTAGCCGTTTCGCATGCCCGCCAAACGATCAGTTCAGTCTACGTCGCGTTTCGCCTGCTGTTAGCCCTGGTACACTCCTCGGCGGTAGCGCATGTTGCGCATGCTCTCGCGCCGCGCGGCGCGCTCGCGGGCGCCAGGCGCCTCCAGATAGCGGCGCACTGTCTGCACCAGTTCCGTGGAGTCAAAGGGCTTGGTCATGTACTCAGTCGAGCCGGCCAGCTTGCCGCGCATCTTATCGAAGATACCGTCCTTGCCGCTCAACATGATGATCGGCATGTCGCGGTACTCCGGATTGTTGCGCACCAGGTGACAGATGTTGTAGCCATCCATACGCGGGAGCATGATGTCGAGCAGGATGAGGTCTGGCTGGGTATCGGAGACGGCGGCCAATGCGCTCAACCCATCGCCCGCCGTGAACACGCGAATACGCTCGCGTTGCAGCGTTATCTGCACGATCTTTCGCACCGTGGGGCTATCATCCACCACCAGCACTACTGGCTCCGCCACCGGACTCAACCTCCTCGGCGGTCAACCTGACGTTGAACGCCCTGCGCGCTTGACTTGCCTGTCCTCAAGCGACGCTTGCGCGCACGCTGTCATCTCGCTGTTCACGCTCTGCAGACGCTCTGATTTCGCACTCAAACTGGATGGAAAGGCGCCGACTCACCGATGCGCGAATCGCTTCGCCACGATCAGCCCACGATCAGCCGATGACCGCAGTGTACCATTGATGCAGTCGTCCCATTTCATAGTCTAACTCACGCAGGAAGCCAATCCAAAGTTCATCAAACTTTCTGCCACCGCGCGCCGCGCCAAGCTCCTCTGTGCAGACCATCTCGTACAACTCGCGCATGGTCGCATGCATCATGCGCGCCGCATCCCAATAGCAACTGATGAGCTCCTGCCCGCGCACGACGCGATCGAGGGTTTTGACGTCGTCGTAGATCAGGCGACCCTTCTCCACGCGCATGAGTTGATCCATGCGCGGGTAGCCGGACTGCAATGTCTCAACCACCGGCCCAGCCACGTGATCGATGTAGCGTGCCGCCTCCGCCGGATTGGAGTGCTCCCCGCGCGCGCGCAGCCCCCGCGCAAAGTGGGCATGGTGCGCCAGCAGCCCGTTGACGAAGTCGCCCATGACCTCGGTCAGCGACAGCATCAACTGCTCGGGCGCGCTGCGAGCGACCTTTTCGAGCTGGGCGCGCGACTGCGTCAGCAGCGTGAACATGCTGCGCTCCAGCTCCTGATCGAGCCGCTCGTCGACCATCAGCACCAGACCGTGATCGAGCAGCCGCGTCATCCAGGCGCCCGCCATCGCTTCGGGCATCAGCAGGCCATACGCGATGGCATAGAGCGGGCGGTGTTCATCGGACAGGGTGTAGACCCACATCCCCTCGTTGCTTACGCCGTTCAGGCGCGGATCATCGCCATTGGGGACGGCTTTGCGCACCCGCAGGTTGCGTGGCGCGGGTTTGGTGCGCATGTGGTCGCGCTCGTCGGCCAGGCGCAGCGCCTCCAGCACGACATGGTCGACATTCAGGGGCTGCGCGGCGCTGGGCGTATACATGCCACCAGTGCGCCGCACATGCGACACATCGCGCACGAACTCGAAGCGGCCACGATCCCAGCGCACGGCGCGACTGAGCGCCTGCACCACCACGTACTCGCGCCGCTTCAGTTCTTCTTCAGCGCCCATGTCACCCGTGTTGACGAGGTATTGAATCACGCTGGGGAGGTCGCGGCGGGCATCCTGGGGGATGAGCATGATCTGCTCGGGGCCGAGTCGCCCCATCGCGCGGAAGAGGTCGAGCAGGTCGGGCGCGGGGGCGCCGGGTTCTTCCAGACTGACGATGGCGCCGTCCTGCAGGTTGATGCGCAGCCGCTCCGAGCCAGACTGCACAGACAGAATGCCGGTCTTGCCGCCCAGCGCCAGCATCTTCAGCGTGGACTGTAAGGTGAGCGTCTCGAGATCGCCATCGAGAACGCGACTTGGCGAACCACCCTGGTTGTCGTAGTCCATCGCGGGCTCCCTGTACATCGCACACTCATTCCGTTGGCGTCCGTTCCTCGCATCGTGCGAGCGCAGATGCTGGGGACGCCCCCAGAGCGCCAGACGGGGTTGTCTCGCCCTGGCGTCGCGGATAGGCTGGCTCGGCGTCGAACCTGCGTCCGCCATGTTCTCGCTCGGTTAGCGGGGAGCCTGCGCTGACCCATTCAGCATTCAGGCGGAAGTTTGGCCTATTGTATCACACCCAACCACCCGCACAAGAGACATTGGCCACCCACCAGCGCGCGTCTGATTGTACACCATACCAGGCGCGACGCCGTAAGTTGCTCACTCTGAAAAGAGGGATGGCTCATCGTCCGGCGTGTCGCGGCGACGGCGGCCTCCCGCGCGACGCGCCCGCTGGCCGCCGCTCAGCGCCGTCGCCACGAAGAGCGTGCGGTGGTGCGGCGATGGCCCCAGCGCCCGCAACGCTGCCAGATGCTCCGCCGAGCCGTAGCCCGCGTTGCGCTCCCAGCCGTAGCCTGCGTGCTCGCGCGCCAGCTCGGCCATCAGATGGTCGCGGTAGACCTTGGCGATGATCGAGGCCGCCGAGACGGCGGGCGCCTGCGCGTCGGCTTTCACCAGGCAACGCACCCGCGCGATGCGGTCAGCGGGCGCGGTTGGCTTGATCTTGCCATCCACCACGTAGTCGTCGGCGTCGATCTGGCCGATGAGCCGCCCGAAGACATCGCGATTGGCCCAGCCGATGCCGCGCGTGTCGATCACACTGACCGGCGCCACCGCCAGCGCGATCACCAGCGCATGCTCGCGCAGCGCACGCGCCACCGCCTCGCGCTTGCCACGCGGCGTCGCCTTGGAGTCGCGCAGAAATGGCGCAAGCGCGCCCAACCGCTCGCGGATGTCCTCCGGCAAGATCACCGCCGCCGCCACCAGTGGCCCAGCCAGCGCGCCTCGCCCCACTTCATCCAGCCCGCAGCGGCGCGCGGCGATGACGGGCGGCGCCGAGAGCAGCGTCGCCTGGCTGACCGCGATGGGCGTGCGCTCATCATCCATGCGACAGCCCCTCCGAGGTCAGAAAGGCGACCATCTCGGCATTGACGCTATTGGGCGCCTGCTGGTTGAGCCAGTGTCCGGCGTCGGGATAGCGCACGATGCGCAGGTCGCGTACCCAGCGGTCGAGACCATCGAGCAGCTCAACGCCCAGATACGGATCGCACTCGCCCCACAGCACGAGCGTGGGCGCGGCGATGACGCGCGCCACGCCGACCGCCGCCGGACCACGTCGCATGAGCTGGCGATAATAGCTCAGCGCCGCCGTCAGCGCGCCGGGGCGAGCAATCGCCGCGACAAAGCGCTGGATGTCGTCGTCGCCGAGCCATGCGCGGTCGGGATCAGCGCGGCGCAGCGTCTGCCAGATGACGCCATAGTTATCGGCGGCGAGGGCGCGCTCCGCCAGCCCAACGAGCTGAAAGAAGCCGATGTAGGCGCTGCGGCGAAGCTGACGCGGATGACGCAGCTCACGCGCCATCGGGCCGAGGTGCGGCGCATTCAGCGTGATCAGTCGTCGCACGTAGTCCGGCTCGCGCATGGCGAAGACCCAGGCCAGCGCGCCGCCCCAGTCGTGCCCCACGATATCCGCCTGGCGCTCGCCCAGCGCGTCGATGGCGCAGCGGATGTCGGTGGTCAACGTGGCGAGGTCATAGCCCTCGGCGGGTTTGGAGGAGAGGTTGTAGCCGCGCATATCCAGCGCAACCACCCGCCGCACACGCGCCAACTGCGTGATGTTGGCGCGCCAGGAGTACCAGAACTCCGGAAAGCCATGCAGCAGCATGACGAGCGGCCCCTGCCCGGCGGAGACATAATGCAGGCGCTGGCCGTTCGCCGTGAGATAGCCCTCGATACAGCCCTCAGGCAGCGCGAAGCGTTCGTGCGCCTCGCCTGCCGCGGCCTGGTCGATTAGCTGGCTGTGGGATGACTGCGCAATATCATTACTCACGCACGTCATCGTACAACACAGTGCTCAGATAGCGCTCGCCTGCCGAGGGAAAGATGGTGACGATGAGCTTGCCATCGTTCTCCTGACGAGCCGCCAGTTGCGCCGCCGCCCAGGCCGCCGCGCCTGAGCTGATGCCCGTTAGCAGCCCTTCTTCCTGGGCCAGCCGCCGCGCCATCTGGATCGCGTCGTCGTCCGACACCTGGATGATCTCATCGATCAGCCTGGTATCGAGCACATCCGGGATGAAACCCGCGCCGATGCCCTGAATCTTGGTCGGCCCGGCTGGCCCACCAGAGAGCACCGCCGACGACGTCGGCTCGACAGCGATCATCCTGACGCTCGGCTTGCGCTGCTTCAACACCTCGCCCACGCCAGAAAGCGTGCCGCCCGTGCCAATGCCCGACACCACCACATCGACCTGCCCATCGGTGTCGCGCCAGATCTCCTCGGCGGTCGTCTCGCGGTGCACCTTCGGGTTAGCGGGATTCTCGAATTGCTGCGGCATCCAGGCGCCCGGCGTCTGGGCGACCAGCTCGTTGGCCTTGTCGATGGCGGCGGGCATGCGACCAGTGGCGGGCGTCAGCGTGATCTCGGCCCCCAGCCGTCGCAGCACCATCTGGCGCTCTTTGCT
>DATAED010000003.1:0-3041 GCA_036258195.1 Ktedonobacterales bacterium
CAGGTTGTGTGGTCGCATCGAGGGGCCGACGTTCCAGAGAAAGGGCGTCTGGCGTGCGCGCGCCTGCGCGATCACCCACTCGATGCGGTCGTCGACGGTCTCTGGCGTCAGTGTGGCGCGCACGACGCGATTCCAGGCCGATAGAGGAATACCAGTGACGCACAAGCGCAGGTCTGGCTCGTCGAGGACTTCGCCGCCATAGGCCAGCGCGCAGGCGGCAAATGCCTCCTCATAGTGCAGTTCGTTGGCATGGGCCAGCGATGCGGGCGACGTATCGGTGATGATGTCGCTCATTGCCTCTCCCTCCTCCTCCGCCCAGGCCGCCACGATGCGCGAACATGCAGGCGGATACGCGCATGGTGCGCAGCCGCGCGAGGCGAGGTCAAGGGAGGAGACGGTATGAGACGGTCACAGGCCGCCGCGCGAGTGGATGATCTGGCCGGTGATCCACGCCGCCGCTGGGCTGGCGAGGAAGGCGATCAGCCGGGCGGCGTCTGCGGGCAGGCCGACGCGACCAAAGGGCGCCCGCTCGGTCAGCGAGCGCAGCAGGGCCGGATCGGCGCTGAGCCAGCCGGTGTCAGTGGGGCCGGGGTCAACGGCGTTGACGGTGATGCCGCGCGGCGCGACCTCGGCGGCGAGGGTGACGGTGAACGCTTCGATGGCGCCCTTGGTGGCGATGTAGGGCAGCTTGCCTGGCATCGGCCCGACGCCCTGGCCAGAGGTCAGATTGATGATGCGCCCGCCTGATCCACCTGTGAAGCGGCGCGCGAACTCGACGCTCAGCAGCATCGGCCCGCGCATGTTGACGGCGTAGTAGCGGTCGAGGATGACGGCGCTGAGCTGATCGAACGGCGCGCTGCTATCGTCGTGGGCGGCGTTATTCACCAGCACAGCGCACGGCCCCAGCGCCGCCTCCGCCGCATCCATGATGCGCGTGGCGGCGTCAGGCTGGCCCAGATCGAACTCGGCGCAGGCGCAGCGGACGCCCAGCGCCTCTATCTCGGCGCGCAGCTCATCTGATCCTGCCTGCTCCGCGCCGTAGAGGCTGTGGTCGTGCGCGCCCCAATATGTGAAGAAGATGTCGAAGCCATCGCGCGCGAGCTGGCGACAGACCGCCGCGCCGATGCCACGCCCACGGCTGGCGCCTGTCACGATGGCGATGGAACGTGGCGCTGCGCTGTTCTCCATTCGCCTGCTCCTCGGCTCCGATCCCGCGCGGTATCGGCCCGCGCCCTGCATCGGCATTGACGATGTGTACCGTTTGGCGAGATGATCGCGCGGGGCGCGGCCCTCACCCCAGCCCTCTCCCAGAGGGAGAGGGAGCAGGAGGGTTCCCGCCCGCCACGCGCTGCTGTAGCTCGCCCCTCCCGCACAGCAGGAGAAGGGGCCGCTACACCGCCGCCTGGGTCGAGCGGGCGTAGACCACGTTGGGATCGGTCAGCACGTTGACGACGGCGGGCTTGCCCGAGGCGAAGGCGCGCTCGATAGCCGGGCGAATCTCCTCCGGGCGCTCCACCAGCTCGCCGTGGCAGCCGAACGCCTGCGCCATCAGATCGTAGCGCACGCCGGGGGCGAGGTCGGCGGCGGTGGAGTGGCCCAGCATGGCCTTCTGCGGGTGCTTGATCTGCGCCCACTGCCCATCGTTGCCGATCACCGCGACGATGGGCAGGTTGTGCCGCGCCATCGTCTCGAACTCCATGCCATTCAGCCCGAACGCGCCATCGCCGAAGAGAATGGCCACCTGCTTGTCGGGGTGGGCGACCTTGGCGGCGATGGCGAAGCCCGTGCCAGCGCCGAGCGTGCCCATCGGGCCGGCGTCGAGCCAGTGGCCTGGCTCCCACGGATTGATGACGCGGGCGCCATAGCTCACGATGTCGCCGCCGTCGCCGATTACCCAGGCGTCGTGGTCGAGCGAGTCGCGCAGGTCGGCGCACAGCCGCAGCGGATGAATCGGCTGGGCGTTGGAGCGCATCAGCGCCGCCTCGCGTTCGCGGGCGCGCTCCTCAGCTCCGCGAATCTGCTGGAGCCAGGCGTCGTGGCTGGCTGTCGGCTTGCCCAGCGCCTGCGCGATGGCGGCCAGATTCAGCCCCACATCGCCGGGCAGACCGACCTCGGCGCCACGGTTCGCACCGATGCCCTCGGGCAACGTGTCGAGCCAGATGAGCTTCGCGCTGGCGGGAATCAGCGGCGGCTGGCCGTAGCCCAGGCGGAAGTCCAGTTTGGCGCCCGCCAGCACGATGACATCGGCCTCCGAGAGCGCCGCGCGCCGCGCCAGCGAGCAGAAGAGCGGATGATCGGGCGGCAGGCTGCCGCGCGCCGAGCCATTCAGGAAGACGGGCGCCTGGACGCGCTCGGCCAGCTCGCGCAGCGCGGCGGAGGCGTCGTCCCACCAGACGCTCGTCCCGGCGAAGATGACGGGCCGCTCGGCCCTGGCCAGCAGCGCGGCGGCGCGCTCGATCTCGGCAGGGTCGGCCTGTGTGCGCGCGGTGACGCGATAGCCCGCGCCAGGGATGACGGCATCCTCGCTGGGGATGAGGTTGTTGAGCGTGTCCATCGGGCATTCGAGGAAGACGGGGCCGTAGTGGCCAGTGAACGCCTCGCGGTAGGCCATCGCGGTGTATTCCGCCAGCCGCTTGGTCTGCGTGACAGTGCGCGCCCACTTGGTGATAGACGAGACGAGATCGACGTGGCGCAGCTCTTGCAGCGCGCCGCGATCCACCTGCTCGACTGGCGCAGCTCCGCCGAAGATCAGCACGGGGCTGCCATTCTGGTAGGCGTTGGCGATGCCGGTGACACCATCGGTCACGCCGGGGCCAGCCGTCAGCAGGGCCACGCCCGGGCGGCGCGTCACCTTGGCCCAGCCCTCCGCCGCATGCACGGCGACCTGCTCGTGGCGCGTATCCATCACGCGGATGCCCTCGCGCACGCAGCCGTCGTAGATCGCGGCGATGTGGCCGCCGCTCAGCGTGAAGACCACCTCGACGCCCTCGCGCTTGAGCGCTTTGGCGATTAGCATGCCGCCGTGAACCATCACCTCTTCC
>DATAED010000004.1:0-19820 GCA_036258195.1 Ktedonobacterales bacterium
CGCTGCTGGCCTTCGCTCTGGCGTTCGATCTGGGCGCCGACGGCATCGAGTGCGATGCGCAGTTGAGCGCGGATGGACGGCTCATCATCATCCACGATGGCACGGTCAACCGCACCACCAGCGGGCGCGGCGCCGTGCGCGACCTCAGCTTCGACGCGCTGCGCCAGCTCGACGCGGGCGCCGGGCAGCGCATCCCCACGCTGGATGAGACGCTGGCGCTGGTCGGCGCGCGTGGCGGGCAGATCAATCTGGAGCTGAAGGCGGAGAGCGACGACGAGGCGCTGCTGGTGGCGCAGGCGGTGGCGGCGCGGCTGGCCGAGCTGGCGGAGGATGACCCGCTACGGCGGTGGCTCATTGCGTCGTCCTTCAGCCTGCCCGCTGTGGCGGAGATCAAGCGACGCCTGCCGTGGCTGCGCGTAGGGGCGCTCTTCGGTGGGCGCGCCTGGACACGCCAGACGATGATCGCCCGCGCGCAGGAGCTGGGCGCGGAGGCCATCCACCCGCATCCGCGCATCCTCACGGCGGAGACCGTGCGCGCGGCCCACGACGCCGGGCTGCGCGTCAACGTCTGGACGGCCAACCGCTGGGCCACCATCCGGCAGCTCATCGCGTGGGAGGTAGACGGCGTGTTCAGCGACTTCCCGGAGCGCGTGGTGATCGCGCGGCGGCTGGGGCAGACGCCCGACAAACAGACGGGCCGCTAGCGCCGCCTTGCCACGGCGCCACTCGCGCGCCTACACTCAAAGCCGGGCCGTGCCCTCACCTCTGCCCCTCTCACAGAGGGCGAGGGGAGCTCTGCTCCGCTGAGGAAACAGGACGTAGGCCAGCTATCTCAACCCGAAATGTTCGAGACGTGCAGAAAGGATGAAGGGCATGTTTATCGCCGTCAATCGCATCACCGCTCCAGCGCAGGCGATGGATCGCATGGTGGAGGGCTTCCGCAAGAACGCCGAGTCACTCAAAGCCTTCGAGGGCTTCGTGGCGCTGGAGCTGTGGCGCGGCGAGACCACGCTGGAGGCTGTGTCGAAGTGGGCCTCGCGCGAGGCGTTCGAGGCATGGGCCAACAGCGATTCATTCCTGGCGAATCACGGCTTCGCGCGCGGCCAGGGCCCCAGCCAGGGCGGTGGTGGTGGCGCAGCGGTCGCCTACTACGAAGGCGAGACGCTGGCCCAGCAGTAGACAGGCGTCGATCTCCCCGCTCCTGTGGGAGAGTGGCCAGGGATGAGGTCGCGCCCGCTTCAAAGAAGGGAGACTCGATGAGCCAGCCAGCCATCTCGCCAGAGGAGCGATTCGCCGATCTTGTCGATGAGCTAGCGTCCAATCCAGCGGTGACGCTGCCGGAGAGCGGGCCAGGCGCGCGGCGACGTTTCGGCGCGGCGGCGCTGAAAGTGCGCGGCAAGGTCTTCGCCATGCTCAACAGCGATGGCAAGCTCACGCTGAAGCTGCCCGCCGCGCGGGTGGAGGCGCTGCTGGCCTCCGGCGACGGCGAGCGCTTCGATCCGCGCCGCGATGGTCGCCAGATGCGCGAGTGGGTCACCATCGCGCCGAGCTACGTGGGCGACTGGCTGTCACTGGCCCAGGCGGCGCTGGAGTTCGTCGGCGGGCAGACGACGTAGGCTGGGCGGCGCTGGCCTCCACCCCCAGCCCCTCCCCCGCTTTGCGGGAGAGGAGAGCTACATGGCGCGTGGTGAGCCGCAACCCTCCGGCTCACTCTCCCTCTGGGAGAGGGCTGGGGTGAGGGCCGCGCCCAGCGACCACACGCGCAGCATCATGAACCGCCGTCTCTTGAGCGGCTACATCACGCCCGTCACGGCGAACCACGCGGGGGCGGCGCCCGGCCCGACAAAGATGATCGGCGCGAAGCCAGGATGCGGCAGCGCGATACGCGCCTCGATCTCGGCGTCGCCTTCCTGCGACGCGGGAACGCTGGCGGTGAAGATGGGCGCCGCGTTCTCGAAGCTGACGATGGCGCGGAACGTCGCGATGGGATTTGTCCCTGCCAGCGGGCCAGCCGCCAGCACGAGTCCGCGCACCCGCACGCGCAGCGAGCCATCGGCCTTTAGCTCGCCATCCGCCGCGCGCAGCCGCCAAGGCAGGCCGCCGCCATGGATGCCGCGAATCGGCGTCCCGCCATCGGGATTGGTCGGCGCGCCGACGAAGGCGCCCGTGACCGGCGCCATCGTGTGAAACTTCAGCACCGCGACGCCGTTGGCCTCACCTTCCGCCGCCAGCGCCGCTGGACTCCACAGCCCGCCCAGCGCCAGCGCGCCGACGGCCCCGCCCGCGCCGAGCACGGCGCCACGACGCGATACCCGCGACCATACCGATGATGTCGCTGATGAGCGGCTCAGCGCCGCCGCAGCCTCACTATCCTCTGCCATAGCTGCTCTGCCACCTTTCGCGCCTCTCTGTGCGCGACGCCGCGCCGCGCACACCTGCACTACGCGGCGCGTTACAGCAGGCGGCGATGGCTACAGCGCGGCAGCGACACGCGCCCAGCCCAGACGCCAGCCCAGGCGGCGGCTGACCTCCTGCGCGCCGGACCAGAGCAGCGAGAAGCCGAAGTAACCCAGCGCCAGCGCGCAGGCGGCGTCGACGAACTGGAAGACCAGCGGCCGCGCCCAGCGACGCCCCCAGCCGACCAGCGCGCCATAGCCAGCGCTCCAGAGCAGCGCGCCGAGGAAGAAGCACAGCAGGAAGAGGAAGACGCCCAGCGTGGTTGCCCCACTGGCCACGACGCCACCACCCAGCCCCGACCAGAAGGCCAGCCCCACCGGATTCGCCAGGCCAAAGACGACGCCCGTGGCGAAGTCGCCGCGCCCGCTGACCGCGCCCGACTGCGGCCGCCGTCGGAAGAGCGCGTCGTGCGCGGCGAGCCAGGCCATGCGCAGCAGGAACAGCCCGCCCACCAGCGCCAGCGTGATCTGGATCGGCCAGAAGCGCGCCGTCAGCGAGACGCCCGCCAGCGCCAGCACGGCCCACAGCATATCGCCGATTAGCGCGCCCGCCTCCACCGCGAAGGCCGCGCCGAAGCCACGCGCCGAGCCGCGCCGCGTGGCCTCCGTATTCACCACGCCCGGCGCAGCGGAATAGGCCAGGCCCAGCGTCACACCCGTCAGCGCCAACTGCGCCATCGTCGTCATCGGCGTTCCCTCTCTGTGGAGCATCGCCCTGCACTCGTCACCTAGCGCAACACCGCACGCCCGCGCGTGGTTGCGCTGGAGCCACACGCTACACCGGGCGACCACCGACCTGCACGACGAATGCCGTGTGGCCGTCGTCGGTCGGCTCGTCGTCGCGCGGGCCACGCGGGCCACCATCGCGCATCTTGGCCGAAAGTTCCTCCACCGGCACGCGCAGCACTTCGAGCGCGCGCATCTGCTTCTCCGTCGCCGCTGCGTAGTCGTGCCCAACCGTGCGACCAGGGAAGTAGCGCGTCGTCATGCGCTCCAGGATGGCGCGCTTCTCGGCCATGACCGTGACGCGCTCGGCCACGCCATAGACGACCACGCTGCGATAGTTTGCGGAGTGCGATTCAGCGTCGCGCGAGGCGATCAGGCCATCCAGCAGCATCACCTCGATGGCCACCGGCATGCCCGCGCGCAGCGACTTCAGTGTGCGGCTGGCGGGCGCGCCGTGCAGGTAGACCGCGCCATCGGCGTAGTCATAGAGGAAGGGGATGACATGCGGCAGGCCATCCACGGTATAGGCGACGTGCGCCACACGGCCCGCTTCCAGCATGCGCTGCGCCTCTCTGGCCACCGAGCGCTCGGCATGACGGCGGATGCGCGAGCGCGGCGAGGTCTCGGCGCGCCGCTCTAGCGGCTGAGCCAGCGCGCTGGCCGGCGTCGTCTTGTCGGCGCTGGCTGATTTCGTCGCTGGTCTGGGGGCTGATCTGGTGGCCATCAGTTCTCTCTCCTGCAGTATGAAGCGCCTGCTGCTGGCGTGTCTGTGGTATGGTATCGAAAGTCATTGGACTAGCGCAAGCGCCATTTTGCGAATAGGATGGCAGGCCAATCATGAAGCGCATGACCCTCGATCTGCTCATCACGCTCGACCGCTCCAGCGCGGCGCCGGAGGGGTTGACCCGCCAGATCTACGCCCAGTTGCGCCAGGCGATCCTCTCTGGGCGACTGCGCGCGGGCGACCGGCTGCCTCCCAGCCGCGCGCTGGCCCAGGAGCTGGATGTGGCGCGGCTGACCGTCGCCACCGCCTATGACTGGCTGCGCGCGGAGGGCTATGTGGCGGGGCGCGTGGGCGCTGGCACCTTCGTGGCGCCCGTTTTCGAGGGCTATGTGCCCGTCGAGCAGGATGGAGCCGACAGTCGCGACGCGCGCGATGAGGATGAGCCGCCAGCCCGCGCGAACGCCAGCGAGCCGTCGCCAGCCGCCGAGCAGCCGCCGCGCCCCGCGCTGACGGCCTGGGCGCGCCGCATCCAGGCGATTCCGCTGATCGGCGCGGGCAGCGTGGATGGCGGGGTGAGCGGCGGCGCGTTCGACTTCCGCCCCAGTGTGGGCGCAGCGGATCTCTTCCCCTGGGCGCGCTGGCGGCGCATCGTCACCTGGCAAGATACGGCCGACCCGTTGGCGGAACTGCGCGCGCAGGCCCGCGAGAGCGCCGCGCGGGCCGGACGCTGGGATGCGCTGCTCGGCCCGCTGGAGACGCGCTCGGCCATCGCGGCATGGCTGCGACGCTCGCGCGCCGTGCGCTGTGATCCTGACCAATTGCTGATCGCCAGCAGTGTGCAGCAGGTGCTGGCGTTGCTGGCGCGGCTGCTGGTCGAGCCGGGGCAGCGCTTGCTGGTGGAGGACCCCAGCTATATCGGCTTCCACGCCGCTTTTCTGGCCGAAGGCGCCGCCCTGCGCGGTGTCCCGGTGGATGAGAGCGGCATCCGCGTCGAGGCGCTGCCAGAGCCGGGAGCGGCGGGGGTCAGCGCCGCCGCACGCCTGCTGATCGTGACGCCCTCGCACCAGTACCCCACCGGTGTGACCCTCTCGCTGGAGCGGCGCGTGGCGCTGATCGAGTGGGCACGGCGAGCTGGCGCGACGCTGGTGGAGGACGACTACGACGGCGAATTGCGTCTGGAGGGCCAGCCGCTGGAGGCGCTGCGCGGGCTGGATGAACGCGATGAGGTGATCTATCTCGGCACCTTCGCCAAGGCGCTCTATCCGGCGGCGCGGCTGGCCTTCGCGGCGCTGCCCCGCTGGCTGATCGAGCCGGTGGCGCGCGCGCGGGCGGCCAGCGATCGGCACCCCGCCTGGCGCGATGCGCTGGCCATCGCGCGGTTCATCGAGGCGGGCGAGCTGGAGCGGCATCTGGCGCGCGTGCGGCGAGCCTATCGCGCGCGCCGCGATGCGCTGGTGGCGTCCCTGCGCGATGAGCTGGATGGGGTTGTGCAGATCGGCCCAGCCGAGGCGGGCATCCACCTGCTGGCGCTGCTGCCGCCGGGAACCGACGACGTCGCGCTGACCGAGCGCGCCCGCGCCGAGGGACTGGCCATCGCGGCGCTCAGCCCGCATTATCAGGCCCAGCCGCGCTCCGGAT
The DNA here is from genome assembly GCA_036258195.1 of Ktedonobacterales bacterium. Taxonomy (GTDB): domain Bacteria; phylum Chloroflexota; class Ktedonobacteria; order Ktedonobacterales; family JADMIN01; genus JAKAIY01. The sequence goes on from DATAED010000004.1 coordinate 5,545, forward strand.
TGCTGCTGGGCTTCGGCGCGATGAGCGAAGTTCAGCTCGCCGAGGGCGTGCGGCGGCTGGCCCCGCTGGCGCGCGAGGCGGCGCGGCAGGCGCGCGGGTGAGCGGCACATGGTCTGGGTGGCGCGCGGTTCGGGTGGTAGAAGAGACGGGCGGGTTTACCCGCCCGTTTGTCGCCCGTCGACAATGTGCTGACCCCGTGAGATGAGCGCCGCCCGACTGATTGCCCATCTGCTATACTGGCTGTCGGCGAATGGACGCGCGGCGCCTGGTACGCGCCGCCCCTGATCGCGCGACGGAGGCCTGCCACCCATGACAGACCAGCCAGAAGGACAGACGCCGAGCCAGCCGCCACTCCCGCAGCCGCCCTCGGCTGCGGACGCCGCGCCGTGGGCAGGCGGCCCGTTGCCAGATGTCTACCCGCCGCCGCCGGAATACTATCAGCAGCGCGCGCAGGCCGCGCCGACGCTGGTGGCTACCGGCCCCGCGCCCAGCCAGGAGTGGCGACCCATGCCCGCCGCGCCGGGGCGACGGCGGCGCTGGTTCGCGCCCGCGCGCTATGCGCATCAGCCCATCACCATCCTCGACGTGACGTGGACGTTCCTGAGCGCCGCGATCAGCTTCGCCATCTACGCCTGGCTGTTGGGCTGGCCGGTGGGGCTGGGGCTGACCGTGCTGCTCTTCATCCACGAGATGGGACATTTCATCGTCGCCAGCGCCAAGCGGGTTCCGGCGCGGCTGCCGATTTTCATCCCGTTCCTGGGCGCCTTCGTGCTGATGGCCCAGACCTCGCTCAGCGCGCTCGACGACGCCCAGATCGCGCTGGCGGGGCCGTTCGCGGGCGCGCTGGGCAGCGCCGCCTGCGCCGTGGCCTGGTGGATCACTGGCCAGCCCGATCTGCTGACCATCGCGCTCATCAACCTCGTCATCAACCTCTTCAATCTGACGCCCGTCAACCCACTGGATGGTGGGCGCGCCACGCGGGTCATCTCGCGCAAGGCGCTCATGCCGCTGCTAATTCTGCTGCTGATCGCGGGGCTGTGCAGCGTCGATTTCGTGCTGCTGATGGCGGCGGGTCTGGGCCTGCGACAGGTCTCCCTGCGCCCCAGCGATGCGGTGTTGCTGCGCACCGAGACGAATCGCAAGGAGCGACGCGCCATCACAGCGCTCTATTTCGGGCTGCTCGGCGCGATGCTCGCCGCGCCGCTCGTCCTGGTCGTACCGACGCTCGTAGCGCTTATCCCGTATCTGCCGTACCTCCTGCCATCGCTGCTGAACCCGCTCCGCTAGCGCCCTTGCGCACGAATGCGGCGCCGATCCTGCGCTCTTCGCTATACTGAAGAGTGAGGGGAGCGCGAGACAAACCGCTGCCCAGGATGAGGCCAGCCATGAGTGAGGATCCACAGGAACTGACGCCGCGGCCGCCGCAGCCGCCAGACGACGCGCGGGCGTGGCCCAGCGCGCCATCGGCTACCGCCGCGCCACCGCCGCCCGCCTATCTGCCCGCCTATCCGCCGCCGCCGGGATACTACCAGCCGGGATACGGGCAGCCGGGCGGCTATCCGCCAAACGCTGGCCAGCCATCCGTCTATCCGCCGCCGCCCGAATATTACCAGCAGGGCGGCCAGGCCGCGCAGTATCCGCCTGCCTCGCCCGCATGGTCTGGGCAGCCCGCTGCGTACCCGCCCAGCTACGGTCAGTATCCGCAGGGCTACGGGCAATATCCGCCCGCTTCCCCCTACCCGCCGCAGCCCTATCCCGCTGGCCAGCCGCCCTACGGAGTGGCCGCGCCGCCAGCCGCGCCGCAGGTAGACACGCGGATACACTGGTTCTGGCCGATCGTCAGCGGCGTCGTCAGCTTCGCCGTCTACGCGCTGCTGCTGGGTTGGGAGTTTGGGCTGGGCTTCATGGCGCTGCTGCTGGTGCACGAGATGGGTCACTTCGTCGTCATCCGCGCGAAGGGGCTGCCCGCAGGGCTGCCGATCTTCATCCCGCTGCTGGGCGCGTTCGTCACGATGCGCCGCGCGCCGCAGGGCGTGCGCGACGAGGCGGAGATTGCGCTGGCCGGGCCGCTGGCTGGTACGGTCGGTGGGCTGATCTGCCTGGTAGCCTACTGGCAGACGGGCATGTCGGTGCTGCTGCCGCTGGCCTACTTCAGCTTCTACATCAACCTGCTCAACCTGATCCCCGTCGGCCCGCTGGACGGCGCGCGTGTGACGGCGGCCATCTCGAAGTGGATCTGGCCGATTGGGCTGCTCGGCGTCGGGATCGCGGCGTGGTACACGCGCGACATCCTGCTGATCGTGCTGGGTGTCTTCGGCGTCTTCCAACTCTTCGCGCGCTTTAGTGAGGCGGGCAAGTCGCAGTACTACCACATCTCGGCGGGCGCGCGGGTCTACGTCACGCTGCTCTACTTCGGGCTGGCCGCCGTGCTGGCCTACGGCACATTCGCGCTGCAGCCGCTGATGAGCGCGCGTGGCGGCCTCTTCTACTGACGGCTACTAGCGGCGGGCGGCTCGGCGCTGGGCTGGCGCGCGGATGAGGCGGCGCGCAGCCAGAGCGAGGCGTGCGCGGGGCGCATCGTCTCATCCACCACCACCAGCAGATGCTCGTTGAGCTGCGCCAGATCGACCTCACTGCGCAGCGAAGCGCTGAAGGCGGCCAGTGTTTTGGCGGCGTCGTAGCGGCTGCGATAGAAGCGCTGGTCGATCCAGCCCTGCAAGCGCGCACGCAGCGGAGTGAAGAGCGCGGCGATCAGCAGGGTGGAGAGTACGATAACGACCGGCTGCTGTCCGACCCGCTGGCTGGTGAAGGCCTGCGTGAGGCGTTGCGCGCCGATCACCAGCGCGAAGTAGAGCGCCGCCAGGATGAGCGTCAGTAGGGCATAGAGCAGCGTGCGCTTGATGATGATGTCGATGTCATAGAGCCGATAGCGCAGGATGGCGATGCAGGTGGCGATGGGGATGCCGACGGTCACGATCAGCCAGACAGAGCCGCTGGGATTGAAGGTGTCCGAGAACCACGTAAACCCGTACAGGACGAGGCTTCCGAGCAGCCCGATGGCCATCGCAAAGACGAACCACTTGAGCTGTTGGCGCTCGACGCCACGCGCCCGCCGGAACCGCACCACGACGCTGACCAGGCTCAGCAGGATCATGGCGACGATCAGCACCCCGGTCAACCCGCTCAGCGCGTCGCTGATCGAGGACGGCATGATGGCCAGCGGATTCGGCACGCTGGCCAACTCCAGGTCGCTGGCGTCGCCGAACTGACTGAACGTGTACGGAACGAGCATCCAGGCCGACGCCGCCACCGTCAGCCAGACGCACCAGCGCCACCGCGGCGAGAGCAACCTGCCATCGGGAAACAGGAGCGGCACGAGCGTGAGCATGTAATACCAGCTCATGCCGCGCAGTGTCGCCCCAAGCGGCACGACCCACACGGCGGCGAGCGCCGCGCCAGGTCGCACCATCAGCCCGTAGTAGGCATAGTCGAGGATAACGCCGCTGACGAGCGAGAGCAGCGCGACGAGGCTCAGCAGCCATCCCACCAGATTCTCTGGCCGACGCGACACGATCAGCGCGCCCATCGCGGCGAAGACCAGCAGGATGCTGGCGCTCAGCAGGTTATCGACGAGCGCGTGGGGATGGTTGACCGTCCCAAGGTATACCTCTAGCCCGGCCAGCGCGACCGACAGCGCCAGCAGCGGCCATGCCAGCCGCGCGAATCGCCCTGGCGCTCCGGCTGGCGCGTAAGCTGGCGCCATTGCCTGCGTTGGTTGGGCCATACCCGCCTGCTCCTCGATCAGCAGCGAGCCGTCACAGCGGTCGCTGTAGGCGCAAGTATACGCCCTGCGCGTCCGCTCAGTGCAACGAATTCGTTACGGCAGGAGCGGGCGCCGACAGGCGTCGCATCATGGGCGCGCGGCGGGGTCGTCGGCGCGCTCACGCGGGCGCATCCACTGGCCAGCGCGCAGGCCGCTCAGGCAGCGCGAGCAGATTGGTAGCAGCCGAAAGAGTCTCGGCAGACACTCATCGCGCTCCAGCAGGCCCACCGTCGTCTTCGTCTGGCAGTCGGCCATACCGCAGCGCAGCGGATGCCTAAATGTGATCGGCGCGAGTTCGTCGCTCATCAGTCGCATGAACGCACACTTCCTCTCTTCAGCCTCACGCCAACCAGCGGACGCGGGGCGCGCACGACGCGAGCGTTCCACCCATCGCTCTTGGGCTATTCCATAAATTTTCTTTATATAGGCACGGCAAAATGGCGCGAAAGTTTGCTTATACTAGCACTCGCCGCAGCCTCCCTGCAAGGCGTTGGGAGGACGTTTTGGCGGGTAAACCCGCAGCTAAGGGCCTGCGGGCCGCAAAGCCCGCCTGCGCGGGCTAGAGAACGACGGTTCGTTTCCCAGGCCGCGGAGGCGGCCTTCGCAGCGGCCCGCAGGCTGCCCTTAGCCTGCGGGTTTACCCGCCCATCCCAGGCGCCACGGCCTCACCTCACTGACCCTGCGCCCGCAGGGTGCGCGCTACATCGAACGGGTCGCTGGAGATGACGCTGCTGCCGAACAGCTCCAGCGCGGCGATGTCGGAGGTCGGCGAGAGCGGCGCGCCACGATCGACGAAGCGCGCCACCAGTGGCACACGCGCCCAGCCCTCCATGCTGGCGTCCACATCAAGCGGCGGGCCGTAGAGCGCCACATTGAAGCTGCGCACGCCCATCACGCCGAGCGCCACGCGCAGCGTCTCCCACAGTGGGGCGGCCATGCGCGCCAGATCCTGCGTCTGCGCGCCAAAGGCCAGCAGCGTCACCTCGCGCTCCTTGACCGGCGTGAGCGAGGCAAAGCCTGCGACGGCGTGCGCTGGCGTGGTGCGTAGGCCCAGCGCCTCGTGAACCTCGGCCAGATCGGAGAAGAGGTCGCCGCCCGTCTCGACATGGTAGCGCTCAGCGGCGGCGCGCTGACCCTCGACGCGTGCGTGGGCCATGCCGTGGCTCAGCGTCATCTGCGCATGCCCGTGGATCAGCGAGGCGCCCGCGCGCCACAGGCAGTTCCACAGCAGAAAGAAGTGGCGCGCCGCCGGGTCGAGCCGCCGTGCCTGCCGCGCCCAGTCGAGCGCGGTGGCGAGCAGGTCGCTCACCTGCGCCTCATCCAGCGCCAGCGGATCGTGCCGGGCAAAGATGGCGACGCTATGCCAGCCGTCGGCCTTGGCGACGTTGGCCGCCGTGATGGTCTGCGCGCCACGCGCACGCCCGAAGCGGTCGGCGGGCGTGCGCGTCTCCGGCTGGCAGAAGTCGTCGCCCTGCGTCCGCTCGATGCGCTCGCGCAGCTCGGGCGGGTCGGCGGCGGGGGTGGCGCTGGTGGTTCCCGCGCCGGGGCGGCGACTGCGCAGCGGATTGAAGGTCGCCCCTTCGAAGGTCCAGCGATTCATCACCCGCACGATGCGCTGCTGGCGCGTGGCGGCGACCGAGCCAAACGTGCGCTCCAGCCACGGCGCCATCTCAGGCGGCGGGTCAATCTCGCCCTCTGACACCACCACATGAAACAGTCGCTCGGCCAGCGCGCGCTCGCGCTCTGGCAGCGCCGCGATCAGCTCTGGCAGCCGCTCAATCGTCGGCTCGCGCTGACTCTCTCCACCCTCCATGCGTCGCCTGCTCCTTCGCTCATCTCAGCATCTCTCGCCACAAGCGCAGGATTCACGCGCACGCCGCATGCCTAATTTGGTGGCGCCACGCTCCGGATTTCACCTTCTCAGTGCCATAAGCGTCGCTCAGCCTACTCGCGCGGAGGTGAGCTGGCGCAGCTCCACGGCGCGGCGGTAGAGCGCGACATATTGCTCGGCGGAGGCGGCCCACGAGTAGTCGGCCAGCATGGCGCGCTGCATCAGGTCGCGCCAGGTCTCGCGGAAACGGTAGACCTCCAGCGCGCGGGTGGCGGCGGCGAAGAGCTTGAAGTGGTCATAGCCCGCGAAGCTGAAGCCATTGCCGCTGTTCGTCTCCGGATCGAAGTCCTGCACGGTATCGGCCAGCCCGCCCGTGCGATGCACCACCGGGATGCAGCCGTAGCGCATGGCGTACATCTGCGTGCTGCCACACGGCTCCACATGCGAAGGCATCAGAAGCAGGTCGGCTCCCGCATAGATGCGTCGGCTCAGCTCGGTATTGAAGGTGAGCTGGAACCCCACCTGGCGCGGGCGCCGCACCTCCAGCTTCTGGAGCATCTGGTGATAGTGCATGTCGCCCGTTCCCTGCACCACCACCTGCGCGCCCTGCTCCAGCAGGGGCAGCAGCGTCAGATCGAGCAGGTCGAAGCCCTTCTGGTCATTCAGGCGCGAGATGATGGCCACCAGCGGTGTGCGCTCCTCCACGTCCAGGCCGAACTGCTTCTGGAGGGCGGCCTTATTGGGCGCGCGCTGATCGAGCGAGAAGGCGTCGAAAGGCGAGGTGATCGACTTGTCGGTCGCCGGATCGAACTCCTCAACGTCGATGCCGTTGAGGATGCCATAGAGGCGGTCTTTGCGCGAGCGCAGCAGGCCGTCGAGACGCTCGCCGAACTCCTCCGTCAGAATCTCGGCGGCGTAGCGCGGGCTGACGGTGCTGACCACATCGGCGAAGGCAATACCACGCCCCATCAGATCGACCATCGCAGATTGGTCGGCGCCCTCGGTGTAGAGGAAGCCCTCCTCCGCGATGCCCGCTACCTCCAGGATGCGATAGCCAAAGATGCCCTGCACGGCCAGATTGTGAATGGTGTAGACGCTGGCGGCGCGCTTGAGGATGGGATCGCGGCGATAGATGGTCTTGAGCCAGTTGGGCGCGACGCCGGTATTCCAGTCGTGGCAATGGATGACATCTGGCGCCCAGTCGCCCTTGCGAATGAACTCCATGGCGGCGCGGCTGAAGAGGATGTAGCGGTCGCCGTCGTCCTGATAATTGGAGAGCCGCTCGCGGTTGAAATAATCGGGGGCGTCGATGAAGTAGACGCGCACGCCGTCCTCCTGGCGCGCCTCGTAGATATCCACCGGCTCGCTGCGGCGGCCAATCGGCGCCAGCAGCTTGCGCTCCAGCGGGCGCAGACGCCAGCGCCCAGCGTCCACCGCCTTGTAGCGCGGCAGCGCCACCCGCACGTCATGTCCCATGCGCCGCAGGGCGCGCGGCAGCTCGCCGATGACATCCGCCATGCCGCCGGTCTTGACGTAGGGTGTTCCCTCCGCCGCGATGAAGAGAATGCGCAACGGCTCGCCGCGCAGCGCCGCCTCCACATCGAGCGGCGCGCTGGTCAGTGGCTCTGGCTGGTCGCTGGCGGGCGAGCCAGGCGCCACGAGTGGCAGGCCCGAAGCGGTCGCAGGGAATCCACGTGAGTGGGCGCTGGTCGAAACCGGGCGAGACATAGCGCATCCTCCCATGTTGGCGACATATTGGATTGGCCACAGATGTCCTCCAGACACCTCTCTGTGACCCAGCCGAGCATGCAACGATGGCGCGCATGGCGCTTCGCCCATGCGCGCCACCCCCACTATCGCACACAAGGCAAGCCGCTCGGTGGCGGTGTGTCACCCCACTGCGCCAGCATCGGCGGCAGCGACGCACAGCCAGGCGTGCGCGATCAGCGCGTGGCCCGCTGGCGAGGGATGCACGCCATCCTCGGCCCAGTAGCTCGGCTCGCGCCGCGCGCAGGCCGCCGCGAAGAGGCCATCCAGCGGGACCAGCCGCGCATCGAACTCCAGCGCCAGCCGCCGTACCGCCTGAATCTTCGCGTCGAGGTCGACGCGCCACGCGGCGCGATCTGGCGCGACGGGCAGCGAGAATGGCTCCATCAGGATGATGCGCAGCGCGGGCTGGGCAGCGCGGGCGCGCGACAGCAACTCGCGGTATGTGCGCTCGAAAGCGTCCACGGGCGTCGGCGTCCCCGTATCGAACGCTCGCCATGTCTCGTTGATGCCCACCAGCACACTCAACACATCCGGGCGCAGCGCCAGGCAGTCCTCCTCCCAGCGCGCCAGCAGATCGACCGCGCAGTCGCCGCTCACCCCGCGATTGAGGAAGCGCACGCCGCGCTCCGGATAGCGCGCGCCGTACCAGCCCGCCGCCATCAGCGCGTAGCCTCGCCCCAGGTCGTCGGGATAGAAGCGCGCACGGTCAGCGTCGGTGATACTGTCCCCCTGGAAGAGCACCGTCGCGCCCTCGGCGATCAACGTCATCGCGCTGCCCTCCTCATCCTTCCTGTGGCGAGTCGGCGGCGCTGGCGCGGGCTAGTATCGTTTCGACCACCGCGCTCTTGGCGTCGGCGTAGTTCTGCACGTACTTCCATTGGCGCTGGGCCAGCTCGCGCTTCGTGCGCTCGTACAATGCGCGGTCGTCGGGATGCGTGCGCAGCCAGTCGCGCATCAGCAGCATGCGGCGAATCTCGATGCAGCCAGGGCTAAAGACGTGCAGATTGGTGTCGGGATTGGCCCCTTTCAGCACGCGATGCTGGAACCAGTCCGGCTCGCGCACGCGCAGCACATAGCCCTGCAGCTCCAGCGCGGGCACATATGCCGCCTCGTCGCCGGAGTCGGCCACCACCAGCAGGATGTCGATGAGCGGCTTGGCGGCCAGCCCTGGCACGGAGGTCGAGCCGACATGCTCCAGCAGCGTGACGCGCTCACCCAGCGCCGCGCGAATTGCCGCCGCCTTCTGGGCGTAGACCTGCGGCCAGGCGGGATCATACTCCGCCAGCGTGATCGTGCTATTGTGCGGCGGGGTCGGGCCGACGCGCGCCGCCAGTATCTGCTCCTCGGTGGAGGGCGGCGCAGGCGGGTGCGCCAGCGGCCGGCTCGTGGCGGCGGGATCGGCTGGCTGGTCGGACATGATGTGGGCGCTCCTTTCCTGAGCATGTTGAGGAATCGCGATCAGGGCGTCTCAGCGGGCATGGTGGAAGCCGTGTCGGCCCATTTCTTCAGGCGGCGGATGCGATGCGCCTCCTGGAAGCCGACCGATTGGTAGGCGGCGCGCGCAGGCGCCCGCCCCAGATTGGTCTGGACGATGGCAGACTCCGCGCCGACCGCCCGGAAGCGGCGCAGCAGCTCCAGCAGCAACACGCGCCCCAGGCCGAGGCGCGTATAGCGCGGGTGGACGCCCATCGGCTCGATCTGCGCGACGCGCCGCGTGGGCGCGTACCATCCCACGCAGAAGGCCGCCAGTGAGCCATCGTTCGCCGCGATGACCAGATCGAGATCGGCGCGATGCTGCGGCGCTCGGATGGTGCGAGCGCGCCACTCGGTCGTCATCGAATCGGACTGAAACGCCGCGCGGTGCAGCTCGGCGTAGGCGGCCGCCTCGCGCTCGCCATCGAGCGGGCGCAACGCGAAGCCAGCTGGCAGCGCTGGAACGGGAGCGAGGTCGCGCAGTGGATGCTCGAATCCCACGTAGCCGTCCTCATCGTCATCCAGCGTGAAGCCATGCGCCTCGACGAGCCGCCGTCGCTCCAGATCATCGTCGCGATACTCCACCGCGTAGGGTAGCGGGGAGCCGCGCTTGGCGTCGCGCTCGCGGAAGCGCTGCTCGGCCCACGCGAAGAGCGCCGCTTCGACCGACTCACGGGTAGGGTCAGGCAGGCCGGGGCGGATGAAAAAATCGAGCGCCGCCCAATAGTATTGCCAGGCCGCGAAGCCCACCACCTGCCCCTCGTCATCCTGCCAGTACGCCGCGTCGCGCCCCTCGCAGATGGCCGGGGAGCTGACCCGCCAGGGCAGATCGATCACATGGCGACACGCCAGTGGCATGGCATTGATGAGATCGAGCAGGCGCGGCAGATCGTCCTCGCCGCGATAGGCGTGGATGGTGATGCTCACAACAACTCCCTTTGACTCCGCGCGATGGCGCTAGGGCCGCGCCTGGCCGCGCGGGCGGATGATCAGTTCGCCGACGGTGGCGTGCTCGGGCTGTTCGCAGACCTGCACGACCACCCGCGCGATGTCCTCTGGCTGGAGCGGCGTGGCGCCGTGCAGCATGTTCGCCAGGATGTCCGGCGGGTACTCGGCGACGGCCTGGAACTCTGAGATCACCACGCCCGGCTCGATAGCCGTCACCGCCACGCCCTGCGACCCGGCCTCCATACGCAGCGCGTCGGCGATGGCGCTGGCTGCCGCCTTCGAGCCGCAATAGGCCGCGCCGCCCGCCGTCGTCACCACCCCGGCGATGGACGACATCACGACGACATGGCCGCGTCCGGCCTCCAGCATGGGTTTGGCGCCGTGCTTGAGGGTCAGCAGCAGGCCGAAGACGTTGGTGTCGAGCATCGCCTTCCAGCGCGCCGTGTCGCCATCCACCAGCGGCCCGCGTCCGCCGAACCCGGCATTGGCCACAAGAATGTCGAGGGCGCCCCAGCGCTCCAGTGTCTGGCGCACAGCCGCCTGCACCTGCGCCTCGTCGCGCACATCGCAGGCGACCACCTGCGTCTCGCCGGGCTGCGCTCCGGCCTGCACGCCGCGCTGCGCGATCTGCTCGGCCAGCGCATGCAGGCGATCCACTCGCCGCGCTGCCAGCGTCACACGCACGCCTCGCAGCGCCAACGCCTCGGCGATGGCCGCGCCAATGCCGCTGCTCGCTCCGGTGACCAGCGCCACCTGCCCTCGAAGGTCGCGTATCTCGCTCATGGGGGTCGCTCCTGCTCCGTTGGGATGGACTTCGCGCCGCGTACACAGCTGCCGCGCGCGAGGTCGCGAATCCGACTATACCACGCTCTGCGCCTTGCGCCGCGCCCTCGCTCAGCAAAAATGCGTAGACGCGCCGCGCTGCCTTGATTTTTATAGAACTTTCGTTCTATACTCGGATCACAAGCGATTGGCGCATCCTCTCCCGGCGATCAGCGGATGGGGAACCGACTGACGCACGGAACCTTTCGCCGTTATCCTGGCGCCATACGCACCCTCGCGTATGGTTCGGCGCGGTTGCCCTCCTTCCGCGTCGGCCGGAGGTGTCGTGTCCTCTCGCGACACTCCGGCGTTGGCGCAGATGAGCCGTTCAACTCATCACCGCGCGACGCTGTGATACAACAGAGCGAGCGCGTAACTTCGCCCACAACTCTTCAACGTTTCGGAAGGCCCGCCGCCTCATGTCACCGCCCACCCCTCCGCCCGATCTGCCGCCGAGCCTGCGCGCGGCGCTGCGTGACGCCGCCTGGGAGCTGGTGGACATCGGCAAGTCGGGCGCACAGGTCTGGCGGGTGACAGCGGCAGGTCAGCCGCCGCGCTACCTCAAGCGCGCCAGCGGGGCGCGCGTGCGCGAACTGCGCGCGGAACGCGATCGGCTGCAATGGCTCCAGCCGCGCCTGCCCGTTCCCGCCGTCTGTGGTTGGGCCGAGGCTGCCGCTGAGGGCGGCGCCGATGAGCAGGCGCACGGCTGGCTGCTGCTCTCCGAGGCGCCGGGGCGCATGGCCTGCGATCCTGCCTTTGGGGATGGTCCGCAGCGCGTCGTTGAGCTGCTAGCCGAGGGGTTGCGCCGCCTGCATGGCCTGGACATCGCCGATTGCCCCTTCGATGCGCGGCTCGCTCAGCGGCTGGCGCAGGCGGCGTGGGAGATCCGCGCGGGCCTCGCCGACGAGGAGGCTGTGCGCGCTGAGCTCGGCGTGAGCGCGGAGGAGCTACTGGCGCGACTGACGGCGACGCGCCCTGCTGAGCCAGCCGCCGATCTGGTCTTCACCCACGGCGACTACTGCCTGCCAAACATCCTGCTCGACGCCGACGGCTCGCACGTCAGCGCCTATCTCGACTGTGGGCGCGCAGGCGTGGCCGACCGCTACCAGGATCTCGCCATCGGGGCGCGCAGCGTGCGGCACAACCTCGGCGACGAGTGGGGCGAGCGCTTCCTGGCCGCCTACGGTCTCCGCCCGCTCGACCGCGCCCGCCTCGACTGGTACGAGACCCTGGACGAGCTTTTCTGAAGTCCCCCTCTCCTGCAAAGCGGGGGAGGGGTTAGGGGTGGGGGCCGCGCCTAATCCTGGCAATCCTGCGTGTCGACGGCGGCTGGCATGGACTGCGAGACGACAGTGGCGAAGCGCTCGCGGTCGTTCAGCGTCACCTGGCTGATGCGGGCGCCGCGAAACGTCATCAGGACAGCGCCGCTCATCTGCCTGCGAGCTGCTGGCGCTTCGGGCGCCTGCCAGCTCAACACATAGCGCATCGCCAGACCCTTTGGCTGTGGAAACGCGACATATGCCTCCAGGCGCGCTTGCGGATAGGCTGCGGCGAGGTCGCGCAGGTAGGCGCGGTTGGCCGCTCTGCCGAGGATGGGCTCCGTCGCTGGCCCATGTGATCCATGTGACCCATGCGCGACCTTCGACGCGCCCGAGGGGTAGACGCGCAGATCGTCTGTGCAGAGAGAGAGCGCAGACGCCACATCACCTGCCACCAACTGCTCGCAGAATTGCCGCGCGATGGCTTCCTGTCGTCGCTGCTCAGCGCTCAGCGTGATCGCGAGGCAGCCCTCCAGCAACTTCTGCAGCTCGCCGAGGTCAAATGGCTTGCGAATCAGCAGCAGCAGCCCCGTATCCGCTACCTCTTCCTCTGAGATATTCCAGCCGGTCAGCGCGACGACGGGCGTCGGGCGCGCCTGGTCGAGGATGGCCAGCGCGGAACTGAGAGGGGCGACAGCAGAGTGCGCGAGCAGATCGGTGATGATGAGGTGGTACAGGCGCGTGTCGATCAGCGCCAGCGCTTCGTTTTGCGAGGCGGCGACATCCACCACGTAGCCTTCCTCGGTAAGGTAATCCTGAAGGACGCCACGCAAGTCAATGTCATCATCCACGACCAACAGGCGTGGAGGCGAGAGCGGACGCTGACTCATACGCTTCCCATGCTTGTGATCTTCATCGCTGAGCGACGCGCGAACAGGTGTCCGAGCCACTCACCCGCTGTTGTCGAGCTACTGCGCGGATGGTTGGCGCTGGTAGTGTACGTTGATGAGTCTCAGATTGCAACCATGTCGCGCAAACCTGCCACCAGCATACAAGCGCGCGAGCCCTACAGGCGCAGTCCGTGCGCACGGCGAGGCGTGATACACTTTGCTGTGCGACCCGGAACAGCCTCCGGCGCGGACTGGGAGCGACGCCGCTCCCCACAGGAGACAGTGACAATGAGCGATCAGGACGCCACGACGGCGGATACCCATGCGGATACCCGTACCGAACACGACTCACTCGGCGAGCTGGCCGTGCCAGCCAGCGCGCTGTGGGGCGCGCAGACCCAGCGCGCCGTCGAGAATTATCCGATCAGCGGGCTGCATGCCCACCCGGCGATGATCCGCGCGACCGTGCTGGTCAAGAAGGCGGCGGCGCTGACCAATCGTGATACGGGTCGCCTCGATCCTCGCGTGGCCGACGCCATCGTCGCGGCGGCGGATGAGATTCTGGCAGGCAAGTGGCGCGACCAGTTCGTGGTGGATGTCTATCAGGCCGGCGCAGGCACCTCGCATAACATGAACACCAACGAGGTGCTGGCCAACCGTGCGACCGAGCTGCTGGGCGGCAAGCGCGGCGACTACAGCCAGGTACACCCCAACGACCACGTCAACATGGCGCAATCCACCAACGACACCTTCCCCACGGCCATGCGCGTCGCCACCGTGCTGATGATCGATGAGACGCTGCCCGAGCTGGAGCGTCTGGCCGCCGCCTTCGAGGCCAAAGGGCGCGAGTTCGATCACATCGTCAAGTCGGGGCGCACGCACCTGCAAGACGCCACGCCGATCCGCCTGGGGCAGGAGTTCTCTGGCTACGGGCTGACGCTGCGCCGCGATGTTGACCGCCTGCGCCACAGCCGCGAGACGCTCGACGAGCTGAACATCGGCGGCACGGCGGTCGGAACAGGGCTGAACGCCGAGCCTGCCTATATTGACGGCATGGTGCGCCACCTCAGCGCGCTGACCGGCCAGTCCTTCCGCCGCGCCGAGTCGCTGACGCAGATCGCGCCGAGCATGGCGTCGTTCGTGGAGATGTCGGGCGCGCTGCGTGTGCTGGCCACCGACCTGACGAAGATCGCCAACGACCTGCGGCTGCTGGCCTCTGGCCCGGCGACGGGCCTCTACGAGATCGTGCTGCCAGCTGTGCAGCCTGGCTCCTCGATCATGCCGGGCAAGGTCAACCCCTCGATGGCCGAGATGCTCAACATGATCTGCTTCCAGGTGCTGGGCAACGACACCTGCGTCACCTTCGCCGCGCAGGCTGGCCAACTGGAGCTGAACGTGATGATGCCGGTCATCATCCAGAATGTGCTCCAGTCGTTCACCATCCTGAAGAACGGCATGGC
>DATAED010000005.1:0-2506 GCA_036258195.1 Ktedonobacterales bacterium
TTCCTCTCGATGTATCCCACCGTCTGCACGTTGATGGGCCTGTGGCGCTTCGTCATCGCCAAGAGCCTCGTGTGGGAGAAGGCCTCAGCGGGAGAGGCACAGGCGTATCTGGCCAATGTCACCGCCAACGACATGCGGCGACCAGAGGCGTGGCCCGATCTCGCCATGCTCGTGCAGATTCAGCCCGAGGCCGACATCCTCCCCGTCCGCGCGCCGTATGATGGTGGCTCGTCCTACACCATCGGGCTCAACTATCTCACGAGTCGGCAACCACTGTGGTATACCCTCGCTGACTGTATCGCCAGCACTACCCTTGCTGGGAAGCCGCCGAAGGTTTTGCGGGCGTTGCGCTTCCGCCCGGATGGGATGCAAGATGGCTTGCGTCCGCTCACCTTGTTGGGGGAGTCCGACTACACGGTCGACCCTAGGTAGGGTGACGAAAGTCTTTTGCACGAACTCAGGCGGCTAGTCGGAGGGCGTCCTCCGGGGTGAAGGTGGTGAAGAACCCATGAAGGGCGGTCACCAACGCGTCGATCGAGCCGTGGAGGCGATTGGCGGCGATCTGGTCCTTGAGACGCCACCAGACCTTTTCGACTGGGTTGTGCCGATGCCCGCTGTAGGCCGGCAGGTAGAGCAGTTGGACGTGCGGATGCGCGCTCAGCCACGCCTCGACCGTGTGCGCTTTATGGATACTGGCGTTGTCGAGCACGATGAGCAGCGGCCGGGCGGGATAGACCCGCAGGAGCTGCTCCAGGAAGGCGATGAACTCGCCGGCCCGCTTGCGCTCGCTGATCCGATAGTGCCAGCGCCCGCTGTCCCACTCCAGCGCGCCGAAGACGGACCGCTTGCGGTTCGTGCCGGGAGTGGGCACCCCCGCCTGCTGGCCACGGCGCATCCACATCGCGCGCAGCACCGGCAGCAGATGCACATCGCACTCGTCCAGGCACAGGATAGCCGCCTGCGCTGGGGCCTGCACGAGGCGATCGTAGAGGCGCCACATGATCGCGGCCGCGGCGGGATCGAGAGGCAACATGAGGCGGGGACGCCGCCAGCGATAGTGCAGCGCGTGCAGCACCCGACGCACCGTGGCTGCGCTCAGGCGCACCGCGGTCGTCTGGGCCAAGTGAGTGGCCAGAGTCCCCGTTGTCCAGTAGCCGATGGGATGGCCGGACTCAGCGGGCGGCTGCTCGATCGTCTGGCGGATCAACTGCTGGGCGGCCGGATCCGCCTTGCGCGGCCGCCCCGACCTAGGGCGGTCCTGCAGCCCGCTCTCCTTCTCCGCTTGGTAGCGCTGCAACCAGTGGCGCACCGTAGCTTCGTCGCACTCGAAGATGGCGGCGATCTGCGCGATGGAGTAGCCTCGGCTGGAGAGGAGCACCATCCGGATGCGTTCGCTCACGCGCCCGACTGCGCGGCGCGCCAACTGCTTCAAGCGCCGTCGTTCCGTCTCATCCAGCGGGCCGATGTCGCTCATGTGCCACGCTCCCTTCCAGATGCTGGGAGCATACAGGCTCCGCCTTTAACCGACAAGAACTTATGTCACTTTACCTAGAGATGGCGTTAGATCGCATGTTCTATGCATGACCGCTGCATCAGTACGCTCGGTGGTTGGTGGCGCTAGCGCAGCCATGCTGTCGGCATTCGCCTGATCGGTGTCGTTCATAACCGCCAGGACTTGCTACAGCGAAGAGGAAGTTTGTTGTAGTAATGCGCATGAATTCGGCGTTAGCTAACCTACGAGCTTGCTAAACCGCTGTAGGTGTTAAAGCCTACCGTGGGTTCGAATCCCACCCCTTCCGCCACCAGTCCACATGGATTGCAACATGAGCCTAACAGCCAGCAATGGCGCGTTGGGCTTTTTCATTGGCTATGTGACCGTTCGACGGCGACTTGACGACCCCTAGTACGAAGTGTGGGCTGTCGGTGGCAGATGAATTGGAGCAATAGCATGGTTGTCGCCACGATGCCTCTCGCCCGCATCTTTGCGGGCAATCTTCCGAGCGTCGCCTATCTGGTGATTGGCGGCCTGGCGATCATCTGGGGCGCGCTGCGCCTCTTGGGGATCTTGCCACCCCTCAACCTCAGCGGGCGGGGGCGTCTCAATCCCACCGTGGAGGGTGTCCTCACCCTTGTGCTTGGTGTAGGGTTAGTGGTGTTTGGCCTCGTGAAGTAAGGCGACCGGTCCGCATAGCGAACAGCGCGAGGGGGATTGTGTTTCATGCGATTGAGCCGCCTGTTCTTGCGCGGTGTGTGTGTCGTCTGCGGCATTCTTGGCTTTGGCGTCTTCATCCTCGCCGCGACACGCGATAGCTGGTTTGTCTGGCTTGGCGTCGCGTTTCTGCTCGCTGGCCTCGTGGCTGCATCACTCGTGACACGCCGCTAATCGCCTCAAGGCGAATGGCGATGGATGCAGCGGCGCATACTTGTGTCCGCTATGAGAAGCGCTTATACTTGTCGCGATTTGGCTACCCTGTTCCAGAGTCGGCGGCCTCAATGTCAACACGGG
>DATAED010000006.1:0-4339 GCA_036258195.1 Ktedonobacterales bacterium
CGCCCAGCTCGTAGCAGCGTCGCTGGAGCAGCGCCAGCAGCGTCTTGCGCTCCAGTCCGGCGAACACATGCCCGCCGCAGCGAATCAACTGGCCCTGATAGATAGTGTCGATGGCGTCCCACAGCGTGAAGTGGCTGGTGATGGCCTTGTACGAGGGGTAATCGGCCTCCTGGAAAGCCGCCAGCGTGCGATCCGAGAAGACGACGCCCCAGCCATAGGTGGCGTCGGGCGGGTTGCGCTCCACCAGCCGCACCTGATGCGCGGGGTTGGCCTTCTTGAGGAGCAGGCTGCAGTAGAGGCCTGCCGGGCCGCCGCCAAGCACGGTGATCTTCATGGCCGCGGCTCCGGCGCGACCTCGATGCCGCTGAGTCCCGCGATGGCATCGGCCAGGCGGTCGAGCTGTTCGAGGCTGGTCGCGGTCGGGAAGAGCGCGATCTCGTCGCAACCCGCGTCAGCATAGCCGCGCAGGAGCTGCGCGATGGCCTGCGGCGTGGTCAGCAGCCCCTCGACGATGCGCTCGACAAATGGGCCGGTGAAGGCGTAGTAATCGCGCATGTAGCGGGCGCCCGCCTCCACCGTGGCGGCGTCGCCCAGCGCGAAGTAGCCCTGCCCCCAGAGCGTCGGCAGGCCGGTGCGGCCCAGATCGAGCCATGCGGCGCGCGCCTTATCCGCCGCGCGGGCGAAGGCGCGCGGCGGGCCGCCACCGTGCATGTAGCCATCAGCGTAGCGCGCGACACGGGCGAAGGTAGCGTCCGATGTTCCACCCAGCATCAGCCTGGGCGCGCCCAGCTCGCCCAGACGCGGGCCGATGCGCTGCTGCTCCCAGACATCGCGCAGATCGCTGAGCTGTGCGACGAAGCGGCGGCCACGGCTGGCGTACTCTACGCCGACAGCCTCGTAATCCTCCTGCCGCGCGCCGACCGCCAGTCCCAGCGTCAGCCGCCCGCCAGAGAGCGCATGCAGCGAAGCGGCGGCGCGCGCCAGCAGGGCGGTATTGCGGATTGGGCCGATGGCGATATTGGTGGCGAGGCCCAGGCGCGTGGTCGCGCCCGCGACTGCGGAGAGCGCGACGAAGGGGTCGTAAGCGTCGTAGACCACGCGATCCAGCTCGGCTACGCTAGAGAACGGCCCGGCCTCAGCGCGCCGCGCCCACGCCAGCAGCAGATCGCCACGACAGCCAGGGATGGTGGAGGGTAAGCCGATGCTGACGCGCATGCTTCATGCCCCTTCGCATGTCAGCGTGTCGAGGCGACCATCGGCCCGCCACGCCGGGTAGTGTTCGCTTGCGTTCAGTGTGTGTCTCATTTGTCGCACATGACAGGGCAGGTGCGCCAGACCGCGTGGAGCGCCGGTGAACTCGAACTGCGTCGCATCCATTGACAATCTTCGATGGATTCTCTATACTCTGCGCATGAACACACGCCATCCAGACCGCTTGCGGCCAGATATGACAACCGAGATGCGGAGCAAGCCATGCTGCGACGCAGGCGCGGCGGAGCCACGAGTCGTTGTGCTCGACGACACAGCGCTAGAGGGGCTGGCGAGCCGACTCAAAGCGCTGGCCGATCCAACGCGGCTACGCTTGCTCGATCTGCTGGCGCAACAGCCAGAGCCGCTGTGTGTCTGCGAGATCACGCCGCGCTTCACACAGCATCAGCCGACGATCAGCCATCATCTGCGGCTGCTGCGTGAAGCGGGGCTGGTCGGCACAGAGAAGCGTGGCGTCTGGTCGTACTTCTGGGCGACGGACGTGGGGCGGCGCTGCCTCGTCCAGGCGCAGACCCTCTCATAGGCGTATTTTTGGCGAGAATTCATCGATAACTGTCGATGAATGGAGGCGAACCATGACCCTCGATCACGAAACCCTGCCATCGGATGAGACGATCACGGAGCGCGTGCGCGAGCGCTATGCCCAGGCGGCACAGCGTGTCCAGGCTGGCGATATGGATCAGGCTGGCTGCTGCAGTCCTGGAAGCGCCACAGACTCGGCGGTGAGCGCCGGACTCTACGCTGCGGATGACGTGGCGACGCTGCCCGAAGAGGCTGTGCTGGCGTCACTTGGCTGCGGCAACCCAACAGCGTTGATTGATCTGCGCCAAGGCGAGACGGTGCTAGATCTCGGCTCTGGCGGTGGTATCGATGTGCTGCTCTCCGCGCGGCGTGTCGGCCCAACTGGCTTCGTCTATGGGCTGGATATGACCGATGAGATGCTGGCGCTGGCGCTCGCCAACAAGGCGAAGGCGGGCGTCACAAACGTCGCCTTCCTCAGGGGCCGCATCGAATCAATTCCTCTGCCAACTGCCTCGGTGGATGTCGTCATCAGCAACTGCGTGATCAACCTTGCCGCTGACAAGTCCGAGGTTCTGCGCGAGACATTCCGTGTCCTGAAGCCGGGTGGCCGCTTCGCCGTCGCGGATGTGGTCGCCGATGGCGCCGTGCCAGCCGAGCTGCGCCACAACATGGAGGCATGGGTAGGGTGCCTGGCGGGGGCGCTGGAAACCGCGTCGTACGGGCGCCTGCTGCGCGAAGCTGGCTTCGAGGAGGTCAATGTCACGATCACGCGACGCTATACCGCCGCCGAAGCGGGTCTGGATCTCACCACCCTGCCGGAGGGCTGGCAGGAGGCTGATGGCAAGCTCGCCAGCGCCTTCGTCCGCGCGACCAAGCCCGCCCAGTCCGCCGAATCCATCACGGCGGCCAGCGCAGCCCCCGTGAAGCGCGCGCTCCCTCTGATCCCGCGCGGCGCCGGTGGCTGCTGTGGCGCCTGAGCGCCAGGACGACCCATCAGCCGTCTCCCTGGCATCTGGGAGCGGCTAGATCGAACACGCTATGGAGGCTGATATGCCAGGCGCAAGCGCAGAGACACGTCGCGTCAAGGTGCTCAATGCGAACTGGTCGCCAGATGGCGTCACCGGGGCCGGACAGTTCGAGGTCATGATCGTAACCGAGGACGATCAGCAGTACTTCATACCTGCTGACCCCGCCGCCATGACCGCCCTGGTGGCTCTGGCCCAGGCTGACACGGTCATGGCCTGGGATCCGCTCAACCGTTCGCTCATCGTCGCCAACATCGTTGGGACGATGCCCTGGACGGTCACAAGCAGTCCGTGAGGATGATCGCCATGCTCCGCGCTGGCGCCCTGCGGAAGGATGGCCTACGATGTAGGTGATCGTGTATCGGACGCATGGGCTGACCCAGGAGCGATGACGTGGCCCGCAATCAGACACGCGCGACCAGCGCAGAGCAGCTACAGCGGCGCAATCGTGAGCTATCCATCCTGATGGCCATCGCGGGCGCGCTGAATCAATCAGTGGACCTCGATCAGGCGCTGCATGCGGCGCTGGCGCAGGTCGCCACGCTGCTCAACCTGCGCACGGGCTGGATCTGGCTGCTCGATGAGGAAGCACGCGAATCATATCTGGCCGCTGCGCAGAACCTGCCGCCAGGGCTGACCGCCCATCCGCACCGCATGGAGGGCAGTTGCTACTGCCTCGACACCTACCGCGCGGGCGATCTGGCGGGCGCGGCCAACGTCAACGTCGTGACGTGCAGCCGTCTGCGTAGCCTGGTAGACGGCACGGATGGGCTGCGCTACCACGCCAGCATCCCCCTCTACGCCAACGCCAAGAAGCTCGGCGTCTTGAACGTCGCCAGCCCGGAGTGGCGCGAGCTCTCGCGCGACGACCTTGATTTGCTGCACGCCATCGGCGACCTGCTGGCCATCGCCGTCGAGCGCGCGCGGCTCTTCACCCGCAGCGCTCAGCTTGGCGCGGTAGAAGAGCGCGTGCGACTGGCGCGCGAGATTCACGACACGCTGGCGCAGGGGCTGGCCGCCGTCGCGCTGCAACTGGAATCGGTGGATGCGCTGCTCGACGCCGGAGCCGACGCCGACCGCATGCGCGCCAGCCTGCATCAGGCGCTGGCCCTGACGCGCGCCAATCTGGAGGAGGCGCGCCGCTCAGTGCTCGATCTGCGCGCCGCGCCGCTGGAGGGGCAGTCGCTCGTAAAGGCGCTGCAATCGCTGGCCAGCGAGACGCGGCTGCGGCGGGGGCGGCGCGTCACCTTCGAGGTAGTCGGCGCTGGGCGACCGCTGCCGATGCGCATCGAGGTCGGCGTCTATCGCATCGCGCAGGAGGCGCTGACCAACATCACGCGCCACTCACGCGCCACCAAAGCCTCGCTCAGCCTGACGATGACGCCGGACGCCATCCGGCTGACGGTGGACGACAATGGCGATGGATTCGACGCCGCCAGCGTGCCGCCTGACCGCTACGGCCTGCGCGGCATGAGCGAGCGCGCCCGCCTGCTGAATGGCGCGCTGCAACTGGCGACCAGCCC
>DATAED010000007.1:0-4347 GCA_036258195.1 Ktedonobacterales bacterium
GGCTACACCTACACCAGCGTGCCGATCAACTGGTACAACCGGGCGACGGGCGTCTCCAAGCTCAAGATCAAGGAGATGGGCAGCCGCTACCTGTTCATTGTGCTCTATGTCTGGCTGGAGCAACTGCTCGCGCGTGGTGACTATCGCCGCAAGCTCGTCGCCAGCGGGGCGACCCGTACGGCGCTGCCGCCGCAGGTCGAGGAGCAGGCGGAGGCTGAGGTGATGCACGCGACGCTGCCGCGCATCTCGGCGCCGCAGCCGCTGAGCGGCGCCGCGACCGCGCTGGCCGTCGCCGAGCCAGATGCGCAGCCAGCCACGCCGCTACGCGCCGTCGCTCCCCCGCGCGAGGTCGAGCAGACCCCGACTCCGACGCGCGCGAGTGACATACCCAACTGGGCGATCATGCTGATCGTCGCCGTGGTCGCCTGGGCGCTGATTCTGTCGCGGCGGCCAGACGCCATCTTCAATGCGCAGTTCTGGGCCGAGGACGGCATCTGGTATTCGCAGGCCTACAACCTGGGCGCGCTGCCCGCGCTATTGATTCCCAATGTCGGCTATCTCAACCTGATTCCCCGACTGGTCGCGGGATTCTCGTTGCTCTTCCCGATGCTCTATGCGCCGCTGATCTTCAACATCATCGCCGTCGTGGCGCAGTCGTCGCCCGTCATCTTCCTGTTCTCCCGGCGGTTCGACGGTCTCATCCCCAATCGTGCGGCGCGTGTCGCGTTGGCGTTCCTCTACATCGCGCTGCCCAATTCGTTCGAGGTGAACGCGACGATCACCAATACGCAGTGGCATCTCGCCGTGCTGACCTTCATGATCGTCATCGCGGCGGTTCCCAGAAGTATCGCGGGGAAGGCATTCGATATCATCGTCATTCTGCTCAGCGGGCTGAGCGGGCCGTTCTGTGTGGCGCTCATCCCGATTCTCGCCCTGCGCTGGCTGATGGATCGGCGCGGCCATACCATCACGCTTTTTGTGGTCAACGCCATCGCCGTCGGCGTGCAGGGCTTCACCTATCTGACCACGACACCGCTGGATCGCGCCAAGTCTCCGCTGGGCGCCAGCCCGCTGGAGTTCGCGCGGCTGGTCGCCGGGCAGCTCTTCGTCGGCGCGTCGCTGGGCATGAATCAGTACGCGCGCATCATGGGCAAGTCGTGGTGGGCCTCAAATAAGCTGGTGGTGGCCATCACCGTCGTGGGGCTGGCGATCTTCGCCTTCGCCCTGTGGAAAGGCTCGAATGGGCTGCGCCTGTTCGTCCTCTACGCCTGGCTGATTTACGGCCTCGGCCTCATCTCGCCGCTTGCCATCGGCCCGATCCCGGCCTGGGTGCAGATGACCTCTCCCGGAGCCAGCGTGCGCTATGAATACCTGCCGATGGTGGCCTTCGTGACCGTGCTGGTCTGGCTGCTCTCGCGGCGACGGGCGTTGGTCGCACGCTCCGTGGGCGCGCTGGCGCTCATCGTGATGCTGCTCGTCGGCGTCCCCTCGGACTGGCAATACCCCCCGTACATTAATCTGCACTACAGCTCGTATGTGCAGCAATTCGACGCCGCGCCAGCGGGAACTGATGTCACCTTCCCGACCAACCCGAACTGGTCAATGACCCTCCACAAACACTAGGAGCGCCGGGGCTGATGCCGCAATTGGATATCACCGAGCTGAGGCGTCGCGGCGTCCAGCTCCTCGCCTGGCTGCGTAGCGCCGACGGCCTGGCGTATCTGGCGCTGATGGCCATCGCGCTGGGTGTGCGGCTGTATCTGGCGCCGCGCGTCATCACCTCCGCCGATCTGCTGGCCTATGAATACTGGGGCGAGCTGGCAAATACACAGTTCCTGCATGTCTATTCGGCGAGCCTCGCGCCCCAAAACTGGGCCTACTATGCAGGCTACCCGCCAATCGCCGTCTACCTGTATGGTCTGCTCGATAAGGTCTACTTCGGACTGGGCGCGTTGCTGGGAATACCATTGATCCATGATGTGCGCGTCGGAGGCGTCATTCGCGCCTACCTCAAGCTGCCCGCCATCTTCGCCGACATCGCGCTGCTCACGATCCTGTATGTCAAGGCGCTCAAGGTCATGCCGTGCTGGGCGGCCTGGCTGCTCAGCGTGACGTATGCCCTCTCGCCGGGCATCATCATCACAGTGATCTTCTGGGGGCAGACCGACGGCATTGTCCTGCTGCTGACCGTCGCGGCGCTCATCTTCGCCATGCGCAAGCAGCCGATCTGGTGCGGGGTGATGCTGGCGCTGGCGATCAACTTCAAGCCACAGCCGATCGTCTTCGTGCCGCTGGCGCTGATCTACCTGTGGCGCTGGGGCGGCTTCCGGTTGGCCGTGCGCGCGGTGATCGCCATGGCTGTCGTCACCATCGTCGTGTGGATTCCGTACCTGCTGCCGCCGCATCCCGAAGCGCTGGCGCTGGCGCACAATATCAGCCTGCTGGAGACAGCGGAGGGCCTGACCGCCACGCACACAGCCTGGAACCTCTGGTATGCGCTCGGCATTCCCAAAGTGGGCGTCGCGACGCAGGTGTTGGGGCCGTTGACGCTCTCGCAGGTGGGCGACGCCCTGTTCCTGCTCGTGATTCTGATCGCGCTGGTGGGTGTCTGGCGCGACCCGCGACCCGTGCGGATGTGGGCTGGGGCGGCCATCATCGCGCTGGCCTTCTTCACGGTGATGACGCTGCAATTCGAGCGCTATCTGTTCCCGGCGCTGGCGCTCTTCTTCCTCGCCGCGCTCTACGACCGGCGCTACTGGCCGCTGTACTTCACCGTCAGCATCACGTTCATGGCGAACTTCGCGTCGGAGCTGTTCTCCTGCGCCTGCGACGCCTATACCACGCGGCTTTCGGGGGCCATGCAGTACAACCTGGTGCTGCACCTCGATCCCTGGCAAACCGGCGTCATCAACTGCATCGCGCTGGTGGTCGCCATCGCCTTTTTCCTCTGGCCCAGAGCCGAGCAGAGCGAGCAGGATAAGCAGAACGAGCAGTTCCTTGCACAGCCTGTGCCAATGCTGCGCGGCGAAGGGGTCGCGCTGGCGCCCTCTGCGCTCAGAGGCGATGGCCGCTGAGGCCGGAATCACAGCCTATTCGCCGGGTTTCCTGATGGTCGTGGACTCGTTACTGCGCCGATTCGGACACAGTTACATTAGAGCAGAGGAGTTGCGCGCCAAGGCTCAACGACAGCGGCTGTCAAGCGTTATCTCGATCCTGGGGTAAGGATTTCACAAGAGGAAAGCCTGATGAACGTGGGAAGTGTGCGGAGCGGGATAGCGCGTCTGTTCGCCTGGCTGCGTAGCCCCGATGGCCTCGCGTGCCTGGCTCTGCTGCTCATCGCGCTGGCCGTGCGCCTGTATTTCGCGCCGCGCGAGATGGTCTCGTATGACATGGTTGCCTATGAATACTGGGGAGAACTCGCGAACCAGAACCTCCTGCATGTGTACTCTGTAGGCAGCCACGGGCCTAGTTGGGCCTATCTCCCCGCCTATCCACCTGTCGCCATCTATTTCTATGGCATCCTCGATAAACTGATCTTCGGGTTTGCTCATCTCCTTGGGCATCCACTGGCGCACGATGTCATCCATTCGCAAACACTCAGGGCAGGTCTCAAGATTCCAGGAATAGCTTCCGACCTTGCGTTGACCGTCATTCTCTACGTCACAGCGCTCGCAACATTACGGCGTCGCTGGGTCGCCTGGCTACTCTCAGCCACCTATGCGCTCTCGCCAGGCATCATCATCACAACCGTCTTCTGGGGGCAGACCGATGGCATCGTCCTGCTGCTGATTGTCGGCGGGCTCCTCTTCGCGCTGCGCAAGCAGCCGATCTGGTGCGGCATTCTGCTGGCGCTGGCGGTCAACTTCAAGCCGCAACCAGCCGTCTACGTGCCGCTAGCGTTGGTCTATCTGTGGCGCTGGGGCAGCTTCCGGATGGTCGTGCGTGGCGCCGTTGCCTTCCTGGCTGTAACACTCCTCGTCTGGCTGCCCTATCTCCTCCCTCCGTTCGGCGAACTCCGAGCGCTGTTGCAGAACATCAGCGCCGCAGAAGCCGCTGAGGGGTTAGTCGCGTCGCACGGCGCATGGAACCTGTGGGCCGCGCTGGGGCTTGAGGTGCAAAGCACATCGACACCGCTCATTGGCCCGCTTACTATCTCGCTGGTGGGATACCTTCTGCTGGTGCTGGTCATCCTGATTGCCGTTATCGGAGTCTGGAGCAATCCGCAGCCTGGACGAATGTGGGCAGGAGCAGCGCTCATTGCACTAGCGTTCTTCACCGTTGCCACCTTGCAGTTCGAGCGCTACCTGTTTCCAGCGCTGGGATTATTCTTCCTCGCCGCGCTCTATG
>DATAED010000008.1:0-29311 GCA_036258195.1 Ktedonobacterales bacterium
CTACGAGGCGAGTTCCTGGCGGAGCGTGCGCAACTGCTCGGCGGGAACCATGTTGAACTGCACCAGCAGCGTTTCGAGGTCGTTGGCCTGGCCAGCGGCGGCGCGCTCCTGCTTGACCCGTCCCAGCGAGGCGATCTGCTGCGGGCTAACCAATCCACGGCTCACCAGCAGCGCGGCCAGCAGTTGATCGGCGCTGAGGAACTTGAACATCACCGCCAGCTCGCCCAGCTTGCGCGGCTGACCAGTGGCCGTGAGCATCGTCTGGATGCCCCGCAGCGTCTCCAGCTTACCCGGCGTCAGCAGCGCGCCCTCCACCAGCACGCTGCTCAGCGCCGCATCGGTGGGCGTATTGGCAGGGGTCGGCGGCAGCGCGTGCGTCGGCGCAGAGGAGATGGGCGTCTCGACGGCGGCCGTCGAGCGGTCGAAGACATCCGCCGAGACATCCGGCGAGTCGTAAGGAGCGGCGGTGAAGTGCGTGCCGACATCGTGCCGTGGTAGATCGCCGCTGACACGCGGCGCATCCCATGGGCGCTCCTGCGCGCTCTCATAGTGCGGCTCGGCGGTGGGATGGCGAGGCTCCGAGATAGCCATAGACCATGCGTCGTCGGGCGCAGCGGCGGCGGCGTGCGGTTGGAAGGCGTCTTCGGTGAGCGCGCCGGTTTCCATCTCAGCGGCGTCATCCGGCGGAGTCCAGGCATCCTGAAAGACGGGCGCGCTGGGTTCGGGCGGCAGGCCATAGCCGCTGACGGGCGCCTGCTGCGCGCCGAACATGCTGTGCGATCCAGGGTCTGAGCCGAAGCTGACCGGGCCAGCATCCGGAGTGCGCCACTCGGCGAAGTGGCGCGCGTCAGTTACATAGCCGCCCGATGCGCCCCAGGATGACGGCCCGCCCGCGAAGGGTTGCGAGAAGCCCGGCACGGATGGCCCCGATGCCCCCGACACTCCTGACATCCCCGATGGAGCGTTGAAGCTCGTCGCAAACGGATTCGCCGACTGCCCGGCGCCAAACGCGAACGGCGATAACGGCGACGATGGCCCAGAGGGGGCGCCCGAATCCTGCGAGAACGGATTGCTGCCGTAGGGATTCGCAAAGGGTGACGTCTCGACTTCAGTGGGGAACGGATTGGCGGCTGTCGGGTAGGCGAATGGGCTGGCGCCATAGCCGCCGGGTTGACCATACGACTGCGACTGAGGCGTATGGCCAGCGCCAGGGAGCATGACCTGCGGGAATCCAGCCGCGCCATACATACCCTCAGGGAATGGTGTGGTCTCGACCTGCGCGCCATACCCCTGGCCATACCCCTGCATCGGCGACATCGCGGGCATCGGCGCGCCCGGCGGGAAACTCGGCGGCGCGAAAGGCCCAGAAGGCATGCTGTTGAATCCGCCTGCGCCAGAGGGAGTCGAGCGGAACGCGGCGCCCTGCGGCAGCGGCGTCATGCCAAACGCGGCGCCGCCATACCCCTGGCCAAATGGCTGGCCATAGCCCTGACCATAGCCCTGCGCGCCATAGGCTGCGGCTGGCGGCAGGCCCAGCGCCACGCCTAGCGGCTGGATGGCGCCATCGGGGGTGTAGCTGACGTTGGCGGCAGGCGCGAGGCCGTGCAGTGGCGCGCGCTGGCGCACCGCATCGATCACCAGTTGGAATTCGTGTGCGCCGTGCATCTCCACATCAGCGATGGCGCGGGCGGATGGCTCGAAATCGAGCGCGAGGTCGTTCGCCGGAGCAATGAAGCGAAAGGTCAGTACCTGCATGGCGGAGCGCCCACGGCGATGCGCGTCGAGCGCCACCCAGAACTCGCGTCGGCCTGCCGTCGCCGCGCCCAGATCGACCAGCACCAGCATCACCAGATGTTTGCCGAGGATATCGAAGAGCTCGACCGGGGTGCGCGCCGAGCGCACGTCATAGCCCGCCATACGCAGTTGAGACAGCAATGGCACTGCGATAGAGTCATCACGCTCGAAGAGGGTAATCAAGGGCGCCGCAACGTTCGCATCCTGCTCCACTGGCATCCCTCGCATATATGCTTGTGCCATGATGCTCCCTGGTAGGCTCTCCACGCTTTTCAACAAGCTGCCGACTCGGCGCTTAAGTGTGAAAACGTTTGTCCTGACAGGCGGCTTTGTCTGTTCTCGCAGTATACCATAAGGTACCATGCGAACATAGACGTTGGAACCGAAATTGCCACGACCTCACCCCCCCGGCCCCCTTTTCCACGGGGAGAGGGGGAGATGAGGAATCGCCTCAGGCATGGAACCGACGCTCACCGGCACGGATGGCCATCGGCAGGCGGTTCTCGCGCGGCGCCAGCGGGCAGACCCAGCGCGGATTGTAGGCGCAGGAAGGATTGTAGGCGTAGTTGAAGTCTAGCACGATGCGCCCGCCTGCATAGCCCATCCTGTCATCCGGGCCATCGGCGTCCAGGCGGATGAAGTCGCTGCCCTTGACTGTATCGAGCAGGTAGCGCCCACCACCGTAGCTCTCCTCGGGACAGGTGGCGTCGCGGAAGGCCAGGAAGAGGCCGCCGCCGTAGACATCGATCCAGTAGATCGTCAGCTCGGCGGGCGTCTCGCCGATGGTGAAGTTGATGCGGGCGGCGCGCTCGAAGCGCATGGTGTGCGGGCCGCTGGCCTCGATCTGCGCCTCCTCCTCATCCGCGTCGTCCGCGCGCGGCGCGCTCGCCAGCGGGGTCAGCGTCGCCTCTACCCGCAACTCTGGCGCATACGGAAAGTAGCGCAGCCCGTCGAAGCTGACGCGCTCCTCGGCGGTCAGCGCCGACTGCGGGTGCAACGCGAAGAGCGCATCGCGGGCTATACGGAAGCGGCGCAGCGTCTCCTGCTCATCGTCGCCCCGGCGATAGGCCTCCTCGCGCTGGCGATAGAGCTGCGCCACGCGGCGACGGTAGTCATAGAGGTCAGCCCAGGTTGGCTGGGCGTCAGGCTGGCCGACATTGGTCGCATCCGCCATGTGTCGTCGCTCCTCTCCTCGGCGCTACTCGACGGTGATGCCCATCGCACGGACGAGCGCCACCGCCTGCGCCTCATCCACTGTCGCGCCGCGCAATTCCTGCGGGCCAATCCGCATGCCGTCGATCATGCACGTGCGCAGATCCACGCCCGCCAGCGCGGCGCCGGTGAGGTCGGCGCCGCTCAGATCGCAGCGCGCCAACACGGCCCCGGTCAGATCGGCGCCGCGCAAGTCGCCGCCCGTCAGCGGGCAATCCTCGAAGCGTGCGCCGCGCAGGTTGGTGTGATAGAACTGCGCCAGGTCGAGCTTGCAATCGCGGAAGACCACATCCGCAAATTCGCCCTCCTGGGCGGAGAATCCAGTCATGCGGCAGCCGAAGAACTCCAGGCGGCTGCACACGGCGTCTGGCCAGACGGCATTCGCCAGATTGCAGCCGCTGAAGCGCACATCTTCGGCGCGCAGATGGTCGAAATGAACGCCCGTCGCGATGACCTGGGTGAAGATGACCGTATCGAAGTGGGGCCGCGCGATGGCTCGCCCGCTGAGGTCAGCGCGCTGCAGCTCTACGCCCGCACAGGTCTCGCCGTCGGCGGGTAGCTCATCCAGCGGCGACGCGGCGACGGGCAGCGTGGCAGGCAGGCGCGGCGGGTTGACACCACTCTTCGGCTTGCGCGCTGGCATGCGACCTCACTCCCTGGCCTCGCTCCTGGCCTCGCTCACACGTTGCGGCGCTGCAACTCATGCAGCTCGCGGATGCCCTTCTCGGCCAGCGCCAGCAGCTCGTCGAGGCGCGCGCGGCTGAAGGGCTTGCCCTCGGCGGTACCCTGCACCTCGATGAACTCGCCCGCATCGGTCATGACGACATTGGAATCAACGTCGGCGTGCGAGTCCTCGCCATAGTTGAGATCGAGCAGCGTCTCGCCCTTCACCACACCCACGCTGACGGCGGCGATCTGCCGCTTGACCGGATCGACCCGCAGCGCGCCATCGGCTTTGAGGCGCTTGGTGGCGCGTTGCAGCGCCACCCACGCGCCCGTGATGGCCGCCGTGCGCGTGCCACCGTCCGCCTGCAGCACGTCACAATCCAGCGTGATGGTGCGCTCGCCCAGCGCGCGCAGGTCGAGCGCGGCGCGCAACGAGCGGCCAATCAGCCGCTGAATCTCGTGCGTGCGCCCGCCGACTTTACCCGCCACGCTCTCGCGCTTCGAGCGCGTATTGCCCGCGCGCGGCAACATCGCGTACTCCGCCGTCACCCAGCCCTGGCCGCGCCCCAGCAGGAATGGCGGCACGCCTTCCTCGATGCTGGCGACGCACAGCACGCGCGTATCGCCAAACGCGATCAGCGCGGAGCCTTCGGCGTGCTTGATGTAATCAACCGTGATGCTGACGGGACGCAGCGCGTCATTGGCGCGTCCATCGAGGCGTGACATGGATGTTGTGCTCTTTCCAGGGTTGAGCTGACTCAACCTGCTACGGGATGGCGTCGCCGCTGTCGGCGAGCAGATGCGTGCGCCCGTCTGGCGTCACCTCCACCGTCCAGCTATGCTGGCGCAGGAAGAGCTGATTCCAGGCGACGCTGAAGGTCATGGTATAGTCGCCCGCCGTGCCGCCCGCTTTCACCGCGCCCAGGCTGGCCGAGCCAGCGTATGGCCCCTGCCACCCCTGGTCGGAGTAGTGGATGAAATACTGGCGGGCGACCGAACCTGTCCCCAGCGGGAAGGTCTGCGCGCTGAGGAAGGGTGGGCTCTGGTTGGTGTCCGGCAGCAGGCTCGCCATCCCCGCGCGAGCGATGACCTCGGCGGTCAGCGCGGTGGGCGCGGCGTGGCTGGTGGGCTGAGCCAGGCTGACGATCAGGATGGTGTTGTCGTCGCCCGCCACGTAGGCCAGCCCGGCAGCGGAGTCTACGGGCAGCAGCCACGGCGAGGCGTCATCATAATACGTCGCCAGCGGGCGCACCAGCATCAGCCCGGCGCTGGGCCGCGTCGCGCCCGTCGCCATCAGCGCCACGCCAGCGTTGCTGTCGAGCAGCGCCGCGCCCGTCGCGTGATCGAAGCCGAAACGGATCATGCCATCGAGCGCGGTGTCCCGTACAGGCGTCACGGCTTGCCCGTCGGCGCCGCTGGCCAGCGTGGTGAGGTCGAGCCGCCACGCGCTGTCGCCGTCGCCGCTGAAATAGAGCGAATGGGTGGCCGAGTCGAGCGGGCCGAGCGTGAACGCGCCTCCAGGGATGGGGGCCAACTGCCATTCGCCCAGGCGCGACAAGTCGCCGGCATCGTAGGCGCCCAGTGTTCCAGGGTTATCGCCGCCGGAAAAATAGGTGTAGATGCGATGGGCTCCCGTGTCCACCAGCAATTGCTCATTCGGGCCGTACGAATAGGACGCTGCCGCGAGTCGTTGTCCGGTCGCGGCATCATACGCGCTCAAGTCACCCGCGAGATCAAAGGTGTAGATCACCCCTGTCTGCTCATCCATCGCCACCGACTGGAGATTGCTATCGAGATGGCTAGCGTATTTGCCAACCTGCTTGCCTGTTGTGTCGCTGAAGATTGTGACGCCACTGGGCTCGAGCAGATAGGTCAGACTGTGCGTCGTATCAGTCAGCGCATAGGTCTCGCCGGAGTCTGAGGACGGCGCCAGGTACATATCGTGTAGCGCGCCTGACTGGCTGTCGTAAAAGGCCGCGCCCACCTGCGGCGTACCCACGGGAGCGCAGCGTGTGGGGTAGGGCGTGAGCGGCGGCTGGCAACTCACCACCACGACCTGCGCCACCAGCGTATGCGCGCCCTTATCCAGCGTCATCTGCGTGATCTGGCCGGGCGCGCGGGCGATGGCCTGCACGGCCAGCGGGGGCAGCGCGGGGGCGGGCGCCACCTCGCTGGCCAGCCGATGCTGCGCCGCCAGTCGATGCCCGACCAGTGTGGCGGCGATGATGGCCAGCGTGACGAAGATGGATCCAGCGGCCCACGGCCAGACGCGCCGCCTGGGCGAGGGGGTCAGTGGCGCACGGTCAGCGGGTGGGGCGCCGGTCAGCATGATGGCTCGTCAACTCCTGTATAATCTCCCCCTCTCCCTGTGGGAGAGGGGGCTGGGGGTGAGGTCGTTACTCCGCTGGCTGCTCCAGTCGCGACGACGCTACGCCAGCGACAGCGGCGCTGGTCGCGGCGCGCTTGGGCTTGAAGACGCGCACGATGGCCACGCTGATGCGCCACGCCAGCAGCACGATCAGGATCACTGCGAGGAGGACGACAATCAGAATCGCCAGCCCCACCCACGGCGCCCATTGCGCATTGATGATGGCGACCGACTTGGCCGCGACGATCAGCAAGATCGAGCCAACCGCCAGGACATCCTCCATCGTGGAGACGATGGGATTTCCCATGCCAGCGGTGGTGGCCGTCGTCGCCACGCGCGCAGTTGATTTCGTCGCATGCACGCTGAACGCCAGCACGGCGCCCACGCCCGCCGCGACCCACACATTCGTATCGCTCAGGGTATTGGTCGTGCCGGCCACAATCACCGCGCCAACGACCGGGCGAATGACGGTGTGGATGATGTCGTTCAGGCTATCCAGCACGGGGAACTTGTCGATGAGAATCTCGACGACCGTCAGGACGCCCAGCAAGATCAGCACGGGCGTGGAGCCCAGCACCGTGAAACCGCCGTGCAGCGCCAGCAGCGGATGCCCGTTGACGTTGATGTCGCTGACCAGGCCAATGGCAAAGAGTGTCGCCACCGCGCGCAGGCCAGCGGTGGAGCTCAAGCCAAGCGCCGCGACCAGCGCCAGAATCGCCTGGTCGCTGAAGGGATTGGTGATGGCGTCAAGAGGATTCATGAATGCGCCCTCCCGGTCGATCTCGGTCCCGTGACCCGGTTCATGCAGGTGCGCCGATACGCGGCGACGCGACGCCCGCGCGACGCAGGCGTCCGGCTCGTTGCCTGGCCGTAGTGTACCACTCTCTACAACGCACGAATGTGGCCTGCTTCACCGCGAGCCAGCGCGGCGACCTCAGCTAGGGCGCTCCTCCAGCTCGCCGATGCGCTGCAGCTTGACGAAGTTGGTGCGGGTGGGGCCGCTGCTGGGCATGCCCCCCATGATGACCACCTCATCGCCCAACTGCGCCATGCCGCTCGCGCGTAGCGCCAGATCAGCCGTGGCGATGCGCTGCTCGATCGTTCCTGTCAGCTCGTTGTAGCGCGGGATGACGCCCCACCACAGCGCCAGCCGTCGGATGACCGACTGGAACGGCGAATAGGCCACAATTGGCACGCCGGGCCGCTCCTTCGAGATGAGCTGGGCCGAGACGCCCGTGCGCGTGAAGACGACGATCAGCCGCGCGCCTGCCTCGTGCGCCAGGGTGTTGGCCGCGCTGGCCACCGCCTGTGCCTTGTCGCCGCGCCCGCTCACGCTGAAGCGCTCGCACGCCGTCTCCGCCTGGATGGCGATGCGCGCCATCACCAGCACGGTCTCGATGGGATAGGCGCCCGTCGCCGTCTCGGCGCTCAGCATCACCGCGTCTGTGCCATCGAGGATGGCATTGGCCACGTCGCTAGCCTCGGCGCGTGTCGGGCGCGGATGCGTAATCATCGATTCGAGCATCTGCGTCGCGGTGATGACGGGCAGGCCAAGCTGGTTGGCGCGGGCGATGATCTTCTTCTGGATCAGCGGCACCTGCTCCAGCGGCATCTCGACCCCCAGGTCGCCGCGCGCCACCATCACGCCATCCGCCGCCAGCAGGATGGAATCGAGGTGGGCGATGGCTTCGGGCTTCTCCAGCTTGGCGATCAGCGGGATCGTCTGGTCGGCGACGTAGACGGCGGGATGCAGCCCCTGCGGCGACTTCGGGCGGGCGCGGTCGGGATTGGCGGCGATCTCCTCGGCGATGAGCGCCTTGGCCACGCGCACATCCTCCGAGCGACGCACGAAGCTGAGCGCGATGAAATCAACGCCATGCCGCACGCCGAAGCGCACGTCGGCGCGGTCTTTCTCCGTCAGGGCGGGCGCGCTGACCGCCACGCCGGGCAGATTGATGCCCTGATGCTCGGAGAGTGGACCACCGTGACGCACCTCGGTCGTCACATCCTGCCCGTTCACGCCGACCACGCGCAGCTCGATCGCGCCATCGGCCAGCAGGATGCGATCATTGGGCTTCACGTCCTGCGGCAGCGCGGCGTAGGTGGTGGAGACAGTGTGGGCGTCGCCGACGATGTCGCGCGTGGTGATGGTGAAGGTCTGGCCATCGGTCAGGGTGATGGTCTGGTGGTCGGTCAGCGCGCCGATGCGAATCTTGGGGCCTTGCAGATCCTGCAAGATGGCGATGGGCTTGCCGACGCGCTCCTCCACCCGCCGCACGCGAGCGATGGTCGCCTCGTGCTCGTCATGCGTGCCATGCGAGAAGTTGATGCGGGCGACATCCATACCCGCGCGGACCAGCCGCTCGATCTGCTCTTCGCTCCAGCAGGCCGGACCGAGCGTGCAGACGATGCGCGTGCGGCGAAACGCCGTCGCCGCCCCTTCCTCAGTCGAGGTCGCGGTGGTGTAGTGCTCCATCGGAGCCGCCTCCTCTCACTCGTGCGAGCGCCGAGGCCAGTCATGGCCAGACAAGGCAGCGTGACGAATTGAGAACGGGGCGCGCTAGGGGCGCCGCTGCTCTGCGAGGCTGGCCATGAAGGCGCGCCAGGCGTCCGTCACCTGCTGGCGCAGGCTGTCGAGCGAGCCGTCATTGTGGATGACGGCGGTAGCCAGCGGCAGCTTCGCTTCGATGGGAGGCTGAGCGGCGAGACGGGCGCGGGCTTCCTCGACGCTGAGGCCGCGCTGCTGGGTCAGTCGTTGGAGCTGGATCTCCTCTGGGCAGGTGACGATCCAGAGGCCATGGCAGAACGGCGCATAGCCCGATTCGACGAGCTTGATGGCGTCGAGCGCGCCGATGGCGTCTGCTGGCAGCCCACGCACTTTGGCCAGCAGCGCCTCCTGCACAGCGGGATGCACGATGGATTCGAGCTGGCGCAGGCGCTCCGGCTGATTGAAGACGATGGCGCCCAGCGCGCGGCGATCCACGCCGCCATCGGCATCCAGCACGCCGGGGCCGAACGCCTCAGCCAGGCGAGCGGGCAGCGCCTGTCCGGGCAGGTACAGCTCGTGGACGACGTTATCGGCGTCGATATAGGTGGAGAGGCCCAACTCCAGCAGCATCAGCCCAACGGTGGTCTTGCCACTGGCGATGTTGCCTGTCAGCCCCAGGATGTATGGCATGGGCGTTCTCTCCCTTCCCTTATCGTCTCTGGCAGGCGGAACCTCTCCCCCTGTCCCCCTCCCCTCCGAGGGGAGGGGGAACCCAGGCCAGAGATTTCGGCGGTAGCGGGCGCCTGCTATCAAGCAAATGCCCTCGCGTCTGGCTCCCCTCTCCCGCAAAGCGGGGGAGGGGCTGGGGGTGGGGGCCGCTCGCCATCAACTTGCCAGTTGCTGCCACTCCAGATAGAGCGATGCGATCAGCGTCTGCTCGCGCTCGTATGCGTCGCCCAGCTCGGTGACGCGCTGCACGTTGGCCGCGGCGCTGGCGCTGGCCAGCTCCGCCTCCAGCGCTGCCAGCCGCGCCTCGCCCTCGCCGATCTCGCGCTCCACCTGCTCCGCCGAACGCTCGGCTGGCTCAGCGCCGCGCTTGCCGCGCTTGCCGCCGCGCGCCGCAGCGCCCCGCCCGGTCGGCTGCTCGGCCTGCGCGGTCTCGGCGGGCGCCGCAGCCTCGCGGGCAAGCGCCTGCTGGGCCGCCGCCTCGATCTGCGCGCGGCGTGTGCGGTAGCGGCTGTAATTGCCTTCGTAGACGACGACCTCGCCATCCTCCAGCGCCCAGATGTTCTCCGCCAGCGCATCTACGAAGTAGCGGTCATGCGAGACGAAGAGCAGCGTGCCATCATACTCGCGCAGGATGCCCTCCAGCGCCTCGCGCGCAGGCAGATCGAGGTGGTTGGTCGGCTCGTCCAGCACGAGGGTATTGGCCCCTTGCAGAGTCAGCTTGGCCAGCGCCACGCGGCTGCGCTCGCCGCCGCTCAGCGCGCTGATGGGCTTGAAGACATCGTCGCCAGTGAAGAGGAAGCGCCCCAGATAGCCACGCGCGCCCTCCTCGCTCAGATGGCTCACCTGGCGAATCTCATCCAGCAGGGTGGCGTTGAGATTGAGGTCTTCGTGGGTCTGCGCGTAGTAGCCGATCTGCACATTGCGCCCCAGCGTCAGGCGGCCCTCCAGTGGCTGCAACTGCCCCACCAGCGTGCGCAACAGGGTCGTCTTGCCGCTGCCATTCGGGCCGATCAGGCCGATGCGCGCGCCCCGCTCCACTATCGTATCGGCCATGCGCACGCGCAGCGCCGCGCCATCTCTGCCGCCCTCGAAGCCTACCACCAGCTTCTCGGTGGTCAGCGCGATCTGCCCCGGCTCGATGGCGGCGCCCAGATGGAACTTGATCGTGCCCTCAGTCGGTGGCCGCTCGATGCGCTCCAGGCGGTCGAGCTGCTTCTGGCGGCCACGCGCCTCTTTGGAGCGCTGTCCGGCCTTGTAGCGGCGGATGAACTCCTCGGTGTGGGCGATGTGCTCCTGCTGGGCCTCGTAGTCTTTGCGCCAGCGCTCCAGCCGCTCGGTGCGGAGCTGCACATACTTCGAGTAGGCGCCGGGGTAGAGCTCGGCGCGCTGGTGAGCGATCTCGATGGTGCGCGTGGTGACGCGGTCGAGGAAATAGCGGTCGTGCGAGACGACGATGACGGCGCCGCGCCAGCCGCTGAGGTAGGTTTCGAGCCACTCCAGCGCGGCCAGATCGAGATGATTGGTCGGCTCATCCAGCAGCAGCAGATCAGGCTCCAGCAGCAGCAGGCGACCCAGCGCGGCGCGCGTCTGCTGGCCGCCGCTGAGCTGGCGGGCAGGCGCTTCCTGCTGCTCGCGCGTGAAGCCGAGGCCATCGAGCACCTGCCGCACGCGCGGCTCGATGGTGTAGCCGCCGGCATGCTCGAAGCGCGCCTGCGTCTCGGCGTAGCGCTCCAGCAGCGCGTGGTAGCCCTCGGCGTCGGCCAGCGTCGCCGGATCGCCCATCTGCGCGGCCAGCTCAGCCAGTTCGCGCTCCCAGGCATGCACATGGGTGAAGACGGCGCGCATCTCGTCGGTCAGGCTGCGCTCAGGATGGAAGTCCGCCACCTGCGGCAGAAAGCCCACGCTGATCCCTTGCGCCAGCGCGATGTCACCACCCTCCTGCTCCAGCCGCCCGGCGAGCAAATTGAGCAGCGTCGATTTGCCCGCGCCATTGGGGCCGACCAGACCGATGCGGTCGCGCGCGTCCACGCGGAAAGAGACGCCGCTGAAGATCAGCTCGGCGCCGAAGGACATCGTGAGATCGGAGATGACTGCGACTGACATATGCCATCAGTGTAGCTGACAGCGCAAGGCGGCTGCAAGGCGAGCGGAACCTCTCCCCCTGTCCCCCTCCCCTCCGAGGGAGGGGGAACTCAGGCCAAGGATTCTAGCGCGGGGCAGGAAACGCAACCCAATGAAGGTTCTTCCGCTCCCTTTCCCTCTGGGAGAGGGCTGGGGTGAGGGCCGCGCCTGTGCGCTACACGCCGTAGAGGAAGTGGACGTGCGGCGAGACGTGGATGTAGCGATAGTCGATCCTGCCGAAGCCGCCGCCACGCCAGGCGAAGTTCATCTCGCTGATGAGCACCCAGTAGTGGTCGGGCGAGACGGCCACCGCCTCGGCCCAGTGTCCTGCCGAGTCAGCGCCCTGCTCACCGCCATCGAAGAAGATCGCCGCGCCCGCCACAGGGGTCGTGCCACGCTGGTAATTGCCATAGGTGATGTTGGGCGCATTGGGATGCGTCACCTCGACCCACCAGTTGCAGTAGCCCCAACTGGCGGCCTGCACATAGTTGGCGCGATTGGGCACGAAGATGTTGGCGTAGCAGCCCGGCGGCACAGTCCACTGGTTGATGTTCGAGACGAACATGTAGCTATCGTGGCACGGCTCCAGCGAGAGGCGCCCCTTGGCCGAGACAGTGGCGCCGGAGGAGGTTGTGACGTACTGCGTCTGATACGGCGAGACCGTACCCGTGGAATGCACTGATTGCGGCGCGGGCGCGGCCACGATGACGCCGACCGAGGCCGTGATCGGACCGCGACCAGATGGCGGCGGCACAGCGCCCGCGACATCGGCGCCGGAGGATGAGGAGTGCAGGATGTTGTAGCCGAGCGCGACCGCCAGCACCGCCGCGATGCAGACGATGCCCACGACGAAGCGCATGGTTCTGCTGAGCACGGGCCGACCAGAGCGCGGCGCGCGGGTCGGCGCCGTCGGGGCGACCACGCGGCGCGGTGCGATCACCATCACCATGTCGTCGCCCTCGGCCTCTCCGCCATCGGCGAGCCGCGTGGCGGGCAGGCGGCTGGAGGCTGGCCCCACGCGCGTGACCAGCGTCGTCGAGCGGTCGCTGATCGCTGGCTGGCGGCGGGTCGGCCCTGACACCTGTGTCGTGCGTGGCGCCGGGGAGTTTGGCGAAACCTGAGGCGCTTTGCGTGTTCGCTCGCGGTCTATCGCATCCATCGCGATTCCTTTTGACGCTGGCGTCGGCGAGACGCTGGTTTCCAAGGCCGCACAAGGGAGCGAGCCTCCTCGTTACTGGCAGTGTAACATGCGTCCGCGCCAGACGCGACAGTCTATAGGCCGTGTTGGGGATAGGCGCGCCACTTTGCTTGCTCCCCCTCTCCTCGCGGGGCGAGCGGCAGCGAGGCCCTGGTTCGGGTTCAGGGTTCCCGAACCAGGGAGGGGGCTGGGGGTGAGGTTCCGGCTCCTCTACTCCCTGTCGGAGATCTGGCTGGGGGTAGAGTTCCAGCCGGTGGTATACTGATGCGCGATTGCGCCGATCGACGCCGCGCGGCAGCCAAACTGGCCGCAGCCGCGCGCCTTCCCTCTTGCGTCGATCCCCACGGTCTTGCGGAGCCGCCAGCGTGGAGTCCAGCGCGACCATCGCCCGAATGCATTCGATGCATCCCAGGAGGAGCACGCATGAACAATCAGCCGCTGGACACCCTCTGGCTCGCCCGCGCGATCTATGATCTCGGCGGCGTGACGTTTGGTGACTATACGCTGGGTGGCAGCACTGTCAACTCGCCCGTCTACATCAACCCACGCGCACTCATCAGCAATCCAGAGGCGCTGCGCGTGGCGGCGCGGCTGCTGGCCGAAGAGGTGGCGCTGGCGCAATCACTGCGGCGGTCGCACGCGCAGCCCTACGATGTGGTGGCGGGCGTACCGACCGGCGGATTGCTGCTGGCGACAGCCTTCGCGCTGGAGACCAACACGCCGTTGATCTATGCGCGGCTGCGGCCCGAAGGCACCGGCCAGCGTGGCATCGAGGGCCGCCATATCGAGGGCGCGCGTGCGCTGCTGATCGACGATCTGGTGACGGGCGGCGCCAGCATGAGCGAGATGGCGCGCTTCATGGCCGAGCACGACATCAAGGTGCATGACGCCGTGGCGCTGGTGGATCGCCAGATGGGCGCGCGCACGCGGCTCAAGCGGGTGGGCATCAACCTCATCAGCATCCTGAAGCTGGACGTCATGATGAACCACTACTACGAGAGCAGCCTCATCACCGAGGAGCAGCACAACCGCTACCTCAACTACGTGCGCGCCAACCGCGCCGCTGAGATGGACGAGGTGGACGCGGCGCAATCGGGCGAGCAGAGCCAGCCAGGCAAGTCGAACGGCGCTGCCAGCAACGGCCACGACGCCGACCACGAGGCCGACGCCCAGTAGCGAGCTGGCGACTGAAACCGCGCCTGGGAGGCGGCCTGCAGGCCGCCGCGAAACCCGCCTGCGCGGGTTCGGAATCGGAATCCTAGCCCGCGCAGGCGGCAGGCGGAGCCGAGCTTCGCGGCCCGCAGGGCCTCCCAGGCGCGGTTTCAACCGCCAGCCAGACCTGGATGCGAGACAAGACGCGATGACCACGCTCCCCATTGACGCAAATGTGTCGTCCCGGCGAATGTTCCTGCTGGGCGCACGCGATACGCTGCCGCTGCTGCCAGGAACCGTGCCATTTGGGCTGATCTACGGCGCGACGGCGCTGGCGGCGGGCATGCCTGCCTGGCTGACGCAGGCGATGTCGGTGGTGGTCTTCGCCGGGTCGGCGCAATTCGCGGTGGTGCTGCTGGTGGCGGGCGGCGCCTCAGCGATCACGCTGGTGCTGACGGCGGCGATCCTCAACCTGCGCCACCTGCTCTACAGCGCCTCGCTCGGCCCCACCCTGCGCGACGGGCCGCGCGGCTGGCGGCTCTTGCTCTCCTATGTGCTGGTGGATGAGGTGTATGGCGTGGTGGTGGGGCGCATGCTGGCGCTGCCCCTGCGCCAGCGGCTGCGCTATATGCTCGGCTCCGGGGTGACGCTATGGGTCGCGTGGCAGCTCAGCACACTGGTGGGCATCCTGATCGGCGCGCGCATCCCCGCAGGCTGGTCGCTGGACTTCGCGGCCACGCTGACCTTCATCGCACTGCTCGTGCCGCTGCTGCGCGACCGCGCGCTGGTCGGCGCGGCGCTGGTGGCGGGCGTGGTGGCGGCGCTGACGTTGGCGGCGCCGCTGAAGCTGGGGCTGGTAGCTGCCGCCATCGCGGGCATCATCGTCGGCATGGCGCTCGACCGCTGGCTTCCCCGCCGCGACGACGCGAAGCCCGCTGCCGAGCAGCACGCGCCCGCCACGCCAGCGGAGGAGGGATGAGCCGATGACGCTGGCGTTGAGCATCGTCGTGATCGGGATATTGACCTACCTGATGCGCGTCGCCTTCATCGGGCCGTCGCGGCTGAGCCTGCCGCCGACGGTCGAGCGGGCGCTGCGCTTCGTGCCGCCCGCCGCGCTGACCGCCCTGATCGTCCCCGATCTGGTCGGGCGCAACGGCGCGCTCAT
Source organism: Ktedonobacterales bacterium (assembly GCA_036258195.1). Lineage (GTDB taxonomy): Bacteria > Chloroflexota > Ktedonobacteria > Ktedonobacterales > JADMIN01 > JAKAIY01. The sequence continues at coordinate 14,894 of DATAED010000008.1, forward strand.
CCTCTCGCTGGCCAATCCGCGCCTGATCGCCGGTGTAGCCGCGCTGCTGGTGGCCTGGCGCACGCGCAATGTCGCCGCCACACTGATCGTCGGCATGGCGCTCTTCTGGCTGCTCTCCGCCCTGCTGCCGGGGTAACGGCTGGGTAAACCGCAGCGCAAACCGAAAGCCCCTCTCCCGCAAAGCGGGGGAGGGGTCGGGGGAGGGGGCCTACGCTCGCGGCAACTGCGGATCGTTCGGCATCGTGGGATAGACGGATGGCGCGGCGACAGGCGCTGGGGCTGGCGCAGGCGTCTTCGCCGAGCCGCTACTGGCGTTGCGCATCATCTCCTCCAGCGGGCCAACTAGATCGATCGGCAGCGGGAAGATGATCGTCGAGTTTTTCTCCACCGCGATCTCGGTCAGCGTTTGCAGATAGCGCAGTTGCAGCGCCGCTGGCTCCGTCGCGATGACGCGCGCCGCGTCGGCCAGCGTCTGCGCCGCCAGCGCCTCGCCCTGGGCCTGCAAGACCTTGGCGCGCTTCTCACGCTCCGCCTCCGCCTGCTTGGCCATCGCGCGCTGCATCGTCTGTGGCAGCTCCACATCTTTGATCTCGACCGACGTCACCTTGATGCCCCAGCGCTCGGTGTGCTCATCGATGATCGACTGCACCGCCTGGTTCATGCGTGCGCGATCCGTCAACAGTTGATCGAGTTCCGACTGGCCCAGCACATTGCGCATGGTCGTCTGGGCGATCTGCACGGTGGCGCGATAGTAGTCCATGACGTTGTTAACGGCGTCGTTGGGGCTGACCACATAGAAGTAGACCACCGCGCTGACACGCACTGTCACGTTGTCGCGGGTCACGCCCTCTTGCGGCGGCAACTCGATGGTCACGATGCGCAGGTCGATCTTGCGCATGGAGCTGATGAAGGGTGGCACCCAGAAGACGCCCGGCCCCTTCGCGCCGATCAGGCGGCCCAGCACGAAGATGACGCCGCGCTCGTACTGGTTGACCACACGCAGGCCCGCCAGCACGAACAGGATCAGCAGGATGACCACGATGGCGACCACGATCACCAGTGGCCCAAATGCAGAGAGATCCATCCGAAGGAACCGTACTCTTTCTTTCAGTCGCTCGGCGTCGCCAGCCCCTCGCCAGCGAAATCGCGCCGATACTGTCACGAGATGCGATGCGTTGGGATACGTTGAAATCGGATGAGAGCAGCATGCCGCGCGTGATGGCGCGGCGTGTTACGGCGCAGGCACGACCAGCAGCGTCAGGCCCTCCACCTGCACGATGCGAGCGTTCGAGCCAACGGGCAGCGGCTCCGCGACCTTGGCGTTGGGTGCGATGCGGGCGCTCCAGATCTCGCCGCGCATCGTCACCTTCCCGCGCGGGGCCAGCGGCTCGATGACCGTCACCGTCTGCCCGATGTAGGATTCCACGCCAGTCGTCACCCGGCGCAGCCGCGCGGCGATGCCAGCGCGCAGCACGAGCAGCGCCACCAACCCCACGCCCACCACCACGCCAACGATGACCGCCGGATTGACGGGCGGCTGGCCGACATTGGAACTGGTATCGAAGAAGATGATGGCCCCCGCGACCAGGCTGATCAGCGCGCCTACCGTCAGCACGCCGTGCGTCGGCGCGTGCACATCCACCGCCAGCAGCGGGATCGCCAGCAGCATCAGCGCCAGGCCCGCCCAGTTGGGGCTGATGCCAATCGCGCCGATCAGGAAGACGACCAGCGCGATGGAGCCAACCACGCCCGGCACGATGGCGCCGGGATGCGCCAGCTCCAGATAGATGCAGATGGCCGCGACGATGAACAGGATGAAGAGCGCCGTCGGGTCGTACAGGATCGTCTCGATCTGGCTGGTGGCTGAGGGCGTCAGCGTCTGGACGGCCAGCCCCGCCGTCTGCACAGTGAACGATTTCCCATTGGCGTAGACGCCCGTGTAGCCGTCGAGCTGGCTGAGCAGGCTGGTGAGCGAGTCGGCCTGCATCGAGATGATGCCCTGACTCATGGCCTCGCTATCGGTGTACGCAGTCGCGTTCGAGATCATCGCCTCGGCGGGCGCCACGCTGCGATGGTAGTCGGTCTGGATCGAGCGCATCAGCGCTTCGAGGTCCTGCTCCACCTTGCTCTTGAGCGTGGCGGGCAGATCGGCGCCCGAGGCGTCTATCGGGCTGGCGGCGCCGATGCGCGTGCTGGGCGCCATCGCGGCGATGGGCGCGGCCAGCGTGACGAAGGAGCCAGCCGAGGCCGCCTCCGACCCCTGCGGGCTGACATACGTGGCGATGGGAACGGTGGCGGCCAGCTCCGCTTCGACGATGCTTTGCAGCGAATTGAGGTCGCCGCCGGGCGTATCCACCGTGATGACCAGCAGGGTCGCGCCGTCCTGCTCGGCAGTGGTGATGGCGTCGGCGATGGCCCGCGCGTGCGCCGCATCCACATCGGCGCTAAAGGCGAAGAGATCAACATGCGCGGCGTCGGCATGCGCGACCGGCGCCAGCAGCGTCGCGGCCAGCGGCCCCAGCGCCATCAGCAGCAGCAGCGCGAGCAGCCGGGCCCGCCGCGCGACCCGCCGCCCTGTCAACGAAGCGCTACAAGAGAGCAATCCTTGGCGCCGCGCGCGGGCATAGCGCGTGGGCGTCGGCGCTGACCACATGATACGCCTCTCAGATCCGGGAGCGGAACTCCATTTCGCGCGAACGTCGCCTGCTTTGAGTGAGCCAGCCAGGCGGACTCCGCAACCTCCGACGCCAACTATAGGCGCGCGCCGTATCGCCGTCAAGCCTGCCCGCTGTTGCGTGCGCAGGCTCGAACCAGCGGCGCTGACGACCTGCTTCGGCGTATAGTGCCGTCATGGACGACGCAGACGAGCGGACAGTACAGGTTCCGGAATATGTTCGACAGCGCGCCTCGCGGCTCGGACGCCTCGGCGAGCAGTGGCTTGCCGGGCTTCCCGATGTGATCGCGCGCCTGGAACAGATGTGGGCCATCACGGTGGGTCAGGCGCTGGCGGGCGGAACTGGCTCCTATGTGGCCCGCGCGCGAACTGCTGACGGCGGCGACGCCATCCTCAAAATCGCGATGCCCGACATGGACTTTGCCGATGAACTGCGCGTGCTCGCCAGCGCACAGGGACATGGCTATGTGCGCCTGCTGGCCCATGACCGCGACAGCGAGGCGATGCTCTTGGAAGCCCTTGGCCCATCGCTGGCCTCGCTCGATCTGCCCGCAGAGCGGCAGTTGACCCTCTTGTGCCAGATGTTGCGTCAGGCGTGGCAGGCGCCGCGTCCGGCTGGTCTGGTCGTGGCGCCAGATAACGAGAAGGCCGGACAGCTCGCCCGCATGGTCAGTCGACTGTGGGAGGAGTTGAACCATCCATGCTCGGAGCAGGTGGTGCGCCAGGCGCTGCGCTATGCCGAGCGGCGCGCAGCCGCGTTCGATCTGGAGCGGTGTGTCGTGGTTCACGGCGATCCCCATCCGTGGAACGCGCTCCAGGCGCTCGCGCCGCGCGCAGGGGCAGAGGCGGGATTCGTCTTCGTGGATCCAGATGGTTTCCTTGCTGAGCCAGCCTACGATCTGGGGGTAGCACTGCGCGACTGGAACCCGCAGCTCCTCGCCGCCGGAGCGACGGGCGCCGCCGCGCTCGCCCGTCGCTACTGCGCGCTGCTGAGCAGCGAGAGCGGCATCGACGAGGCGGCAATCTGGGAGTGGGGCTTCCTGGAGCGGGTGTCGAGTGGACTGTATTGCCTCGATCTGGGCATCGAAGAGCTGGGCTGGCCGTTCCTCCACACAGCCGAGATGCTCCTCTGACGCGGACGCTTGAACACAGGCGCGGATGTGGGGGTAAAATAGGGTAGTCTGCGCCAGCGATGACGCGCAGTTGTACGCATGCAACGCCACGCGCGACCAGCAGACTGAGCCAGCGCGATGAGATGGACGCCGTACCCACGGCGCAGGAGTAGACAGTGGCGAACGAAGAGCGACAATTCGACCTCGTGGTGATCGGTTCTGGCCCTGGCGGCTATGTCGGCGCGATTCGCGCGGCGCAGCTTGGCGCGCGGGTCGCCATCGTTGAGAAGCAATACATCGGTGGCACCTGCCCAAATGTCGGCTGCATCCCCTCCAAGGCGCTGCTGCACATCGCGCAGCTCTACGCCGAGCTGCAAGAGATGGGCAAGCTCGGCATCACGCTCCAGGCCACGCCAACCTTCGATATGTCGGTCGCGGTGGCCTATAAGGAGAAGGTGGTGAAGCAGTTGACCGGCGGCATCGGGCAACTGCTCAAGGCCAACAAAGTCACCGTCCTCGAAGGGGCCGCCGAGGCGCTCTCGCCGACGCAGATCCGCGTGCGCATGAAGGACGGCTCGACCCAGGAGCTGACCGCGCGCAAGCTGATGCTGGCGAATGGCTCGGAGACGGTGAAGCCGCCGTTCCCCGGTATTGATGGCAAGAACATCATCTACAGCACCGAGGCGCTGGAGATGAAGAAGGTTCCCGAGAGCCTGGTTTGCATCGGCGGCGGCGTGATCGCGGTCGAGCTGGCCTGCATGTTCCACGCGCTCGGCTCGAAGGTGACGATTGTCGAGATGCTGCCGTCGCTGATCGCCAACGAGGATGACGAGGTCTGCCAGGCGCTGACGCGCTCGCTGACCAAGCGCGGCATCACCGTGGCGACCAGCGCAAAGGTGGAGTCCATCAGCGACGCCGAGGGTAAGAAGCGCGTGACGGCCTCCACCGAGGGTGGCCAGAAGACCTTCGACGGCGAGTATGTGCTGGTGGCCGTCGGTCGCAAGGCGCACACCGCCGGCATCGAGCCGCTGGTGAAGGCGGGCCTGGCGATGAATCGCGGCTGCGTGGTGGCCAACGAGCGCATGGAGACGAACCTGCCGGGCGTCTATGCGGTCGGCGATGTGGTGGGCCGCACCTGGCTGGCGCACGTCGCCTCCACCGAGGGCGAGATCGCGGCGGAGAATGCGATGGGCCACGACGCGCGCATGGACTACAACGTCATTCCGCGTGTCATCTACACCTTCCCGGAGATTGCGGCGGTCGGTCTGACGGAGAAGCAGGCCCGCGAGAAGGGCGGCGTGCGCGCCGAGAAGTTCCCGTGGATCGCCAACAGCAAGGCTGTGGTGGTGAGCGAGACAGAGGGCTTCACCAAGGTGATCCTGGGCGACTACGGCGAGATTCTTGGCGTGAGCATCTTCGGGCCAGACGCCACCAACCTCATCACGGAATTCTCGCTGGCGATGCGCGCCGAGCTGACCGCCGATGAGCTGCTGGCGACCATCCACCCGCACCCGACCTTCAGCGAGGGGCTGCGCGAGGCGACGCTGGCCGCCGAGGGCCGTGCGATTCACATCTTCCAGCGCCCCAAGGCGCCCGCCAACGCCTGAGTGGCCCCCTCCCCAACCCCTCTCCCGCCTTAGCGGGGGAGGGGCTTTTTGCATGTCACCAGCGCGCCGTCTCTGGCGCGAAAGTACGCCGCGCGTTGGCAGTCGCTGCCACGCTCGCTACAATGGAAGCCGTGGCAGCGCAGGCATGCGAGGCGAAACAGCAGGGAGACAGGCGCGGCGATGCAGCGATGGACGACAGGGCGCGGCAGGCTGGCGCTGCTCTGGCTCCTGCTGAGCGGCTGGCTGCTGGGCGGGCTGGCAGGCTGCGCCGAGGTGAATGCGCGCCCCCAGCCGACGGCTACTCCCGCCCCTGCGACACTACCGCTGCCGCCACAGTTGGGCGCCTACCACCTCTTCGTCACCGATCTCATCTCTGGCGACCTGTACGCGCTCGGCGCGCAGACCTACGCCGTGGCGCGCAGCACGCATGGGCTGGGCCTCTCACCCGATGGCCACTCGCTCTATGTCACCGATTCGATTGGCGGCCGACTGCTGGTCTTCCATCTCAGCAATGGCCGCCTGAGCGATGAGCATGCTGTGAAAGTCGGCGCGCAGCCCGTGCATATGGTCGCCTCGCCCGATGGCCGCTACATCTTCGTGACGAACTTCTCTGGCTCCAGCGTCTCGGTGGTTGATACGACCACCTGGAGCCTGGCGCGCACGATCCAGACGCCCGCCGCGCCGCACAGCATCGTGCTCTCGCCCGATGGCCGCTACGCCTATGTGGCCTGCTACCTGGGCGCCGCTGTCGCTATCATCGACATTGCCCGGCAGGCGCTGGTGGGGACGATTCCGCTGCCAGCGCTGGCGCGGCCCTATGGGCTGGGCATCAGCCACGATGGCCACTACCTCTACGCCAGCGACAACTTTAGTGGACGTCTCTTCACGCTGGATGCGCTGGCCCGCCGCGCGCTGACCTCTACGCAGGTGGGGCTGGCGCCCGCCCTCATCGCCCGCTCGCCCGACGGGACACGCCTCTACGTCGCCAATGGCAAGTCGCACGACCTCAGCACGGTGGACATCGCCAGCGACCCCGCCGCGCCCAGCGTGATCGCCACGACCCTGCTGGATGGCTACCCTCACGGTGTCAGTGTGACACCCGATGGTCGCTACATCGCGGTGGCCGACACCGTCAGCGGCGATGTGGAGATTGTGGACGCCCTCAGCCATCAGGTCATCGCCACCGTCACCGGCATGCAGTATCCCAACGACACGATCGCGTTGGCAGCGTGAGCTGGGAGATGGGGGATGCTCACGATGCTCATATCCGGCCGGCCATGAATCGTGCCAGGATGAGTACCACATTAGGCGCGATGTACAGGCTCTTCCGGCTCTAGCCATCGCGCCAGGTAGAGTCCATGTGAGGCGGCAGACATGCCGCCTGCGAGTCGAGGGAGGGTCACATGCGACGTGTCCGCAAGCCAACGCCGAGGAGGCGGGGCCGAGCCTATCTACTTGGTAGCCTCACGCTTCTTGTCGGTGCGCTCTGCCTCGTGAGTTGCGCCAACCCCTTGGGTGGCGCGCCTGCGGAGCAACCGACCGCGACGGCGCTCCCGCCAGCCACCGCGACCGCAACTCCGCTGCCCGCTGAGGCGCTGCGAACCGAGATCGCCAGCGGTGCCACGCTGCGTGGACAGATCTGGGGGATGGACCTGGAGCCACAGGCAGATGGGACGCTGTGTCGAATCTGGGATGCGCTCACCACGCCGTCATTAGCGGATGCGCAAGCGGACGCCTACCAGATTTTCAAGGCCGTCTGGACGGGCGCCAGCTACCAGATTCCCTCGGATTGGGAGATCCACCTGGTCTTCGTCGTGGGCGCCACAACCCAGGGAGTAGGCACGCCAATCGCGGTGGCGAACCTGCACTATCAGACAGCGCACAGTTTCCCGTGGGCGCAGCTTTCTCCCGCTCAGGCGTGGCAGCGCTACGATGGCACGCTCTACGAACCCAATGGCATAGCGCCGTAGTAGCACGATGTCTCGGATCGAGCGAGGCGCCTCTCAGCGCTGCCAAGCGAGTAGTTGCTGTGGATGCTGTCAAGTGCTCGGCTATACAGTGAGGGCGCCGATCATTGAGCCAGACAGACTCCTTCACCGACGCGAGACCGAAGACGCTCAGCTGCTAGGCGTCTTCGGTCTCGTCCAGGTCAATCAGCGCGCTGATGTTCTCTGGATTGTCCGAACCCTGACCTCGTCCCGTGGGCGCCGCTGATGCGTGCGCCTTCAGTCTCGACCACCCGTCCTGTCAGCAAGCGTAATCCATATCGAGCGTGCCGCTGAACTGGATCAGCTCGGTTGGCCCGCCGGTGAACTGATGGCCTGTGCAGTAGTGCGCCGCCTTGCTAGCGGAGCGCACCGTGGTCGCGCCCCAGTTCGGCCAGCCGTTCAGCCACGTGCCCGTCACTGTGTCCCACTGATAGGTCGTGCTGTAGACGCCCACCGTCGTCACGCCGTTCGCCAGCAGGGCGTCATACTCGCCTTGCAGGCTGTTACGGTTCTGCGTCGTGTCGCTGTTCCAGGTATTGCCGGTCTCGACATCCAGCCACCAGACGCTGGCGTGGATATTCAGGCTGTTGGCGTAGTTGAGGGCGTACAGCCCGGCGTTGTAGCCGTAGTTGTAGGCCAGGCAATTCTGGTCGCCAGTGGCGCAGACCTTCGGACTGTTGGGGTTGATGTATGCCGATTGGTCGTACCAGCCGGTGTTGGCGTAGAGGCTGAGGTTGTTGAACCAGGCGGCTTGTTGCGCCAGGCAGGGGCTCTGGCTGTAGCCCGTCCCATCGGTGACGCCGACGATGCCGAACGCTGGATGTGCGGGCGGCGACGCCGTGCAGTTCGGCCAGGAGACATCATAGCCAGTCGAGCCACTCGGATAGATCGCCGCCGCTGGCCCCCTGGACTGCGACCCTGCAGGCGCCGCTTCGGCTGGACGTCCAACCACGCCGAACAGCAGGAACAGCGCGAGAACCCCAGCGATGACGACGCTCAACCGCCGCAGCGCCTGCCGCATCCACAGTGCGTCGATCATGTGCTATGCTCCATCCTTTTCGGATTGGCCCCCGCCCCGGCGAACTGACCTGGAGAGGAGATTGCAGGCGCTGCGAACGTTTCCGTTCGCAACTCGCCGTCCTTCTGGTAACAACGTGTGAGCAGTGCGAGAAGGAACCGCTGCGGATAAGAGAGTTTCAAGCACGAGGGAGTCAGGTGATAGATGGAGCGACCAGGCGCGACCTCACCCCCTGACCCCTCGCCCTGTGGGAGAGAGGAATCTAGGTCGAGGACGGCGCGCGTGGCGACCGGACGCAAACCTGCGGCGGATCTGCTGCGCTTCTGAAGAGCATGCGAGCCAGCGACCAGGCCGCCTGGTCTGGGTTCCCCCTCCCTCGGAGGGGAGGGGTCAGGGGGAGAGGTTCCGCTACGGCTGCATCTGCGCGGCCAGTGCCTCGATGCGCTCGCGGGAGCCGTAGACCCAGACGGTGAAGTCGCTGCCGACGCCCTCCGTCTCCACCTGGAGGTCGAACTGGCTGGCCAGTCGCTCGGCGATGCTGACGATGCGCTCGCGCTGCGCTGACCCGGCGCCGCGCGCTGAGAGCGCCAGTCGCCCCAGCCGCTCCTCTGGCTCCAGCAGCGAATCGACCAGCGCCACGAGCTGCTCGCGACCAAAGATGACCTGCATGGGTGGCGTGTCTGGCTCCAGCCGCGCCGAGAGGTCTTCAGCGAGCGAGCGACGGCGCACCGTCAACCGGGGAATGCCCGGCTGGCCGGGTGGCGTGGACTGGCTGGCGCGCTCCTCTGCCAGGATGCGCTCGGAGGCGTCCACCGCCTCGTCGTAGACTTCGCGCAGACGCTCCAGCAGCTCGTCCCGCTCCTCGTCGCTGGCCTCGGCGTTGGGGTGGGCATAGGCGAAGAGCCCACGGCGCATATCGTGGTAGATGAACGGCATCTCGCTCTCGATCTTGCGGCCGCAGTTGGGGCAGACAGCCACATTCAGCGATCCAGCCAGCAGGCGATAGAGTAACTGTGGCTCCAGGGTCACGTTCACCGTCTGGTACATCGTACTGGCAAATGTGGCCCCACACTCACAGACATAGGTCATCGTCGAAGAACGCGGCATAACAGGTCTCCACTGGTCTCCATCGGCGCTCTTAAACGCCACGACAGCCCTCTCAGTGTACCACGCCCCGACACGGGCATAGACGACGCGCGACGCCTGATAGCAAGGGCCTCGCGGCCTCGCGCTGCGAGACTGATGTGTTGTCCGGCTTGGGGGGCTATGGTATAATCCGCGATGGCGCACTTTTCGTCATGATGCTGTGTGCGGCGACACGCAAATGCCCCGCCGCATCTCATAGGCACACCTGATGGAGCCGCGCAGCGTCGGGCTGGACGCCGAAGCCCAGCCGCCGACCACATGACTCCACTCACCCCTTCAGGAGGCGCTCGTGATTGCGCTCGGCTATCTCTTCGCCGCCATCTTCTTCCTCGGTGGCTGTGGGTTTGTCCTCTTCTCGCTGTTCTTCGCCGATACCTTGAACGCGCTGTTCATGCGCAAGCGCAGCATGAAGAACAAGCTCACAACCTACGAATCGGGCGAGACGCCGATTGGCTCCGCTTGGGTGCAGTATCCGCTGGCGTTCTACATCTTTGCGCTGCTCTTTGTCGCGTTTGACGTTGATATCGTCTTCATCCTCTCCTGGGCCGTCATCTTCAAGCAGTTGAGCTGGTTCGGCTTCATCGAGATCGTCTTCTTCATCGGAGTGCTGGCGCTCGGCCTCGTCTATGCCTGGAGGAAAGGAGTCATCCGGTGGATCTAAGCGTTCAGCGTGGCGATCAGCAGGGCGTGCAACGCAGCGGCCAGCCAGCCGCGCCATCGCTGCGGGCCTATGACCGCGACCACATCAATGCGCTCTTCACCCAGCTTGCCCGCGTGGATGAGCAGATCGGCGTGACGCTGCCCAAGTCGCGACTCAGCGCGGGCGTCGTCAACATCGACGTCCCTTCAGATAAGCTGCTGACGGTGGCGCAGGCGCTGCGCGACGAGTGCGGCTTCGATATGCTGAGTTGCGTCACCGGAGTGGATATGATCGACCACATCGAGTCGATCTATCACTTCCGCTCCATCGGCCAGCAGTGGCTCGTGCAGGCGCGCGTGAAGCTGACGGCGGAGCATCCTGAGGTGGACTCGCTGGTCAGCCTCTATGCCTCGGCCAACTGGCTGGAGCGCGAGCAGTACGACATGTTCGGCATCATCTATCGCGGCCACCCCGATCTGCGGCGCATCCTGCTGGAAGACGAATTCATCGGGCATCCGCTGCTCAAGAGCTTCAACTCGACGCCGATCGTGCGGCACGACCGCGCCACCACCCAGGCGCCCGCTGTGCAGGCCGTGGCGGGCGAGAATCTGCGCCATCAGGAGCGCATCCAGACGAAGCGGCTGGGGCAGGGCAGCATCGAGCGCATTCACCCCGGCATGACGACCTTCGGCGGCGCGGCGGTCTATCTGGAGACCGGCCAGGGTGTCGAGCCGCAGACGCAGCAACCCACTGGCCGCTACCTCGAAGAAGGCGCAGCGGAATCGTCGGACGAGCAGAAGCCGCAGGAGAGAGGGTAGCGCGATGTCTATCGATGCGATTCGTTTGCCCAATGCCAACTATCAGGACGCCTCTGGCATGCGCAGCGAGGAGATGATCCTCAACATGGGGCCGCAGCACCCCTCCACCCATGGCGTGCTGCGTCTCGTGCTGACGCTGGATGGCGAGACGGTGACGCAGTGTACGCCGGTCATCGGCTACCTGCATCGCGGCATGGAGAAGATCTTCGAGAATCGCCCCTACCTGGGTGGCATCCGCTACATCGACAACGCCGACTATCTCAGCCCAATGCTGAACGAGACGGCCTACGCGATGGCGGCGGAGCAGCTCACGGGCATCGAGCCGCCACGCCGCGCACAGTTCATCCGCCTGATCGTGAACGAGCTGGAGCGCATCGCCAGCCACCTCGTCGCCATCGGCACGTATGGCCTGGACCTGGGCGCCACCACGCCGATTCTGTGGGCCTTCCGTGACCGCGAACAGATTCTGGATATGTTCGAGTCGCTCAGCGGCCATCGCTTCACCCACAACTACATGCGCGTGGGCGGCGTGATGCACGACTTCCCCAAGGGCTGGCTGAAGACCTGCGAGGACTGGTGCGAGCAGTTCCTGCGCATCGGCATCCCGGAGATGGACCGCCTGCTGACGGGCAACGAAATCTTCGAGGCGCGCACCGAGGGCGTCGGCTACATCGACCGCGAGCAGGCCATCGCCTTCGCGTTGACCGGCCCGACAGGCCGCGCCTCGGGCATGGAGTTCGATGTGCGCGTCAACCAGCCCTATGACGCCTACCGCGAGATCGCAGTGAACATGCAGACCCGCAGCGAGGGCGACTGCTTCGCGCGCTACATGGTGAAGATGCAGGAGATGGCCGAGAGCGTGCGGCTGATCCGCGTGGCGATGGATCAGTTGCCCGGCGGCTCCATCTGCCAGCGCACGCCGATCGCCCTGCGCCCGACACGCGGTGAGACCTACGCCTCAGTGGAGAGCGCGCGCGGCGAGGAAAGCGTCTACATGATTAGCGATGGCTCGGAGTATCCGTATCGCGCCAAGCTGCGCGCGCCATCGTTCACCAACCTGCAAATCCTGCCCGAACTGCTGCGCGGTCACAAAATTGGCGATGTCATCGCCATCCTGGGCAGCATTGATATCGTGCTCGGCGACGTTGATCGCTAGCGCAGACCACGGCGCCCTGGGGCGAGCGGCTAGAGGCGAGATAGAGGCGAGACGCATAGTATGAATGATGTGCTGCTGACGATCATCCACTTCGTGGTGACGTTCCTGTTCGCGCTGGGCTTCCTGATGACGGCGGCCACCATCCTGACCTATCTGGAGCGCAAGGTGCAGGCCTACATGCAGGATCGCTACGGCCCGCTGCACTATGGCCCAGCCGGGTTGCTCCAGTCGCCGTTCGATGTCGTCAAGCTGCTGCTGAAGGAAGACATCAAATCCTTCAAGCAGGTTGATAGCGTCGTCTTCAAGATGGCGCCGGTGGTCTTCTTCGCGCCGGTCATTACGGCGTTCGTCGTGCTGCCGTTCTCGCCCTATCTGACGGCGGCCGCGCTCGGCACGGGCATCATCTTCTACGTCGCGCTCAGCTCCATCGACGTGATTGGCGTCTTCATGGCGGGCTGGGGCTCGAACAACAAGTACGCGCTGATCGGCGGACTGCGCTCGGCGGCGCAGATGATCTCCTACGAGCTGCCGCTGGTGCTCTCCATCGTCGGCGTGGTGATGCTGACCAGCGTGCTGGCGCCGGACTGCGGCGCGAACGCCAATCTGGCGACCTGCGGCATCGGCTCGATCTCGTTCAGCCAGATTACTGCGGCGCAGATGCAGCCGAACGCGCCGTGGTTCTGGTTCGTGCTGGCGCAGCCGCTGGGCTTGCTGATCTATTACATTTGCGGTCTGGCCGAGACGAACCGCTCGCCGTTCGACCTGCCCGAGGCAGAGTCGGAGCTGGTGGCGGGCTACCTGACGGAGTACAGCGGCCTGCGCTGGGCGATGTTCTTCCTGGGCGAGTATGGCAACATGACCATCGTATCGGCGGTCTCGACGGCGCTCTTCCTGGGCGGCTGGTCTGGCCCCGGCGCGGCGATTGGCTTCTGGAATGGCATCTTTGGCTCGACGGGTGGCGGCGGCTTCGTCGCGGCGCTGATCTTCAACGCCATCGCCGTCTTCTGGTTCGTCTTCAAGCTCAGCATCCTGCTGCTGATCTTCATGTGGATTCGCTCGACGCTGCCGCGCCTGCGCGCCGACCAACTGATGCGCTTTGCCTGGCTCTTCCTGATCCCCATGACGCTGTTGAACATCATCATCACGGGCGTGGCGCTGCTGCTGCCGCTCGGCACGGTCTGGCAGATCGTCGTCTCGGCGGGGGCCAACTGGGTGATGCTCTTCCTGATGATCTTCGCGTTCCGGCGCATCACGGGCGTCTCGCCGCTGGGCAAGACACCGCGCTGGATTCAGCAGCGGCGCAGCGCGGCGGCAGGCGTCAGCGGCGCCACATCAGCGCCGCCGCCCAAGCCCGCGCTGGCCAGTCCTGTCGTGGAGGCCAAGCGCTAGCCCCCGCGATCCAAGAGACGCCTGAAACCACACGCCGCGTGGTGATCCAATGGATCGCTACGCGGCGTGTCTGCGCTGGCCAGCGTCTGAACCGACGCTATTTGAGCGAGCCTACCGAGGAGATGGTTCCGCTGTAGGTCACCGTCGCCACGCCGACTCCAGGCCCCGTGAAGGTGTGGACGTTTGATTCGTCAACGGCGCCGTGGGCGCCCTGGAATCGCCCTGTGCCGCCCGTGATGGCCAGACTGTCATGGGCGCCACTGGTGGAGGCGCAGCTATACCCGGTTCCATACAACGTGATGACGTCGCCATTGGCCGCCGTCAGCGTGGTCGTGCGGGTCTCCGGGTTGCAGCCGTTGTGCAGGTCAGCAGGATTGGTGTCCACTCTGACCATGGCGCTCTCAGTGACACTGCCCAGATGCTCGGCCTGACCGTGTCCCACAGCCGTGATGCAGCGGGCCATCGTCCCGCAGGGCGCGGCGGTGAAGGTCTCCGAGACGGTAGCATGGAATGGAACCAGGCTGTCTGCGGACGCCTGGGACGGGCGCAGGAGCAGGGCGGTGGCGCCCACCAGGGCTACCACGGCCAGCACGAGCGCCCACAGCACGATACGTTTGCGCATGTGATTCGTCTCCCCTCGCATTGTGCGTCGTTACAGTCGTTACGACGATTCCAGATTGTGAGCCCTTCCCAGGCTCTGCATGTTGCGATCCCCGCGCTGGACGGCCCCACCGGACTCGCGCGCATCCTCCGCTCTCTCCTCACTTGCCTCAACCACTGGACGCGCATTCAGCCCGGTGAGCGCCGACCGCTGGATCATCTGAACTACTCGGCGTCGCGTTCGACGCCTTCTGGGAACGAGTCTAGCTG
>DATAED010000009.1:0-1575 GCA_036258195.1 Ktedonobacterales bacterium
GGGCGCTCCACCAGCCGCTCGACATTGGCGCGCGCGCGGGCCAGCGTATGCGTGTCGGCCTCGCGCAGAATGATCTTCGCGTCGAGGTTACGCGCCACCTCGTAGGCGATGCCCGCGCCCATCGCGCCGCCGCCAACCACGCCAACGACCTTCCACTCGCGTTGCGTCTCATCTGCCGCCATAGGTTCAGCCTCCTGAATAAGCGCCACTGCTCGTTCACGATACCTGCCTGATATCTGCCTGCGTCGGTTGTCGGCCACAGCATACCGCAGCCAGCCTTGACGCTGCGGTGAGCGGCGCGATATGCTGCGCGCCGGGCATTCGAGGCAAGTGTGAGGGTAGACGCCGCCATGAGCGATCAGACCAGCGATGCGCCGAGCGAGCAGATCACGATCAGCGCACAGATGCGACTCAGCGAGGCAGAACTGACCGAGGTTCTGGCGCTCAAGCATGTCTGCGACGAAGCGGAGGGGCTGGATCTCAAGCTCGGCTTCGGCGCCGCCGATCCAGCGACGGCGCGCTATCCATCGGTCTTCCTGGCCTACGCGGGGCAGCGGCTGGTTGGCTTTGGCTCGCTGGAGGGCGACGAGGCCACCGCCGAAGCCTGCGCGATGGTACATCCCGACTGGCGGCGGCGGCGGCTGGGCTTCCGGCTCTTCGAGGCGGCGCGCGCGGGCCTCCGGGCGGCGGGCGGCGAGCAGCTCTTCGCCGTCTGCGAAGACGCCTCCACCTCTGGGCGCAGCTTCCTGCGGATGCTGGCGGGCCAGCGCGCCTTCTCGGAGCATCGCATGGTCTGGCGCGCCGAAGCCGCCCCGTCGCTGACGTCGCCGAGCGATTTCAGCGTGGAGCGCGCGCGCCCAGAGGATCTGCGCCCGCTGGCAGTGGCGCTCTCGCACGCCTTCGACCACAGCGAGGAACGCCTGCTGGCCGATCTCACGCTGAATTCGGCCATCGCGACGGAGCAGGTCTACGTCGCGCGCCACGCTGGCGCGATTATCGGCGGCTTCCGGCTGAGCATCATGCCAGACTCGACGGGCATCTACGCCTTTGGCATCGACCGCGCCTATCAGCGCCGCGGCTGGGGTCGCCAGATGCTGGCGCGGGCCTGCGCGCTGGCCACAGAGCAGGGCGCGCTGCGGATCAGCCTGGAGGTGGATACCGACAACGCCCCCGCCATCGCGCTCTACCAGGCCAGCGGATTCACCGTTATCACGACCTACGGCTACTACATCTTCTCCAGGACGCTGCTGGCGCTGGGACTGGATGGAGACGCGGGCGAGGCGGAGTAAGTGAACCGACGCCCCCACGCGCGTCCACCCGCCAGCGCCAGCCCGAGGAGCGCCGCCGCCAGCCCCACGAGCGTCACCACCAGCCCAGGCCCGTAGACCCACGGGGCAGCCGACCCGGCGCCGAGCGCGAGAGGATCACGCAGGTCAAATTGGCTGCCCTGCGCGGCGAGAGCAGCGACGAACCCAGCCAGCAGCAGCCACGTCAAAGGCCAGCCGTAGCGCCGCACGTCCACCGCGCCAAACCAGATGCGCAGCAACGCCCAGACTGCCAGCAGGGCCAGCAGCA
>DATAED010000010.1:0-7774 GCA_036258195.1 Ktedonobacterales bacterium
AGGCCAGCGCCGGGGTCAACGCCAGACCAGAGACGACCAGCGCGGCGGGCAGCGAGACGGCTGAGCCGATGGCGCCAATGATCGGCACGCACGCGATCTGCCCCGGCGCGTCGGCATGCCCGTGCAGCGAGAGCACGGTGGCGCGCGTCTGAGGTTCAGCGCTCTGGTTGGGCCAGGCGATGGAGAGCGGCCCGAATACTCGCCGCAGGACATTGACGGCGAGATAGGCGCCGACTGCCAGCGCGAAGCCGCCCGC
The DNA here is from genome assembly GCA_036258195.1 of Ktedonobacterales bacterium. GTDB lineage: Bacteria > Chloroflexota > Ktedonobacteria > Ktedonobacterales > JADMIN01 > JAKAIY01. Next base: position 257 of record DATAED010000010.1, read on the forward strand.
CAACCCGAAGACGACGATGCATGCCGCGACGGCCGCCGTGAGCGGGAACAGGGCGCCCGCGAGCGAGCGATGACTGTTCATATCGACCCGTCGCCGCGCGATCTCGGTGGCCGCCAGCCCCAGCAGCATGATGCTGGCTGAGAAGACGCCGAACCAGACGACGGGCTGAAACGGGCCGAGCGGCGGCAGCCCAGTATCGAGGAGAAAGTGCGCGTCGCCCAGACGGTCGAAGCCTTCGCATCCCATGCCGAGGAAGATCAGAGCGCCCAGGATCAGCCGGATCGTCGGGCGCGTCCGCAGCAGCCGCCAGCTCGCGTGCAGCGTGGCGCTCACCTCGGCCAGCCGCATACGCGCGACCCGCTCGACGTGCGGCTCGCTGTGGCTGACGCGCTGGCGCGAGGATTCGGGCATGACGATGGCGACGCCGACCGCCAACGCCAGCGAGACGGCGCCCGCCACCTCCAATGGCAGGTTCAGGCGCACACTCGCCAGCGCCACGCTACCCGCCACGCCGACCAGCCCCGCGAGCAGCCCTGCCTGCTGTGCGCGCAGGAAGGCGCGGTTGGCGCGCTCCACGCCCACTTCATCGCTGATCCACGCCTCCTCGGCGCCGCTGATAAAGGTGTAGCCCGCGCCCCAGAGAACTTGCGCCAGCAGGATTGGCCCGAAGCGCGGGATCAGTCCCTCCAGCAGAAAACCCGCGCCCGTCAGCGCCACGCCCAGCGTGACCGACGCGCGGCGGCTAAAGACATCAGCCAGCGTGCCCGTCGGGATCTGCAAGACGAAGATTGAACCTTCGAGGGCTGTTCCCACCAGAGTGAGCTGCAACGGGTTGAGTCCCGCCGCCTGCACACGATAGACGGTGGTCACCGTGCCATAGAGCGACATCAGGAGCGAGAGCGCTCCTTCCAGCGTCAGATAAATCGCCAGGGGATGACGTTTCACACGCCACAGCATAGAGAGGCGCCTTTCGCTCGCGTCAATCGCGTTCCGTTGAAGAGCAGCGATGGACGTAGCGGGCAGGCGAGCCTCGCCGCGCCTCTCCCTTGTTCGAGGGCAGGGAGAGGCGCGGCGAAAGGCAGTGGTGAGGGAGCGCGCGGGAGGAGATTAGCGCCGCGTGGCTGCCCTGGTGTCCGCTACGTCGAGAGAGGTGATGGCTGACATGGCGGTACACCTTTCGTTGGTCTGGCGCACGGGCCAGGGGCAATGGGAGCCTGCGGATACTGTAGGCGCCGCAGCCTGGCGTGTCAATCGCGCTGGATGTGCGCCGAGCCGTGGCGCCGGGTGGGTGGCGCCAGAAGGCTTTGCAGTAGCGAACGAGAGGCAGGCCGGTGCAGCCTGCCTTCTCATACGTTCTGATGCGCTGGTTAGTGGCCAGGGCGCATCGTGTTGAGCAGGTCGGCCTGGGCCAGCAGCGCGCGCAGGCGCACCCGCTCACCATCGCCCAGCGGCGCCAGTGGCCGTCGCGGCTCGCCGCCGTAGTGCGCAACGAACTGCAGCGCCGCCTTCAGCCCCGCCACGCCGAAGCCCGAGGTGACGGCGGTGTTGACGGGGATCAGCCGCGCCTGAAGCGTGCGCGCCTCGTCCAGCTTGCCATGCTGATACAGCTCCAGCAGGCGCAGACACTCGCGCGGCGCGAGATTGGCCAGTGCCGCGATGGCGCCCCGCGCGCCCACCACCAGCGCGGGCAGCAGGAATCCCGCGCTTCCGGCCAGCGCCACGAAACCCTCGCGCGCTCCAGCGACGACCTCGGCCAGCCTGGTCACGTTGCCCGAACTGTCCTTCACGCCGATGATGTTGGGATGCGCTGAGAGGCTGATGATGGTCTCGGCGTCCAGGTCGATGCCCGCCGCGTTGGCGGGCATGTTGTAGATCATGACGGGCAGCGGGCTGGCCTCAGCGACGGCCAGGAAGTGGGCGCGCTGCGTCGCCATGCCCATCTTGCCGCCGTAGTGGCTGGGCGGCAGGATGAGCGCCACATCGGCGCCCGCCTCCGCCGCCAGCGCACACAGCGCGATCGTCTCGCGGGTCGATTGGCCGCCCGCGCCCGCCAGCACCTGCGCCTCAGCGCCCGCCGCCGCGCGGATCGTCGCGATCACCGTGCGGCGCTCGTCGCGATCCAGATGAATCGCCTCGCCATTCGAGCCGAGCGCCACGAAGTTGGCGATACCGCGCTCGCGCAGCCGCTCGATGTGCAGGCGCAGCGTCTCCAGGTCGAGCGACTCATCCTCATGGAAGAAGGTCGGAACGGGTGGGTAGATGCCGCCGATAGGTGGTGTCGCCGTGCTCATGCTTTCGTCGCCGCCTTTGCTTTGGCGCGCGCCGTTGAGGTTGCGTCGCCGTTCGCGTGGGCGGGTGCGCTCATGCGTCCCGGGCGGGCCAGCACCGCCGGATCACGCCCCAGGATGTCGAGGAAGCGCACCGCCTGACGGATGTTGTGATAGAAGTTTGGCAGGTGATACTTCTCGTTGGGAGCATGGATGTTGTCGTCGGGCAGGCCGCTGCCCATCAGCACCACGGGCGCATGCAGCGTCTGGCTGAAGAGCGCCGCAATGGGGATCGAGCCGCCCCCGCGCTCGTAGACCGGAGCGCGCCCCCACTCTTGCTCCAGCGCCTGCTCTGCCGCGCGCACATAAACATTGTCCAGCGGCACGCTGACGCCCTCGCCGCTGTGAATCTCGCGCACGGTCATCGTCACGCCGGGCGGGCACAGCTCGGCCACGCGCTTGCGCAGCAGCGGCAGCACGTCTTTCGGGTGCAGCTCCGGCGGCAGGCGCAGGCTGACCTTGGCCACCGCCTCCGCCGGGATGACCGTCTTGGCGCCCTCATCGATGAAGCCGCCGCGAATGCCGTGTACCTCCAGCGTGGGGCGCGCGGCCAGACGCTCGCGTGGGTCGATCTGCTCCTCGCCCGGCAGCACACTCACACCCATCTCGCGCTTCAGCAGCGCGGGAACATCCACCGGACTGCGATCCCACAGCGCGCGCTCCTCGGCGCTGACACCTTTGAGCTGGCTATACAGCTCTGGAATGGTGATGTGGCCGTCGGCGCCCTTCAGCCCGGCTAACACCAGCGCCAGCGCATGGATGGGGTTGGGCGCGACCCCGCCAAACTCGCCAGAGTGGAGATCCTGCCTGGCGCCTTTCGCCTCGATCTCGGTATAGGTGATGCCTCGCAGCCCATACATGATGCAAGGAACGCCGGGGGCGGGCATGCCCGTATCGGCGATATAGGCGACATCGCACTGCAACTTCTGCGGATGCTCGCGCACATAGGCTTCGATGGACTCGCCGCCGGCCTCTTCCTCGCCCTCGATCAGCACCCGCACATTGACGGGCAGACCGTGGTAGGCGCGCATCAGCGCGTCGAGCGCCTTGAGCAGCCCATACATCTGGCCCTTGTCGTCCACCGCGCCGCGCGCATAGATGTTGTCGTTGCGCACCACTGGCTCGAAGGGGTCGCTATTCCACAGCTCGATGGGATCGACGGGCTGCACGTCATAGTGGCCATAGAGCAGCACCGTGGGCTTGTCGGGCGCCTCCAGCCACTCGCCATAGACGAGCGGATGCCCGTCGGTCTTGATGACTTTGACCTTGCGCAGACCGAGGCCGTCCATCTTGCGGGCGATGTACTTGGCCGCGCGTCGGACGTCCTTCTTGTGCCTGGGCAGCGTGCTGATGCTGGGGATGCGCAACAACTCGAACAGTTCCTCGAGGAACTGCTGCTGATGTTTGTCCACATAGGCCAGCGCTGTGTCGACCGATGCTGTGTCGTGCGTCATCTGAGGGCGATCCTTTTCTGTGGCCGATGGTCACACCAGTGGGCGAAGATGAAGGGTCTGCATGGGCCTGCCTCATCGAGTGCGGTCATCCGTCATCATGCGTTGTCGATGAGTTTTCAGAGCGGCGCGCGACCACCGGACGAGTGACAGCGGGAGGCGCTGTGGCGGCCCGGCGCGGCGACATCCGCAGATGAGCATAGGCAGAGAGAATCGTAGCAGGCGCGTTGCGGCTTGTCCAGCGCCACTGCATGGTTGAGACGCAGCCGGACGGATCAAAGCAACGCGATGATGGCGATGACCGCTGCAATGGCCATGAAGGCCAGCGTGACGCCGCCGATGATATTGGAGAGTCGGCTATTGATGAAGTCGCCCATGATGGCGCGGTTGTTGGCGACGCGCAGGATCAACGCCAGCAGCGGCACGGCGACGATGGCGTTGATGACCGCCGCGTAGACCAGCGCTGCGATGGCATTGATTCCGATGAAGTTGAGCGCCAGTCCGATCAGCGTCGAGGCGGCGATGACGCCATAGAACCCGCGCGCGTGTGTGAAGACCCTGGATAGCCCCTCGTGCCAGCCAAACGCCTCCGCGACGCCGTAGGCCGCCGAACCCGCCAGCACGGGCACCGCGAGCAGGCCCGTTCCCACGATGCCCAGCGCGAAGATGGCTTCGGCGATGACGCCAGCATTGGGCAGGCCCCGCACGAAGGGTTTGAGCGCCTGCGCCGCCTGTGCCGCCGTCTGGATGGTGGTGACGCCGTGGACATGCAGCGTGCCAGCAGTCGTCTGGATGATGAACCAGAACGTCACCTCCGCCGCCAGCATGCCGAAGAGCGTATCGACACGCAGCCGCTTTAGCTTGAGTTTGATGGCGCGGTCGCGCCAGCGAGGCCTGCCGCCGTTGGTTCGCTGGTGGGCGTCCTCTTCCTCGACCTCCTCGGAGGCCTGCCAGAAGAAGAGGTAGGGACTGATGGTCGTGCCAATCAGCGCGACGATCAGGGTCAGATAGCTCGCGTTGAACTGGATGTGCGGTATCAGCGTGTCCAGCAGCAGCTCGCGCCAGTCGCCGCCGATGAAGATGCCCGTCACGATATAGGCCAGCAGCGAGAGCGCCAGCACTTTGAGCGCCTGGGCATAGATGCGATAGGGGACGAAGACCTCCAGCGCTAGCACGGCGCAGGCGATCAGCACGGTGAGCGGCGCGGTCGGCGCCCACGGGAGGAGCAGGCGGATGGAGGCGGCCATCGCGCCGAGATCAGCGCCGACGTTGATCGTGTTCGCGATGAAGAGCAGCGCGACCGCGCCGATCAGCAGGCGGCGCGAATAGTGCCTGCGAATGACACCCGCCAGCCCATGCCGTGTGACCAGCCCGATGCGCCCGCACATCTCCTGGATGCAGATCATCAGCGGCAGCAGATAGAGCGCCGTCCACAGCAGCAGCGGGCCAAACGCCGCGCCGGTCTGCGAGTAGGTACCAATGCCAGAGGGGTCGTCATCGGCTGCGCCGGTAATGAGGCCAGGGCCGAGGATGCGCAGGAAGCGCGGCGCTCGCACAACGCGCGTCGCGCCACGGTGCTGCCGGGGGCCGGACGCGCGCTGAGACTGGGCGCTCGCTGCCTCCGGGGTGGCTGCAGTCGCAGGTGGCTCAGCGGTGTCATGGCTCATGTCCGGCTCCTGCTGTCGTCAGCGGCGTTCGCGTTCGGCGGCCCATCGCCGCCTGGCGCGCTACGAGCCTACTATTGCATGCCAGGCGCCAGATGGTCAATGGAGCGTGCGATGTTTCACGTGAAACGTCGCGCTCGCGTGAAAGGCGCTCAGAGAGCTGAGACGAGCGGCAGGCCGAGCAGGCGCGCGCCCGCCTCGGCGCGTTCACGGTCGTCTCCAGCGAGCAGCGCCAGCGCTCCACTGGCCATGCGGTATATAGGGCCAGCGATCTGGAAGTCAGCGCGGGCGATGCCGCGCTGCGAGGCGAGGTTGGCGCTGTGGTGGATGATCCAGAAGTCGTCGAGGCCCGTTTCGGCGGCGATGATCGCATGCAGCAACGCTGGATAGCAGCCATGTCCGCGCCAGTCGGGGTGGGTCACGAAGTCGTAGAGATAGCCAGAGCCGGGCGGCGTGGTGAAGGTGACGGTCGGCTCGCCAAAGCGTGACACGCCGCTGGCGCGCCAGCCAAACGCCACCACGCGCGCCTCGATCTGGCCGAGATAGAGCTGATGGCCCAGCGCAAACCGCTCACGCCAGCGCGGCGGATCGAGCGCGAAGTCATGCTCCAATGCGCGGCGATCGGCTCGGCTGAGGCGCTCGAACTGCTGTGTCCCGACCGCCTGCGCCTGCCAGCCTGGGGCGGGCGCCGCGATGGATGGCTGCGGGTCGCCGCGCCGCCACTGCCAGAGCAGGCCGACCCGCTCTACCAGCGCCTCCATCACCTGCCCCGCTTGAAGGCGCGCTTCAGCAGGCGATCAAGTGGCAGCACGTCATCGATCTTCAGGAAGTGGGCGAACGCGAAATAGACCCCGCCGCCGACGATGATGGCGGCGAGCAGGCGCGCCAGCAGCATCAGCGTCTCGATGATCGAGTGGACTCCAGGTGGGAATAAGAACTCGCCAACCATGTAGATCAGCAGCGCTGAGAGGCTGGCGGCCACACTGGCAGCCAGTACGTTGATGAAGAACAACCCCAGCGATTTGAAGTCGAAGCCGCCCAGCTCCTGGCGCAGCAGGATCAGCAGCACCAGCGCCTCGCCCGTCCAGGCGATGCTGGAGGCCAGCGCGATGCCCGGCCCGCCGAACCCATCCAGCAGGATGCTCATGCCGATGACGAACATGAACTGGAGCAGGCTGACCTGCGTGGGGGTGCGCGTGTTCTCCAGCGCGTAGAAGGCGCGGGTGAGAATCTCGACGAGCGCCAGGCCCGTCAGGCCGATGGCAAAGAAGATCAACGGCTGGTAGACGGTCGGCAGCGTCCTGGGATCGAAGTTGTGGTAATCGAGCAGCGCTGTAGAGATGGGCTGGGCCAGCACGATCATCCCCAGCGAGGCGGGGATGGCCAGATACATGATCGCCTGGATGCTGCGCAGCACCGTCTGGCGCAGGCGATCCCACTCGCCCGCCGAGACCAGCGTGGAGAGCGTCGGGAAGGCTGCCTGCGCCAGCGCCTGCCCGATGATGCCATTGGGCAGCAGGATCAGCGTCATGGCGGTTTGGTAGCCGGTCAGCACGCCCGCCGCGCCGATCAGCAGGAAGCGGTTGATGAAGACGGAGGTATAGAGGACAGCGGCGTTCAGCACGCGCGGCCCCATCAGCTTGCCAATCTCGATCACACCGGGATGATGCAAGTTGATGACTGGCGAGTATTGCATCTTGGCCTTGACCAGCGCCGGAATCTGGATGACGAGCTGGAGCGCCGCGCCGACCACCACGCCCCAGGTGGGGCCGTAGATGCCCAGATGCCCTCCGAAGAGATGCGTCTTGTTGTCGAGCAGTGTGGCGCCAATGCCGCCGACGATGCTGACCGTATAGACTACCTGGCCCAGCGCGGGCGCCATGAACGACTGCCGCGCCTGGAGCAGCGCGATGGCGACTGTCGCGCCGCCCAGGAAGATTGGCTGCAAGAGCATGATGCGTGTCAGTATGACCGCCGTCAGGCCCTCACAGTTTGGGTTGGTGTTGCAGCCGACGAAGATGCTGCCGAATGCCAGTCGCAGAATTGGCTCGGTGAAGATAATGGCGATGATGCAGA
>DATAED010000011.1:0-15654 GCA_036258195.1 Ktedonobacterales bacterium
TGCGCGAAGAGGGCGCGCGGGTCGCGGCACAGCGCCAGGCAGTCGCCCTTCCATCGCGTGAACTGGAAGAGGCCAGCCAGCGTCAGCGTCGTGGCGCCGATGACGAAATTGTGCGCCGCCAGCCAGGGCCAGGCATCCACCAGGCGGTGGATGCCCGTATCACCGCTGAAGGCAATCAGCCCACACGCTGTCCAGACGCCGCCGAAGGCCAGCGCGACGACGGCCCAAGCGCGCCACGATGGCGCGCCAGGCTGGCCGTGCGGGCCGAGCGCGCGCAATATCTGCGGGAGACTGGCCGGCGCCATCATCGCCACGATCATCACCTGCCATGCCGCCAGAAAGACGGCGGCGGCCAGCGGCCACGCCAGGCCGCTCTCCTCCAGCAGATAGTGATGATCGATCAGCGTGCGCCAGCCCAGGCGGGTCGCCAGGATCATCAGCGCCCAGGCCAGCGCGCAGAGCAGCCCCGGCGCCCACATCAGCCAGCTCGTGCGCTCGGACAGTCGCGTAACGGCGAGCGATGCGGCTGGCGCCTGCGGGTTGGAACGGACATCATGAGTCGCCATAGCGCCTCCCTGACAGCGAGCGGAGGCGACGATGACGTCAGCCTGCGCGCGACCCATCCGCATTGATCAGCGCGACGCAGACTGGCGCCACCGTCGCCGTATGACGGCGCTGCGCTCAGCGCACGATAGCGCAGCCGAAGGGCTGTGTCTCGGGCGTGCGCACGGGCGAGCCAGCGAAGAGGTCATGCAGCGCGTTCTCCAGATCGCTGGAGGTGGCGCGCTCAGGGTCGCGCGAGTCGTCAATGCGACCCTTGTAGACCAGGCGCCGCGCGGCATCGAAGACGAAGACATGCGGCGTGCTGATCGCGCCGAAGCTCTCGGCCACCGTGCTATCCGCGTCTTTGAGATACGGGAAGTTGAACTGCCGCTCCGTCGCGCGGCGGGTCATCTCAGCCAGCGTGTCGAAGGGCGAGAGCGCCGCGTTGTTGGAGTTGATGGCGACAAATTGTACTCCGGCGGCGGCATAGCGCCGCTGGAGGGCCATCAGCCGTCCCTCATTCGCTTTCACCGTCGGGCAGCCGGTGCAGATGAACGCCACGATCAGGTACGGATGGCGCGCGAACGACGCCATCGAATAGCGCTGGCCGTCCACGGCAGGCAGCGCGTCGAAATTAGCCAGCCGTTTTCCGATGTCGAGCATCGCGATCACCGCCTCTCACCGGAGTTGTCAGCGGCTGCGCGCGAAGATGCGCGCCAGTCCACGCCGCGCAGGCTCGGCGCTCGCCATCGTGCTGGTCGTGGTAGCCGTGGTGAAGCGCTCCGGAAACTGCAGGATGATGCCATCCGCCAGCGTGTCGGAGACGGTCAAGATCTCGGTGAAGATGTCGTCCCACGCCGCGACATCCGCCGCCCAGTTGGCGCCCAGCCGCGCCACCGCTTCATCCTTCGTCAGCTTGAGGTGGACATTCAGCAGGTCAACGACATCGCGCTTGGGCCAGTAGGGATTCGCGCCGCTGAGCAGCGTCGCAATCTGCTCGGCGTTCTCGGACCAGCGTTCATCTTGCTTGCCAAACTCGGCGTTGTCGCCCGCTTTGGCGGCGTTCAGCAGATCGACCGCGATCAGGATGTGCTGTTTGAGCAGGCTGGCCAGCGCGTCGCCTGCCGCCTGGCCGTAGTACGGGACGATGGCGGCGCCGAGATGCTCCTGGTTCAGGAGCAGGCGCCCGGCGGCCTCGCCTGCGTCGGCCCCGCCACCGACGAAGGCGACGATGTACTGTCGTGTCCAGATAGCGTGATCCGCCCAGAGTTTGCGCAGGGCCGCGCGCAGCACACATTTGGGGTCTGTAGTCGCCATGGCTCGCGTTCTCCTTTGTCGCGCACGTATCGCGCACGTATTGCGCACATGTCGCGCATGCCGCCTGACGCGCCACCGCGCTCAGGCGTTGTCGTCAGCGCCCTGCGCCCGGTCTGACAGGCGCGGGTGTGACCTGAGGACGTAATGAATGTTGAAAGAGATATACCTGAATTACAACAATAAGTCAATGGTTTATTGTAATTATTTTGGGGCAGGTCAGATCGTGGCGCGGGAAGCACGGCCTGGCCCGCGTTCTGCGCTGGTGGCTGAGGGGGCGCGTCATGGGGTATACTCTCAAATTGAGCGCAAATGTCGGCTATTGGGGGTGAGGACACAGCCACAGCGCATGCATTGCCGCCCAGGCTCGCGCGCTCGATCACGCGCGGGGATCCGCGCGGCGCGCTGTGACGCCGGAAAGGTACAGGCGAGTGAACGCATACGAACAACTGGTAGCGATTCGCGACCGGCTCGAACTCAACGGCGCCAACGAGGCTAGCATCGACCTGGTAGAGAAATTCATCGGTCGGGCGGAGCCAGAGCGCGAGAGTGACATGTCGGTCACGCAGGTGATGATGATTCGCCACCTGCTGCGTCAGCGCGAGGCGCTTGACAGCCATGCGATCTACGACGACCTGCAGGAGTTGATGAGCGAGATCGAGGCGCGACGCAACGCACGCAATGACGACGCCGTCCGCCCAGCCTGGGAGGAAGAGAAGCAGCCGCGCCCGAAGAGCTATTATAAGGCCATGAAGTCCCGCGACGAGCAAAGCTCGAAATGAGCAAGCTGGCGTCAGCTAGCTGAGGATCATCTGAGAGCCGCCGGGGGCCGTGCGCCTGGGCGGCTCTCGCAGTATTTTGGCCCGTCACCTACACGTGCGCCGCAACGTATAGTATGTGAGGAGCCATCCGCGTCGCTCGGCGATGTGGATTGGCCCGGCGAGTCTAACACGGCCCGCTCGCCATCGTCGGTGAACACCGGATGACGCGCAGACCCCGAGGAGCGAATACAGATGAGTGGCGCACGCCCCAGCTGGTACAAGCCAGATGTTGGCTTGTCGATGCGTATGGTTCTGACAATCTTTCTGCTTGGCGCCGTCTACGTGGTCTTCGGCGTCGTGCTGGCTTTCGTCGCGCATGTTCCCATGCCGCTGCTCATCGCCATTGCGGCGCTGATCGCCTTCGCGCAGTTCTTCTACGCGGACAAGATCGCGCTCTTCTCGATGCGCGCGCGCGAGGTCAGCGAGGCCGAGGCGCCGCAACTGCATGAGATGATCGGACGGCTGGCGGCGCAGGCCAACCTGCCCAAGCCGCGCGTCGCGCTCGTCGATACCAGCGTTCCCAATGCCTTCGCCACCGGGCGCAGCAAGAATCACGCGGTGGTCGCCGTGACGACGGGCATCATCAACAAGCTGGAGCCACAGGAGTTGGAGGCGGTGCTGGCCCACGAGCTGACCCACATCATCAACCGCGACATGCTGGTGATGACCATCGCTGCGTTCTTCTCGATCGTGGCGGGGCTGATCGTGCGCAACTTCTTCTGGTTTGGCGGCGGCTTCGGCGGTGGCTACGGGCGCCGCAACAACAACAATGGCGGCGACGCCTTTGCGATCATCCTGCTGGTCTCGCTGGCGGTCTACGCGGTCAGCTTCCTGCTGATTCGCGCGCTCTCGCGCTACCGCGAGCTGGCAGCGGATCGCGGCTCGGCGCTCATCACGGGCGACCCGTCGCACCTGGCCTCGGCGCTGATGCACATCAGCAACGATATGCAGCGCATCCCTGATAAGGACTTCCGCCAGGCGCAGACCGTCAACGCGCTGTGGATCGTCCCGGCGCTGCGCGGCAACAATATGCTGGGGCTGCTCTCGACGCACCCTTCGACTGAGGAGCGCGTGGCCCGCTTGCAGCAGATGCAGCTCGACATGGAGAAGAGCCAGCGCTTCTAAGCGCAGAGGCGCATGTGATGACCAGCGCCGCGTAGCCGATGGGTTGCGCGGCGCTGCTTTCTGGCCCGCCGCCGGACGCGACCTGTTGTGATGCCGCTGAGTTCAGATGCGATTGGGAAGGAGCGTGGCAGCCGTGGGATTCTTTGACGCGCTGTTTGGGCGGCAGAAGCCGACGCCTGCCGGAGATGACAAGATCTTCGTGATGTCCACCGCGCAGATCACGCTCCAGACCGAGCAGAACCTGATCCCCACCGGCTCGGCGGCGATGTGCTTCAAGGGCATCGCGTCGGGGCCGTTCAGCGAGATCCAGAAGAACCTGGAACAATTGCTGGAGCTTGCCAGCCGCGAAGACCATCTAACCATCAAGCCCAGCGCAGATAGCTTCGGCTACCGCTGGTTCACCTTCACCAGCACCGACTTTCAGGCGCTGGTGACAGCCATCCACATGGCCAGCTCCACCCTGCTCGACCGTGGCTACGGCAGCCAGCTCCTCTTCGCCATCTTCGCCTTCAGGCGCGACAACGGGCAGGAGATGTACTGGCTCTACAACTACAAGCGCAGCACGTTCTACCCCTTCGTGCCGCAGCGCGACGCCAACGACCCCGCCCGTGCCCGCAACAATCCCGAGGAGCTGCGCATGGGCGCGGCGCTAGGCAAAGAGATGCCCATCGAGCCAGAGCTGGATCGCTGGTTCGCGGTGTGGAATCCGCCGCTGTAACCCACCCCACGCCCGCTGGCGACGTATCTGGCGACGTATAATGGTCGCAGACTGCTGGAATCCAGGCGCCTCGGCGCGAGGACATAGAGGAGGAGTCGGCGATGGCGGCGCGGTACGCGGTCGGCGTGGATATCGGCGGCACGAAGATGTACGCCGGTGTGGTCGACCTGGAGGCAGGCAAGGTCGTTGGGTCGCAGCGCAAGCGGACACATCCAGAGCGCGGGCTAGAGTTCTTCACCAAGCGGCTTAACGACGTGGTCGCAACGGCGCTGGCCAACGCCAACCTGCCACAGGACGCCGCTCCGCTGGGCATCGGCGTGGGCATCGCCGGGCAGGTTGATCGCCAGCGCGGCGTGCTGCTGATGGGGCCGAATCTGGGCCAGGGGCTGGATAACCTGCCCATCTCCGAGCTGTTGCAGAAGCAGTTCAAGCTGCCGGTCTATCTGGGCAATGATGTCGAGGTAGCTACCTATGGCGAGCACCACTATGGCGCGGGGCGCGACTGCGACGACTTCGTCTGCATCTTCGTCGGCACCGGCATCGGCGCGGGCATCATCCAGAATGGCGTGTTGCGGCGCGGCGTGACGGGCACGGCGGGTGAGATCGGCCACACCATCGTGCAGTATGAAGGGCGCATCTGCGGCTGCGGCGGGCGCGGGCATCTGGAAGCGTACGCCTCACGCACGGCCATCACGCGGGTGCTGCTGGCGGAGCTGGGACGCGGGCGCCAGTCGAAGCTGCGCGAACTGCTCGACCCGAAAGACACCACCATCCGCTCGAAGCTGATCGCGCGCTGCATCGACGAGAGCGACCAACTCGTCATCGATACCGTATCGGAGGCGGCGGACTACCTCGGCGCGGGCATCAGCTCGCTGGCCACCTTCTATAATCCCGACCGCATCATCCTCGGCGGTGGGCTGATCGACGCGACCACGCTGCTCTTCGACCGCGCCGCTCTGCGCACGCACGAATCGACGCTGCCAGCCGCCACGCGCGGGCTAGCGGTGCATCGCGCGCAGCTCGGCGATGATTCTGGTATCATCGGCGCGGCGTGGATGGCCGAGGCCCAGCAGGCGCACGCGCTGACGTAGGCCTCACCCCCTGTCCCCCTCTCCCACGGGGAGAGGGGAGCCGCAATCGTGTTGGTTGGATGGCGCGGTGAGGATCAATAGCTTCGATGGATATGGCTCAGCCTTCGCGCTGGCGTCTCATAGCGCCGACGGCGCTACTCACACTGGGTTGCCTGCTGCTGCTGGCATCACTGGCGCTGCCATGGGTGTCTCTGGTCACTCCACCCTTGCGCGGCGCGGGCGCCGAGAACTGGTACAGCCCAGGCGTGGCCGTCATCGATCTGCTCGTGGGTGGGCGGACGGCCATGCCTGCCGCCAGCCTGGCGTTTGTAGCGATTGCAGCGATCATCGTCGGCAGAAGCGGCTGGCAGCTCTGGAGTCCTGAGCGCGCCGACGCCAGCGGGACGAGGGTCGTCGTCATTGCGCTGGCGCTGGTGGAGCTGGGCATCGTCGGCATCACCGTGCTGATGATGCCGTTCGCGCTGGCGTTTGGGTATCCCTACTATCACGTGACCGTGCTGGGCGGGGGCGATGTCGCGGCAGTGGGATTGCTTTGCGCGATGGCAGGCGCGGCGCTGCTGGAGACAACGCCCTCTCCCCCTGTCCCCCTCCCCTTCAGGGAGGGGGAACCCAGGCCAGAGGAGTCGCCGATGGCGAGAGACACCGTCTCCCTGACCTGAAACCGGCTCCCCCTCTCCCACCGGGAGAGGGGGCTGGGGATGAGATCTACCGCGCCCCGGCCTTGGCCTCGTGGGCTTTGTGCGTGGCGGCCACCGCGTCGAGGGCCTGCGTGAGGTCGGCGATCAGGTCGTCGGCTCCCTCGATGCCCACGGAGAGGCGCAGCAGCGTATCGGTGACACCGCGCTGCTCGCGCTCCTCGCGTGGGATGGAGCCGTGCGTCATGCTGGCGGGATGGCAGCACAGCGACTCGATGCCGCCCAGGCTCTCCGCCAGCGCGAAGACGCGCAGATGGCGCACGAAGACATCCACATCGGCGCGCTCGCCCACGAAGGCGAACGAGACCATGCCGCCAAATCCGCGCATCTGCCGCGCCGCCAGCGCATGATCGGGATGCTCCGCCAGGCCGGGATAGTAGACCTGCTTCACCAGTGGATGCCCCTGCAGGAACTCTGCGACGCGCTGGGCGTTCTCGCAGTGCTGGCGCATGCGCACGGCCAGCGTCTTGACACCGCGCAGCGTCAGCCAGGCGTCGAAGGCGCCCGGCACGCCCCCAGCGGCGTTCTGGTAGAACTTGATGGCGTCGTAGAGCGCGTCGTCGCTGGTCAGCACGGCGCCGCCGACCACATCGCTGTGGCCGTTGATGTATTTGGTCGTGCTGTGGACGACGATGTGCGCGCCCAGATCGAGCGGATTCTGCAAGGCGGGCGAGGCGAAGGTGTTGTCCACTACCAGCGTCAGTCCGCGCTCGCGCGCCAGCTTGCCCAGCGCGGCGATGTCCACCAGTGTCAGCAGCGGATTGGTCGGCGTCTCCGCCCAGATCATGCGCGTGGCGGTTGTGATGGCGGCGGCATACTCGTCGATGTTGCGCGCCGCGACGTAGCGCGTGGTGACGCCCATTGGGCGCAGCAGCCGCTCGAAGGCGCGATACGAGCCGCCATAGAGGTCGTCGCCCGCGATGATCTCGTCGCCGGGCCGCAGCGTGCTGAGGATAGCCGTCGTGGCGGCCATGCCGCTGGCGAAGGCGAGGCCATGCGTGGCGTTCTCCAGCGCTGCCAGACACGTCTCCAGCGCGGCGCGGGTGGGATTGCCCGTGCGCGAGTATTCATAGCCCTTGTTCTCACCCAGACCCTGCTGCGAATAGGTCGAGGTCTGGAAGATGGGGGTGATAGTGGCGCCGGTGCTGGGATCGGCGGGCTGGCCAGCGTGTATCGCGCGGGTGGCGAAGTCCATTGCTCTGTGCCTCATTCCGTAGTTCAGTGGCCCGGCTCCATTGCCTGCCACCGTGCAAGAAATCTTCGGGACTCTTTCAAGGATGACGAGGCGTGCCCTTGTGGTGCGCCACGCTCGTATGGCAGTATAGCACTCGCACTCTCTGTGTTCCGTTGCGCTTGCCCGTCAGCACGAGACGGCCCCTGCGCGAATATTGCGAGGCGTTATGATGCGATTTGCGCGTCTGACGATTGGAGCATTCATGGGCGATCTATCCACTCTCAGCATTCACCTGCTCAAGGTCGAGGATATTCCGACCATTGCAGCCGCCTTCGCTGCCCTCGGCTGGGACAAGCCCGCCGAGCAGTATAAAGGCTACCTGGAAGAGCAGCAGCGCGGGGAGCGTGTGGCGCTGGTAGCCTGGCAAGCAGACGAGTTCGTCGGGTATGTCACCATCGTCTGGGTCTCCAGCTATGCCCCGTTCCGCGAGGCGACGATTCCAGAGATAAATGACTTCAACGTGCTGCCTCACGCGCGACGGCAGGGCATCGGCTCGCGGCTCATGGATGAGGCTGAGCGGCGCATCGCGGAGCGGTCGCCCGTGGTCGGCATCGGGGTTGGTCTGTACGCCGACTATGGCGCAGCCCAGCGGATGTACGCCAAGCGCGGCTATATCCCCGATGGTCGCGGCATCACTGCGCATGAACGCCGCGTCACTCCAGGTGACTCGGTCGTCGTGGACGATGATCTCGTCCTCTGGTTCACGAAGGCGTTCTGAATCAGGCGGCGCCGAGGCGTGGCCCACCGCCTGCGTGGCGTCCACCGCCGCGCCAGAGCGTCACCAGCCCCAGGATGATCCCGACGATGGCGATGGCTCCGAAGATAGCGGCCAGCACATGATAGGTCGTCAGCGGCCCCGCAAGGGTCTGGACACAACTATAGTAGCTGGGGCTGGTGTAGCTGACGCCCGGAGGCACGATTGGCGAGTAGACGGTATGGTTGGCTGGCTCGCAGGCCCACGGCTGGCTCGTGACATCCCACAGCAGGATGGCGGCTGGCAGCGCGCCGAAGCCGACGATGGCTGCCCACATGCGCCGTGGGCCGAGGCGAACCGCGCCGAAGATCAAGAGCAGCAGTCCGGCGGCGAGGAGGACGACGCCGATGCTCAGGATGCCGATCACGCCGAAGCCGAAGCACGCGCCGACGATGAACCAGAAGAGAATCCGCCAGTTGGACATCTCGCGCCTCCTTTGCCGGAGAGGATAAGCGTTCTCAGACCCCGCCTCTTGCAAGTGTACCTGCGCAGAGACGCCAGCGCATGCGGCGCACGCCTGATCTTTGCTCGGCGATTTCACCTGATGCGCCGCTCGCTCGTATGACGTGTGGCGTGGTAGATTGCTGGCTGGACTGGATGTCGCTGGTCGGCGGTGCGCAGGGGCGAGTGGCAATGAGAGGAGCGCGTGATATGGCGGATCTCTGGAAGGGACGTGTGGCGCGGCTGCGCGCGGTCGAGCCGGAGGATTGGGAGACACACCACCACTGGGATCAAGACACTGAGATGTCGCGGCGGATCGACTTCATGTGGCCGCCTACCTCGCGTGAGCGTGCGCGCCAGTGGGCTGAGGAGACATCGAAGCGCATGCCTGATGATGACAACTTCGCCTTCGAGATCGAGGCGCTGGATGGCGGCGCGCTGGTCGGGCATATCGGCGTGCATGACTGCGACCGGCGGGTCGGCGCGTTCTCGTATGGCCTCGCGGTGCTGCCGCAGCATCAGCGGCGCGGCTATGCCTCGGAGGCGATCTTACTGGTGGCGCGCTACTTCTTCCAGGAGTTGCGCTATCAAAAGATGAATGCGCAGGTACACAGCGACAACACGCCATCGCTGGCGCTGCACGAGAAGCTGGGCTTCATGCGCGAGGGCGCGCTTCGCCAGATGGTCTACACCGGCGGCCAGTTCTATGACCTCGTGCAGTTCGGAATGACCCGCGAAGAGTTCGCCGAGCGCTATCCAGCGATGGCGCGCGCGTAGCCCCCACCCCCAGCCCCTCCCCCGCTGTGCGGGAGAGGGGAGGCATCCCGATCATCAGGCGTCGCGCGGCTGAGTGGCGGCGCGGACGAAGACTGTGCGGCCATCGGGATCTGGCACGGTGAACCAGCGCGTCGCTGCGCTATTGCCATGTACCTCGGAGATATTGGCGACACCGGAGTCCTGCAGTGTGCTCAGGATGAGCAGCACGTCAGCGACCTCGATGCCGATCTCGATGGCTGCGGAGCTGGCCTTTACCTGATCGTCGGGCATGGCGCGCAGCGCCAAATCTGGCCCGCCGTGGAGTCGCACGGCGGTCTCGCCTGTCGTCGTGGCGCCCCCGTCTGTTGCGCCGAAGTTCTGGATGTAGAAGGCGCGCGTCACCTCGACATTCAGGCAGCCGAGGGTGATGACGCTGAATCGTGGGCGCGCGATGCGGGCGCTGGCAGCATCGGCGCGCGCCTGAGCGCAGGCGAAGCGCATCTGATCCAGGTCGGCAGCCTGCGCCAGGAGCGTCTGCCCACCCAGGCCGTCAGCCTCGCGGATGATGCCCAGCAGCAAGTGCTCCGGCCCGACAAAGTGGTCACTCATCAGCCGGGCTTCGTCCGCCGCTAGCGCGATCATGCGCATGGCGTGGGTGTCGAGGGCGACGGGGCCGTGCGGCGTCTGGTCGGCTGGCGTCTTGCGCGGGCCAAGCTCCTGCTCCAGAGCCGCGCGCGTTTCTGCCAGATCGAGGCCAGCGCGGATCAGCGCCTGCGCAGCCAGGCCATCCTGATCAAGCGCCAGCGCCAGCAGCATATGGCCCGTGCCCGCCTCGCGCTGCTCGCGTGCGCGCGCCTCGGTCATGGCGTCGCCCAGCGCCTTGCGCGCCCGCTCGGTGAACTTGCCAAACTCGGCGGGCATGGCTGGCCGTGAGGTGGATCCACCGCGCGGCGTAACGCCCCCGCCCTGATTCAGCACCTCCAGCGTCGCCCTGCGCACCTTCTCCAGATTGACGCCCAGGCTCTCCAGCACGCCAGCGGCGATGCCTTCGCCCTCGCGCACCAGCCCCAGCAGAATGTGCTCCGTGCCGACATAGTGGTGGTTGAGTCGCCGCGCTTCGTCCACCGCCAGCTCGATCACTTTCTTGGCGCGCGGCGTCAGGCCAATCTCGCCCAGCACAAGGCGGTCGCCGCGCCCGATGATGAACTCCACCGCGCCGCGCACTTTTTCGAGCTCGACATCCAGGTTGCTCAGCACCATCGCCGCGACGCCGTCCCGTTCCCGCACAAGACCTAGCAGGAGATGCTCGGTGCCGATGTAGTTGTGGTTGAAGCGCTGCGCTTCCTCTTGCGCCAGACTCAGCACTTTGCGCGCGCGTTCAGTGAATTTCTCGAATTTTTCCTGCATCGTGAACTCCCTGCCTGCTGGCGATCGGCGATGACGCTGACCACTCAAGCGGCTGTGTTGGGGGTAACTCCTGATCCAGCCCTGGCTGATGCGTGGCCGTGCTTGCCGCCACTCGCGCGGCCACTCGCGCGGGAGGCTGGCGGCCAGGTCGGCGAGCGTGGCGCCCCAGGCGCGCAGCGCGCCCGGCGGCCCGCGACGGGCGATCTCATCGCGCAAAGTGTCGCGGAAGAGCTGCCGCATCTCCTCGCCATGCGCGCGTCGCAGCGACGGCGGGTAGAGCCAGAGCAGCCCACCATAGATGCGCAGGTATAGGCGGATCATGCCGCACTGCCCTGCGCGTCGGCGCCGTCTCCGCCCGTAGCCGGTCATAGCGCCCCTCCCGCTCCGGCAGGCTGGCCCAGCAGACCCGGCGCGCTGCGCAGGAGCCCGCGCTCCTCGGCTGTGCGTGTCAGCGCCTGGAGCCGCGCCGCCTCGGCCTCGGCGACTCGTCGCCCATAGGGAGTCAGCCGATAGTAGCGGCGGCGCTCGTCATCCAGCGCAGGGTCGGGCCGCGCCTCCGACTCCTCGATGTACCCTTCCTCCAGCATGCGCCGGAGCGAGCCGTAGAGCGTGCCGGGGCCGAGGCGCATCTGGCCGCCACTCTGGTCGGCGACCTCGCGCATGATGGCGTAGCCATGCCGCTCGCCTTCGGCCAGCGCCAGCAAGATGTGAAAGACCGCCGGAGTCAGCGGCAGCCGCTGCTCGATGGATGTCTCGCCCTCGCCCGTGAAGCGATCAGCCACGATCTCATCCTCCTTCGTCCGCGCCTGCCCATCGCGAACCACTATAACGACGTGCGATATATCCGTTGCCGATAGAGTACACAGGCTGGAGCGATGTTGTCAAGGTCAGGGCTGTTGCGCTCCCGCGCCGAATCCCCCCACCGCTCGCCACGCCTCGCCACGCCTCGCCACGCAATCGCGTCCGCGCCACACGCCCGCCTTGCGCTGGCGGGCGCGGCGCTCTACAGTCCTGCTGAGTGACGGCGCGGGCGTCGGATGCGGGGGGGCAGGGCGATGCGAATAGATGAGCCAGATGAGCTGGTTGAGGCTGAGGATGAGGGCGGCGATCTGGGGCAAGGGCGGGCGCCAGTGATCGCACAGGATGAGCGCGCCCGTCTGGCAGTGACGCGCTACTTGCAGGGGTGGCGCGTGGCAGAGGTGGCGGACTCGCTGGCGGTCAGCGAGACGACCGCGCGGCGCTGGATTCGCCGCACGCTGGCGACCCTGGCGGAAGATGAGCGCACGGCGCAGGCGACGCAGCTCCAGCGCGCCATCGAGGGTCAGCGCGCCGTAGCCAGCGCGGCCTGGGAGGCCTACGAGCGCGAGCGCCAGCTCGATGAAGCGCTGCTGCGTGGCGAGCTGGATTCGGTGCGGCGGCGCGCCATTCGCGGGCCGCGTCGGGCGTCCACTGCCCATGGAGGCGCGAAGGGCGATGCGAGCGGCGGCGATGACGGCGATTGCCCGCCCATCGCCATCGAGGAGTATCAGCGACCGAAGCGCTCGACGCAGGGCGCGCGCTATCTGGCGCTGGCGCTGGCGGCCCAGCGCGAGGTGGCGCGGCTGCAAGGGCTGTATGCGCGGCTGGAGCAGCCCGAGCGCGCCGTCAGCATCACCATCAGCCGCCGACCAGATGGGCCGGAGAACGCCGCGCCGCAGTGGGAAGAGGAGGCGCAGGGCGATGAGCGCGACGGCAGGTGATGGGTCAGGTGATGGGGAGGTGGCGCTGCGCTGGTCGCTGAACCCGGCGCAGTGGGAGTTCGTTCACAGCCGGGCGCGCTTCAGTCTGTATATCGGTGGCATCGGCGCGGGCAAGACCTATGCCGGGGCGGCGCGGGCCACGCTGCGGGCGCTGGAGGATGGCGGCTCGCTGGGGTTGGTGGGCGCGCCGACCTGGGCGATGCTGCGCGATACGACGCAGCGGGCGCTCTTCGAGCTGCTGCCGCATCAGGCGATCCGCCACTACTATCGCAGCGAGCGGCGCGTGGCCCTGCACAACGGCTCGGAGATCCTGCTGCGCTCGCTCGACCAGCCCGACTTCGCGCGCGGGCTGAATCTGGCGTGGTTCTGGCTCGACGAAGCGCCACTGTGCGGCTATTACGCCTGGGAGGTGTTGAAGGGGCGACTGCGCCAGCCGGGCCACGCCACGGCGGCCTGGGCCACTGGCACGCCGCACGGTCGCGATGGCTTCGCGCGCGACTTCGAGCTGGCGCCGCGCCGCCACCATGCGCTCGTTCGCGCCTCGACCTGGAGCAACGCCCACAACCTGCCGCCCGATTTCGTCGCTGATCTCGGCTATACCGGCGCGTTCGAGCAGCAGGAGGTCTACGGGCTGTTTGTGGCGTTCGAGGGGCTGGTCTACACGCTCGACCGCTCGCCCGGCGGCGCGCTGCGCGACCCCGCAGAGCGTGGCGGGGCGCCGTGGGCGCGGGTGATCGGCGGGGTGGACTGGGGCTACACCAATCCTTCGGCGGCGCTGGTCTTTGCCC
Organism: Ktedonobacterales bacterium; assembly: GCA_036258195.1. Lineage (GTDB taxonomy): Bacteria > Chloroflexota > Ktedonobacteria > Ktedonobacterales > JADMIN01 > JAKAIY01. Next base: position 13,427 of record DATAED010000011.1, read on the forward strand.
GCGATGGCGATGGCAGCTACTGGCAGGTCGCGGAGTTCTATCAGCGCCGCGCCAGCCTGGAGGAGACGCTGCTGCCCGCCATCGTCGCGCTGACCCGCACGCACGCTGTGGAGGAGTGGTACTGCGGGCCAGACGAGCCGGAGCATATCGAGGCGCTGCGGCTGGCGCTGAGCCGCGCGGGGCTGGCCGCCCGCGTGACCCGCGCCGACAACGCCGTCCGTGCGGGCATCCAGACAGTGACCTCGCTGCTGGCTCGTCGCACAGATGGCCGCCGCGGCCTCTACATCGCGCCGCAGATGACGTATACCCTCGCGGAATACGATCAGTACCGCTACGCCACGGCCTCGGCCAGCGGGCGCGACCCTGCCGAGCAGCCCATCAAGCAGAATGACCACGCGCTCGACGCGACGCGCTATGCTCTCCACACGGAGATCGCTCGGCAGCGCGCCGCCCACCAGACCGAGGACTGGCTGGCTGCCCTCCGGCGACGAGGCGGATGAGGTGAGCGGCGGGCGCATGCCGGAACCTCACCCCCAGCCCCTCTCACACAGGCGAGGGGAGCCTCGATTTCGATGAGCGAAAGAGTGGGCGACTCCTATTCGCGCAGCGGCGCTTGCCATAGACGAAAGCAGGCCATGGACGCCAGTCTCTGCTTCATTCTGCGGCCATGCGGGCCGCGCGCGGCGTATACTGGGGAACACCAAACGCGACGATGAGTTCAGGCGCGACGAGCGGCGCGCAGAGAGGACGGCACGATGACGGCAGGCAGCATTCAGGCGGAGAAGTTGGCGCAAGCGGCGGAGTTGCTGGATGAGCAGGGCATCGACTGCTGGCTGACCTTCGTGCGCGAGTCGTCGGAGACGCCTGATCCGGTGATGAAACTGATCGTGGGGCACGAGGTGACGTGGCAGAGCGCCTTCATCGTGACGCGCTCCGGGCGGCGGGTGGCCATCGTCGGCGGGCCAGAGGGCGCCACGGTGCGCCGCGCTGGCCTCTACGACACCGTGCTGACCTACGATGAGGGCATCGCGCCGACACTACGCGAGATCATGCGCGAGCTCGACCCCGGCCAGATCGCCATCAACTACGCGCTGGGCGATGTCGCCTCCGATGGCCTGACGCATGGGATGTATCTGCAACTGGTCGAGGCGCTGGCCCGCACGCCCTATCGCCAGCGTCTCATCTCCGCCGGGCCAATCATCGGCGCGCTACGCAGCCGCAAGACGCCGACCGAGCTGGCCCGCATGCGCAAAGCCATCGAGATCACCGAGGAGCTGTTTGCGCAGGTGACGGCTTTCCTGCGTCCGGGGCGCGCCGAGGTCGAGGTGGCCGATATGCTGCACGCCGAGATTCGCCGCCGTGGGCTGGAGACATCCTGGGCGGCGGATCATTGCCCCACGGTCAATGCGGGCGCGGCGTCGGAGGCTGGCCACGCCGGGCCAACCGACATCGCTATGCAGCCAGGCGATCTGGTGCATCTCGACTTCGGCATCGCGTATGAGGGCTACCGCGCCGACCTCCAGCGCATGTGGTATCTGCGCAGCGAGACTGACCCGGAGCCGCCCGCCAGCGTGCGCCATGCCTTCCGGGCCTGCGTGGACGCCATCGAGGCGGGCCGCGCGAAGCTGAAGGCGGGCGTGCAGGGCTGGACGGTGGACGCGGCGGCGCGCGAGACGCTGACGGCGGCGGGCTATCCGGAATACAAGCACGCGCTGGGGCATAGCGTGGGGCTGGCGACGCACGATGGTGGGCCGCTGCTGGGGCCGCGCTGGCCGCGCTACGGCGAGTCGCCGGAGCGGCCCATCGAGCCAGGCTCGGTCTACACGCTGGAGCTGGGCGTGGCCACCGAGCGCGGCTTCATCGGGCTGGAAGATGAGGTGCTGGTGAGCCAGGCGGGCGCGGACTACATCTCGCCCGCCCAGCGCGCGCTGATCATCGTCTGAGGGCGCCAAGATGCCATTGCAAAACCGCGTGACGCCCTTCGGCGAGATTGTCGCGGTCGAAGGGCGCGGGCTGCTCTTCGGCAATCGCGGCATCCTGCACGACGACCAGCGGCGCATCGTGCGTGCGTGGCAGGTGCAGCGCTGGATCGCCTGCGTGACGGAGTTTCGCGGGCGACATCGTGAATTGATGCGCCCGCACAGCTACACCGAGCTGTTCTTTCTGGATGAGGCGGCGGCGTTCGCGGCGGGGCATCGCCCCTGCGCCGAGTGCCGCCACGCCGACTA
>DATAED010000012.1:0-2864 GCA_036258195.1 Ktedonobacterales bacterium
TATTGGCCAGATACAGTAGCGCGCCGCCAGCGAGCAGCACAGGCGCGCCAGGCCAGGCGGCTGGCGGAAGCGTGACCTGCGATGACCAGAGACTGGCCCCATCGCTGGCCCGCAGCGCATAGAGCCTGTTGGCGCCGTTGACGCCATAGATGGCGCCGTTTGCGACAATGGGCGCGATGGATGGTGTTTGGATCACATTGACGCCGCGCCCGCCGATGTCAGCGCGCCAGAGGATTGTGGCGTCGGCGGCGCGCACGGCATACACATAGCCATCGCGCGAGGCCACGATTGGGCCGGTGGCAGCGAGCGCTGGCGGCCCCATCGTCACGATGCCGCCGAGCGGATTGCGGCAGCGCCACTGGAGGCGCCCGGTTGCCGCATCGAGCGCGTAGAGGCCATCGGCGGAGGTGAAGTAGACGTGAGATGCGCCCGGCGTTGGCGCGATCGCCCGCCTGGTCGCCTGGCTGGTCGCCTGGGAGCAGGTCAGCGCGGGGTAGGGCGCTGGCCGCTCGGTGATGGCGATGGCGCCCGATGCGAGCAGTCCCACGATGCCCAGCGCCGCAAACGCCATGTCGGCGACGCGCTCGAACTTCCGGGTGGGACGCATGGCGGCATGCAGAAGCGCGCCACTGATCCAGGAGAGCAGCAGCCCACCGAGTGTGATCCAGAATCCTATTCCGAACCCCAGATAGGCAACATAGATGAGACCCTTCGGGGTAATCTGCCCTCTAGTCGCCAGCGCCCCGACAACGCACAGCGCGCCAATCCCGATGACGGCGGCCATCAGGAGCAGGCGCGCACGACGCGGCGTTGGCCGACGCAGCGACGCAATGCAGGTGATCACGACGATGACCGCGCAGACCAGCGACGCGATGGAGGCCGCCGCTGGCCGGTCGCCCGCCGAGCCGAGCGCGAGCGCAGCCCCGCCCAACTCGTACAATTCGATCTGGAGAGGCGCGCGGCATCCCATCGAGACCGCAGCGACGAAGACGAACCAGGGGAGCACGAAGCCCACGATAGCTCCCAGGCCGCCGACAAGGCCCACTGAGGAGGCGCCAATGCGGACGCCCTTGCTGGACGGCGCCGCGGCGGGTCTGACGGCTGACCTGGCGTCGGTGTCAATTGACCGGGTCTTTTCGGAGTCTGCGGGAATCGGCTCTGTGCCTGGCTCCATGCCCACCGCTCCTCTCCATCTACCATGCGGGCTGCGCCTACCTGTGAGAGATACGCTTGCGCCTGCGCGACGCTCACCTGAAATCGGCCTGAAATGGGAGCGCGAATACAGCGCAGTAGTGGCGTGTCCTGGCATACTGGATGAGAGGTTGAGACGACAGCACAGCGGCGGAAAGACCGCATAGACCAGAGAGGAGCAGCGGACGATGCGGGTCGTGAGCGTGGATGAGATGCGCGCCATCGAGCGACGCGCCGAGGAGCAGTACGGACTGGATTCGCCGACCCTGATGCAGTATGCCGGGCGCAGCGTGGCCGAGGCGCTGCGCGAGCGGCTGGGCGGCGATGTGCGCGGGCTGCGCGTGGTGACGCTGGCGGGGCCAGGCAACAATGGCGGCGATGGTCGCGTGATGAATACGCTGCTGGCCGAGTGGGGCGCGCACGTGACGACCTGGCGCTGGCGCGACAACATGATGGAGTTGGCGCAGGGCGAGAAGCGCGTGAGTGATGATCTGGCCGGGTTGCATGCGACGCTGGCCGAGGCCGATGTGGTGGTGGATGCGCTGCTCGGCACCGGACACGCCCGCCCGCTCGACCCGCGCATGCGGCAGGCGCTGGCGCTGGTGGGCGAGCTGCGCGAGCGCGCCGCGCCAACACGCGCTGGCCGCCCGCGTCCCTTCACGCTGGCGGTCGATCTGCCCAGCGGACTCAACGCCGACACGGGTGCGGTGGACGAGGGCGCGCTGGCCGCCGACCTGACGGTGACGCTGGCCTGCCCCAAGACCGGGCTGATCCTCTTTCCTGGTGCGGGCTATCTGGGCGAGCTGGTGATCGGCTCGATTGGTCTGCCCGACACGATGACCTTCCCGGCGGGGCTAGAGATGCTGTCTCCGCGCGAGGCGCGCGCGCTGCTGCCCCAGCGCCCCGCCGACAGCAACAAGGGAACCTATGGCAAGCTGATGGTTCTGGCTGGCTCGCCGCAGTTCATCGGCGCGGCGGCGCTGTGCGGGGCGTCGGCGTCGCGGGTCGGCGCGGGTCTGGTGACGCTGGCGACCACTCCGGAGCGCGCCAGCGTCTACGCCGCCACACTGCCCGAAGTGACCTACCTGCTGCTGCCGCCGGACGACAGTGATCCGCAGGCGCGCGCGCAGGCGCTGCTGGCTGGCCTGCGCGGCTACGATGCGCTGGTAGTTGGGCCGGGGCTGAGCCAGGCGCCGGGCATCCAGCCGTTCCTGCTGGCGGTCTTTGCTGGACTGCGCGCGCTGCCGGAGGAGAGGCGCCCGCGCCTGCTGGTGGACGCCGATGGGCTGAACGCGCTGGCGAAGGAGCCGCAGTGGTGGAAGCTGCTGCCCGCCGAGACGGTCATCACCCCGCACCCCGGCGAGATGGCGCGGCTGCGCGAGGGGCAGCGCGTCTCCAGCGGGGGAGCCGACCGCCTGGACGTGGCGGCGCAATCCGCGCGCGACTGGAATCTGGTGGTCGTGCTGAAAGGCGCCTGCCCGCTGATCGCCGCGCCATCTGGCGGGCTGCGCGTCAACTGGTCGCCGAATCCAGCGCTGGCGACGGCTGGCACGGGCGACGTGCTCTCCGGCGTGATCGGCGGGCTGCTGGCGCAGGGCTGCGCGCCGTGGGAGGCGGCTAGCCTGGGCGTCTACCTGCATGGCCGGGCGGGCGCGCGTGTGCGCGAGCGGCTG
>DATAED010000013.1:0-3573 GCA_036258195.1 Ktedonobacterales bacterium
AGGGGTTGCTGCCCGATCTGACGCCTGAGCGGCAGCGCGGCGCGGCCTCTGGCTACATGGGGCTGATGACGATTCTGGGCAATGTGGGCAGCCTGGCGCTGGCGGGCGCGCTGCTGGCCAATGTCACGCTCACCAACGCGAACTCCGGCGCCGGACGCGCGGCCATCGTCAACGGCGTGGCCATCTTCTACTTCGCCACCGCCGCTGTGATGGCGCTGACGGCCATCGTGACGGTGGTGTGGACGCCCGAAACGCCCTTCAGCGCCGATGAGGCCGCCGCGCTGCGTCCGGCGCCGCGCGGGGTGGGACGCCTGGAGCGCGGGCTGCAATCGCTGCGCACGCTGTGGCTGGAGCCTTGGAAGAGCCACAACTTCACCTGGGTCTTTCTGACGCGCGGCTTCGTGATGCTGGGGCTGACGCTCTTCCTGACCTTCATCGAATACTACTTCGCCAACGTCGTGCATGTGACCAATTTTGTCAGCGCGACGGCCTGGGTGGCGGGCATGGCGCTGGTGGGCGCCATCCTCAGCGCGCTGACGCTGGGCATCCTCTCCGACCACATGAATCGCGCGCTGCTGGTGGGCGTCTCGACCGCGCTGATGGCGCTGCCCGCGCTGGCGTTCGTGGTGCTGCCGGGACGTATCCCGCTGTGGCCGCTGGGCATCGTCTTTGGGCTGGGCTACGGCGCGTATACCAGCGTGGACTGGGCGCTGGCGGTGGATGCGCTGCCGACGCAGGCCAACGCGGGCAAAGACCTCGGCATCTGGAGCGCCGCCTCCACGCTGCCCGCTATCCTGGCGCCTGCGCTGGGCGGCGCGGTGATCGCGCTGGTGGATGGCGTCTACCACCAGACGGCGCTGGGCTATCAGGCCATCTTCGCGCTGGCGGCCATCTTCCTGGCGCTGGGCGCCGTCTTCGTCTCCTTCATCCGTGGCGATCAGCCGACACAGGCGACGCCTGCGGTGGCAGCGTCCGTGGCGGTCGCTCAGCCACGGCGGCCCGGGCTGGGTTGGCGGCTGGCGGGCGCGTCGCAGGGCGGGCGTGCGCGCGGCTTCCTGCGCTTCTGGCCGATCTGGGAGCGCATCTACGATCTCTTCCTGCCGACGACGGAGATTCCTAATGCGCCGCATGGTGTGCTGCGCGTCCACTTCGGGCGCTACCATGGCAAGCCGATCACGCTGCCCGATGGTACGCACGTCGCGCGGGGGACGCGCGTCACCGAGCTGCACTTCAACAATCTGAAGGTGGGCGCGGCGTCACGCACGGCTACGCCCTTCCAGCTCGCGCGCATGATCGCGGATGACATGGGCGCGCTGGCGGTGTGGGCAGATGCGCCAGGCCAGCAAGGCCCGGTGGCGCGCTCGGTGGCCGTCCACGGGCTGACGCTGATCGGGCGGGCGGCGCCACGGCTGGGCTTCACCGTGCGCGAGCGCCCGGTGACGCTGCTCGCCTGGTTCGACCGCTTCTTCATGCAGGGTCTGCTGACGATCTACAGTCCCGATGGCCTGAAGCGCCTCCAGCGCGGCACGACCTTCGGCGCGTACCCGATGGAGGTCTTCATGTCGCGCGCCGAGCTGCGGCGGAGGTACGGCGCCCCCCAGCCGAGGGCAGGGGCATAGTGTGGTGCAACCAGGCGCGGAACCTCTCCCCCTGACCCCCTCCCCTCGCAGGGGAGGGGGAATCTAGGGCGACCATTGTCGCCGCTAGCAAGAGTCCCTTCTACCGAAAGAACACAGAAGGAAGAATTCGGCGTTGCCCCGCGCTGTAACCCTGGCCTGGGTTCCCCCTCCCTCGGAGGGGAGGGGGTCAGGGGGAGAGGTTCCGCCTGCTACTCCGCGATGTGCCTCAGGTAGCGCTCCGCCGAGCGCAGCACGACCTCGTGCGCGTCGCCGCTGGCTTCTTCCCAGCCGTCGTAGAGCCGCGCGAAGGTCAGCGGCTCGACACCCGCGACGATCTTGCGGATGGCGGTCGGGCCGAGCGGGATGTCGTTCGGGTAGCTGTACATGAACGTCACCCAGCGTGGGTCGGCGACGACCTTGATCGTGTCGCCGGTGAAGAGCGCGCCCGCGCCATCCGCCGCGCCCGGCCAGTGTAGCACGGCGCTGCCGGGGAAGTGGCCGCCCAGCCGCAGCACACGCAAGCCCGCCAGCGGCTCGACGCTCTCGCCCTCGAAGTAGCGGATTGTGGGGTCGTCGCGCATCACCCAGGGCCGCTGGTCGGCGTGAATGTGGATGGGAACGCCACCGAAGGCATGGCTCCAGTCCACCATGGTCGTGTAGAAGTGCGGATGCGAGATGGCGATGGCCGCCAGCCCGCCGCGCTGCTGGATCGCTGCGACGGTCGCATCGTCCAGGTAGCTCAGGCAGTCCCACAGCAGATTGCCCTGCGGCGTTTGGAGCAGATAGGCGCGCTGGCCGATGCCCACCTTCGGCGTGGTGGCGATGCTGGTGACGCCGGGGATGTGCTCGGTCAGCGCATTGCTGTGGGCGCCATCACGCAGCCGCGCCAGCGTCGTCCACTGCTGCCCCGCGCGGTTGACGTACTGGCGGTCATCCTCGCAGATGGCGCAGTGGGCAGGCGGCGCATCCTCGGCAGGATATTGTGTGCCGCAGGTGACGCAGAGATACATCGCATCGCTCATCGGCAGTGCTCCTCCACGGGTTCAAGGTGCGCTCGCCAAGCCCTCCCCACGCACATGCGCGCTGGGAGGACTGGCGATGGCTTCAGGCGCTACTCTCAGCCGCCAGCGCTGGCGTGGCCGAGGATGGGGGTCTGCGTCTTGCCCTGGCCTGCCACGCCCGGCTCGGTCATCGCCTGTGGCTCCAGGATGATGGCCAGGTCGGCCTCGGGCAGCACGTTCTTCTCGCGCACGATCTCGCGGATGTCGCGGCCCGTGCGCACCTGCTCCTTGGCGATGGCGGCGGAGGCTTCGTAGCCGATGTAGGGGGCCAGCGCCGTCACCAGGCTGGCGCTCTTGAAGGCGTACTCCTCGGCGCGCTGCTGGTTCGCCACGATGCCCGTCACGCAGCGGTCGGTGAAGGTCGCCATGCCGTTCTTCAGGATGGTGAACGACTGGAGCACATTCTGGATGATGACCGGCATCATCACATTGAGTTCGAGCTGGCCAGCCTGCGAGGCGAAGGTGACGCAGGTGTCGTTGCCGAGTACCTGGAAGCAGATCATGTTCAGCATCTCGGCCATCGACGGGTTGACCTTGCCCGGCATGATCGAGGAGCCTGGCTGTACCGCCGGGAGCACGATCTCGTAGAAGCCCGTCGCCGGCCCCGAGGCGAGCAGCCGGATGTCGTTGGCAATCTTCGTCAGGTCTGTCGCCAGCACGCGCAGCGCGCCTGAGACCTCCACGAAGCTGCCCATATTCGGCGCGATCTCCACCAGCGACTCCGGTGAGCGGAAAGGGAAGCCCGTCAACTCGGAGAGGTGGCGCACCATGCCCGCGATATAGGCTGGCTCGGCGTTCAGGCCAGTGCCCACCGCCGTCCCGCCGATGTTCAGCTCGTAGAGTGTCTCCTCCGCGCGGCGGATGCGCTCGATGTCGCGCCGCAGCGTGATGCT
>DATAED010000014.1:0-5314 GCA_036258195.1 Ktedonobacterales bacterium
GTTGAAACCGCGTCTGGATGGCCTTGCAGGCCGCAAAGCCCGCCTGTGCGGACTCCCGATCCAGAACCCGCGCAGGCGGGTTTCGCGGCGGCATCAGTCGCCTCCCAGGCGCGATTTCAATCGCCCGCCGACCCCAGCTGCAATACGTCTCTCGCGCCTACAGCCAGCCGTTGCGCTCGGCGATGCGCGCCGCCTCGACGCGATTCTGCGCGTTGACCTTCTGGATGGCGGTGGAGAGGTAGTTGCGCACGGTTCCCTGCGAGAGGCTGAGCTGATCGGCGATCTCGGCGACGCTGGCTCCGGCGGCGGCCACCGCCAGCACGGCGCGCTCCCGCTCGGTGAAGGGATTCTCGCCCGCGCCCAGCGCCGACATCGCCAGCGTGGGATCCACCACGCGCTCACCTGCCGCCGCCCGCCGGATGGCCGCTGCGAGCTGCGCGGCGGGCGCGTCCTTCACCAGAAAGCCGACCACCCCGCTCTCCATCGCGCGGCGCAGGTAGCCGGGTCGGCCAAAGGTCGTCAGGATGATGAGGCGGCAGGTGGGCAGGCTCCTGTGCAGCGCCGCCGCCACATCCAGCCCGCTCATGCCGGGCATCTCGATGTCGAGCAGCGCCACGTCGGGCCGCGCCGCCAGCGCCGCCGCCTCGGCCTCGTCGCCGCGCGCCACCTCGGCCACCACCTCGATGTCTGGCTCCAGCCGCAGCAGCGCCGCCAGTGCCCCGCGCACCATGGCTTGATCCTCGGCCAGCATCACCCGAACCATGGCGCCACCCGCCTTTCCACCGGTGTATCGCTCTGTTCACTCGGCTGCCCATCGCTGCCTGCTGAGGAGCCAGACGCGCCAGCGGTCGTCAGCGGCAGCGAGACGAGCAGCCGCCAGCCACCGCCAGCCACCGCCCCGGCCTCGCACGCGCCGCCCAGCGCCGTCACACGCTCCTTCAGCCCGGCCAGTCCCGCGCCGCGCCTCTCGCCCGCCGCGTCGTCGGTCGGCGCGGCGCCATCGTCGCGAATCTCCACCGAGCAGCGGCCCTCGCCCTGGACGAAGGTGATGCAGCAGGAGCGCGCCCGGCTGTGGCGAATCACGTTGGTGACGCCCTCGCGCACCGCCCACGAGAACGTCGCCTCCGAAGCGGGCGCCAACGTGGGCGGCTCCCCGTACTCCTGGTAGTTGATGCCCGCCGCCGCCAGCAGCTCCTGCGCGCCGCTCAACTCGCTCTGCAAGGTTGGCTGGCGATAGCCGCTGACGGCCTCGCGCACCTCTGTCAGTGCCTGCCGCGCCGCCGTCTCGATGTCGGTGATCTCGCTGGCGGCCTGCTCTGGCGCAACGGCGATGAGCCGCCGCGCCAGCTCGCTCTTGAGCGTGATGAGCGAGAGCGTGTGGCCCAGCAGGTCGTGCAAATCGCGCGCAAACCGCAGCCGCTCCTCCGAGACAGCCAGACGCGCAATCTCCTGGCGGGCGCGGCGCAGCTCCTGATTCGTGCGGATGGCGCGTTCGAGGAAGAAGACGAACAGGCCGACCGCCGGTACGATGAAGATGATCTGGAAGATGGCGTCTGGCGGCGAATGGGTGATGACGCCGAGCAGCGCCGCGAGCAGCGTCAACCCAACGATGGCGAACCCGACGCGGCGACCATCCAGTCGGCCACACAGCCCCGCACTGACGTAGATCAGACTGCCCAGCGCTGATTGCCCCGCCAGCAGCGCCATCGCCACGCCCACTACCAGCAGCGCCAGAATCGGGCCCCACGCCTGCCAGAATGCTGTCGTGGCGGGGGCAGGGGTGTCGCGGCTCAGTCGCCAGGCGTTCTGCCAGGTGGCCCAGAGATAGAGGCCGACGAAGAGCGCCAGACCGCCCAGGCTGATCACCTTCTGTGGCGAGGACGGCAGCGCCAGCAACTGGCTGAGTGGCTGATTGAGAAAGAACAGCCAGAGCAGCCAGATGATCCACAGCAGCGCTGGCGGCAGATCGCTGTTCGACGCGATTGGCGCGGCAGCGTGTGGAGTACGCACATCATCGTGAGGTGATCGCATGGCGCCATCTTCCTACTGAGCGGGCAAGCCGGTCTGCACATCGAGCCAGAACGGGCCGGTATTGGGCTGTGGTCACTGTACACGACGCGCGCCGCCATGCCAAGCCAAAGGTTGACAGGTGCGCCGCGCATCGCTCAGTCGGCGCGCCGGGCGCCGCGACGCCAGCGAGGTCGGCCCGCCAGCGCCCACGCGCCGAGCAGGAAGAGGATGGCGTAGAAGAGCAGCCCCGGCGCCAGCGCGAAGGCGCCGCGCGTGAGATCGTCGAGCGTGTCGATGATCTGAATGAGCGCCACGAGCGTCATGACGCTGGCCAGCGGTAGTCGGGCGCGCAACACCAGCAGGGTCAGCAGGACGATGGACACCGCCAGATCGCGCGCGAAGGTGTAGTCGGTGTAGACGCGCGCCGCATCGGTCAGCGGGCCACCGCCGGTGAGCAGGGTGGGATCGACCTTGCTCACCACAGCGCCGACCAGCGAGAGCAGCGCGCCGAGGATGACAACAATCGTGATCCAGAGAGGAATACGCGCACCAATCGCTGCGCGTGTCGTCTGCTCGACCTTCATAACGGCACACTCCTTCAAGCACATCGTTCCCATTGAGTGGCTCCCGCCTCCCCTCTCCCGCAAAGCGGGGGAGGGGCCGGGGGAGGGGGCTGTCGCCACTGCTACGCAGCGCGTCGGTTCAGGAAGAGCGTGGTGAACCACAACACCGCGCCGCCGCCACACAGGATGACCGCCAGCCAGTCGCTGAACTCCTGCACACCCACGCCCAGCGACGGAGCGAATACGCCCAGCCCGATCATTACCAGACAGACGATGGCGCCGATGACCGCCAAAATCGTGACGCCCACCCGCAGCCCGCGCCGTCGCGCCGTCGCCGCCGCCGATTCATCGCTGGGCCGCAGCAGCTCGATAGCCAGCCAAAGCAGCGCCACCAGTGGCAGGAAGTGCATCAGGTCGATGAAGGCGCCCCATCCGACGTTGATGGGCTGAATGAAGTTGCCGTTGATGTAGCCATCGCCCGCCATCAGCAGCAAGATGGCTGCAACCTCCAGGCGTGAGACAGCGGTACGGGCAGCGCTCGTCGTCGGAGCAATCGAAGTGTTGGTCTGCGCGATCATGAGAAAACTCCTTGCGTCCTGTTCCCCGACGCGCCGGGGGCGCTTCCCTGTGTCGCGTCCCGCCTCATTCGCGTCGTCCCATCGGACAGTTCTAGTGTGCCAGAGGGCGCGCTGCTGCGGTAGCGATGATTGTCATGACCTGCGCATGACAGTTGTCACGAGCGGCGGCTCTCGGCGCATCGGCAAGCGAGCGCGACGCATGCGAGCCAGAGAGCAAACATGGGTTAAAATCACGGCGTTCGCGCGTCAGTAGCTATGAAGCAGTCCCGCGCTACGCCCAATGGCTTGCGCAGAACCAACTCAGCCAGTATGATGGCGCGCGGCGGCTCCCTGACAGCGACCATTTGCTATCGGAGCATCATGCGTGGAACTGTTCAATTCGCTGGCCTTCAGCGCCGTGCTGGTGGCGCTCGCCATCATCGCGCTGATGTCGGCGCCGCGCCAGAGCCGCTGGCGCTGGGTGTGGATCGCCGTGGCGGTGGCGCTCATCCTCTGCGCCATCGCGCTGCCCGTCGGCCTGTTTGTGGTTCCCTCCAAATAGCAAACCCCTCGCCTGCAAAGCGGGCGAGGGGCCTGGAATGGCGGCGTAGACTAGCGGCGGGGGCGCTTGCGCTTGGCGGGCGGCGTCAGCGGAGGGGGCTGATCGAGCAACTGGTATTGCAGCGCTACGACACGCATGATATAGAAGATCAGCATCAGGAAGAAGCCAGGAACCTCGGCAATCGCCAGCGCCGCACGCTGGCCACGACTCCACTCCTCCACTTTGAAGTAGCCCGCGCCAGTGTAGAAGCCCTGGCGGTCGCGGGAGAGGATGAAGATGACCTCTGCCGCCGTCAGCACGAAGCCGAGCGTGTCGGGCAACGCTGCGCCGAAGAACATCGCCGCGACGCCGATGAAACACCAGACAGCCATCAGGCCGAGCAGTATGCGCGGGTAGCTCGCCGCTTTGATGGTCTTGGGGTCGAAGAGCGCCAGGATGGGCTGCGGGGACTGCTGCGGAGGCGGCGGTGGGACAGGCATGGCAGGTAACTCTTTTCATCTGAGCGTTCGCCAGGGCCGTCGATGGCCCGCACGGCGTGGGCTGGGATCCGCGCGGAATCTGCCTCCAGTATAGCGCGGCAGCCAAGCCCCGTCCGGCGCTCCTCCGGCGCTACTCCGGGTCGCGCCCCGCCAGCGACTCGATCATCGGACGCAGGCGAATCTCCATGATGCGCGAGCCGCCGCGCTGGGTCGCCATCAGCAGCGCGGCGTCGGCGACATCCTCTGGCTCCAGCATGCCTGAGACGGCCACGCCTTCCTCGGTGCGCCCGGTACCGATGGCAAACTCCGTCTTCACGCCGCCGGGGCAGATCACCCCCACGCGAATCCCCCTGGGCCGCAGCTCGCGGTCGAGCGCCTGGGTGAAACCGACCTGCGCGAATTTGGTGGCGCAGTAGACCGCCTCGCCAGCGAAGCCCATCACGCCCGCCATCGACGCGATGTTGATGATGAGCCCGCTGCCCTGGCGCGTCAACACCGGCACAGCATAGCGCGTGAAGAGGAACGTGCTGCGCATGTTGGAGTCCATCATCGTGTCGTATTCGTCGGGGCTGGTCTCTTCGAGCTGCTTGTAGATGCCCACGCCGGCGTTGTTCACCAGCAGGTCGAGCTTGCCGAAGTGGTCGAGCGCGGCTTGCATGGCGCGGCTGGCGGTATCCTCCTCGCGCACATCGCCCGTCACCAGGCGGCAGGCGCGCCCCATGCGCTGCGCCTCCTCGGCCAGCACGTTCAGCCGCTCGGCGCGCCGCGCTACCGCCACGAGGTCGGCGCCCGCATCCAGAAAGGCGAGCGCGATGGCCCGCCCGATGCCCGAACTGGCTCCAGTCACCAGCGCGACCTGCCCGGCGAGTTTCCCCGCGTCGTGGCGGGCGCCCGCCGTGGTCGATATCGTCGCTCCCGCTACATCGTCTGACATCATGCTCAGCTCCTTTATGCCGCAGTCTCGTGGCGCTCTGTCGCGGATGGGCGCTCGCCCCATCTGCCCTCTAGGCTACCGCGCGCAGGGTAGAGGGCGCCAGAGGCAGGCGATTTGCTGCGTAAGGCTGCACGGCGAGGCGGATAGCGAAGATAGCGGGCATGAAGAAGCTGGAGGAGGAGATAAAGCGAAGGCCGGACCACATGTGT
>DATAED010000015.1:0-1977 GCA_036258195.1 Ktedonobacterales bacterium
TCCTGAGCTGTACGCGGCGATGGATCTGGAGCCGACACGCGGTGTGCTGCTGGCTGGCCCACCAGGAACGGGCAAGACGCTGATCGCGCGGGCGCTGGCGACGGCCTGCCAGGCCAACTTCATCTCGGTGAAGGGGCCAGAACTACTCTCGAAGTGGGTGGGCGAGTCGGAGCGCGGCGTGCGCGAGACGTTCCAGCGGGCGCGGCAGGTCGCGCCGTGCGTGCTCTTCCTGGATGAGATGGATGCGCTGGCCCCGCAGCGCGGTGGCGCGTTCGACGCCGTTGGCGACCGGCTGATCGGCCAATTGCTGACCGAGCTGGACGGCATCGAGGGTCGGCGCGGAGTGATCGTGGTGGGAGCGACCAACCGTCCTGAGCTGATCGATCCTGCGGTGTTGCGCTCCGGGCGCTTCGATCTGGTAGTGGAGTTGCCGCTGCCTGATCGCGAGGCGCGGCGCGCGATTCTGGCCATCCACACACGCAAACGCGCGCTGGCGGCTGGCGTCTCGCTGGATACGCTGGCGAAGAAGACGGATGGCTTCAGTGGCGCCGATCTGGAGGCCTCCTGCCGTCGCGCCGCCAATCTGGCGCTGGCGGAGTGGATGCGCGCACGTGGGGCCAGCGTCGAGGCGGAGAATCGCGCCACGACGCCGCTCAAGACCAATAGCCCGCAGATCGAGATGCGCCACTTCGAGGCGGCCTTCGCGGAGGCTCGCGACAAGTAGCGGCGGTGTTCGCAGGCGGGCGCTGGAATGGCGCTGGCGGTTGAAACCGAGCCTGGGAGGCGGCCTGCGGGCCGCCGCGAAACCCGCCTGCGCGGGTTCGGGATCTCAGTCCGTCTGCGCGGACCTTGCGGCCCACAAAGGCCTCTCAGGCGCGACTTCAGTCGCCAGCCAGGTGAGGCCGCTCACACATCAGGAGGGGCATGATGCGATTGGAACTGAACGCGCCGATTGCTGAGGTGACGGTGTACCCTGATCGCGCGCTGGTGACGCGGCGCGGGACGGTGGAGGCGCCGGAAGCGGGCGAGCACGAGGTGACGCTGGCGCGGCTGCCACGCGCGTTGGCGCAGGATTCGCTGCGAGTGGCGGGCCGTGGCGCGGCGAGCGCGCAGTTGCTGGGGGTCGATCTGGGCGACGAGTATCACGCCGAGCCGCCCGAGGAGCAGACCCAGGCGCTGCAGGCCGAGATCGACCGCCTGACGCGCGAGTTGAGCGCGCTGGATCAGCGACTCAGCCTGCTCGATCAGCAGCGCGGCTGGCTCCAAACGCTGGGCGAGTACTCGGCGCGTGGGCTGGCCTATGGCCTGATTCGCGGCACGGCCCAGGCGGATGAGCCGGGGCGCATCTTCGCCGTCGCGCGCGATGAGAGCGAGCGCCTGACCACGCTGACGCTCGACACGCAGGCCGAGCGCCAGCGCATGGCGCAGGAGTTGGAGGCGCGCAAACGCGAGCTGGGCGCCATCCGCAGTGAGCCAGACCGCTTGCAGGCGACCATCCGCGTGCGCGCCTCAGCGGCGGGCGCGATGGCCTTCGACGTGTCGTATCTGGTCTACAATGCCGGCTGGTCGCCACGCTACGATGCGCGGGTGGATACCGAGACGGCCAAAGTACGCTTCTCGCAGCAGGCGCAGGTACGCCAGTGGACGGGCGAGGACTGGTCGACTATGCAGCTCTCCATCTCGACCGCGCGCCCCAGCGCAGCCATCGCGCTGCCCGACGAGTCGCCCGTATGGTATCTGCAGCAGCGCCCGCCTATCCAGCCACGCGTGTACGCCGCAGCCGTGCGTGGCCCCGCGCGCAAGGAAGCCGCCGATCAGATGATGGCCATGCCGATGGCAGCCATGAGCGCGCCCGACGAGGCGACCCTGACGAATATGAACATGGCGAGCGCTGGTTTCGATAACGCGGGCGCGGCGCAGGTGTTTCGCGTGGGCGGCGACATGCGCATCCCGTCCGATGGCCAGCCGCACACGGTC
>DATAED010000016.1:0-4638 GCA_036258195.1 Ktedonobacterales bacterium
GCCGCCAGAACCGCCATCGTCGGGCCGAGCCGCCAGAAGCGACGGCTCATCTTCTCGCGCCGCGTCGAGACGACGCGCGCCGCTGCCCACACCGGCGGCAAAATGAAGAGCGCCGTGCGCAGGATGAGCACGACGGGGAAGATCACCGGCGGCCAGAAGCCAATCGGCACGAGCGCCAGCCCCAGCGCCGCGAGATAGATCAGCAATCCCTCGCCGATTGCGCGGCGCATCGTGGTCTTGCGAAACATGCTGCCTTCTGTGCCTTTCCGCCTGGTTTGACTGTCCTACCCTCACCCGCGACCCCGCTTCCACGAGGAGAGAGGAGGGCGGAATCGTCTTCTTGCAGAGTATAACGCGCGAGCCGCCTCAGCGCAGCCAGTCCTCGTCGTCGCCCTGGCGCACAGGGCGCGAGTCCCATGGGCGGAAGTTGGCGTCGGCGCCTGCGGATTCCTGCCAGGCGGCGGGCGGACGAATCAGCGCAGGTGCGTCGTCGAGATGCTGGCTCGGCGGCAGCGCATTGGGCGGGACGGGCATGGTGGGCATGTTCGCGGCGGCGCGGTTCTCCGGAGGCGCGGGCGCCGCGACGGGCTGCGGCGCAGGCTGTGGTTTGGGCGCCACACCCATCATCGCCAGGAACTGCGCGCCATAGGCATGTGGATTATTGGCGAACTGGACGAAGGCCGCTGCGCGATTGGTGATGGCCTGCCACGCCGCGCGATCCACCAGCGTCGGCGGAGCGAGCAGGGCGCCCAGCGCGATGGAGCGAATCGGCAACTGGAAATATTCCACCAGATGCTCGACGGCGAACCCGCCCGACACCTGAACGCTGATGTGCGTCAACTGGCGCAGCAGCGAGCGCACATAGGCCGGGCCGCCAATCGCCTCGACCGGGAAGAGTTTCACCATCTCGGCTCCGGCCCGCTGTGCGCTGATGATCTCTGTCGGGGTGAGCGCGCCCAACACGCAGGCGGCGCCCTTCTCCTGGCAGACCTGCGCCACCTCCGGACTGAAGATGGGCGAGGCGACGAAGCGCGCCCCGCTGGCGAGCGCGTCGCGGGCCTGGCGGGCTTCGAGTGCGGCGCCGACGCCGACGATGATGTCGGTGCGTGTGGCGTAGTGCGTCAGAATCTCCGCCGCGCCGGGGATGGTCAGCGCGATCTCGAAGACGCCGATGCCACCCGCCGCCAGCGCATCCACCACGCTCAGCGCCTGCATCGCCGTGTCGGTGCGCACCTCGGCGACCAGCCGCCGCCGCGCGATCAGCGAGATCAATTCGCCTGGAATCATCGCTCTGCCTTCTTCCCGCTCCCTGCGCCGCGATGCGCGCTGCGCCAGCCACATCGTATCATGCGCGCCAAGAAGCGACCGCAGCGTCATTGGCGCTGGTCTGCTATACTGGGCGGAACTCGGGCTGAGCAGCCGCGCCGCCGATGATTCGACGACGAGAACGACGACGAGAATGGCGACGAGAACAACGCGCCCAGCCGCTGCGGGCGATGAGGAGACGCGATGCGAAGTGGATGGCGCCCGCGGTGGTCGGGCTGGCTGCTCTGTCTGGCGCTCACGCTGGCGATCTCTGGCTGCGCGCCGGGTGTGACGCCGGGCGCGCGCGTGACGCCCAGCCCCAGCGCGCATACGTCTCCAGTCGCCACGGCGACCAGCGCGTCGGCGGCGTGGGTCTGCGCCGAGCCGGCTGGCTCCAGCACAGACTATGCCTACAACGATGGCAGCGGCGCGCTATACCTCACGCAGGGCTGCGAGACGCCGAGCGCTGTGACGGCTCCGGCGGGGCGTCAGCTCTCGCCAGTCGCATTCTCGCCGACGGAGCGCTGGCTGCTGGTCTGGAACAACCTGGCCCATCCACAGCAGCCCGATACGCAGAGCTGCCTGGCGCTGGTGGATGTCGCCACGCTGGCGGTGACGCCCACCCAGCTCTGCAGCCCCAGCGCCAACGCGACGTCGGAGTGGTTCAGCTTCATCGGCTGGGCGAGCGACGCCAGCTTCTATGGCGAGAGCGTGTTGGCCGATGGCTCGGTGACGATATTCTTCATCTCGCTGCCGCAGCAATCACTGGCCCCAGTGACGAGGCTGACGTGGGTGGCGCAGGTGGCGGCGGCGGGCGAGCCATCCGGCGTGAAGCTGCGCGGCGACGCGCTGTATTATGGTGGCTATCTGCTGGCCAGCGAGGGCGGCGCGTACCTGCACCACTTCTCGCTGACGGCAGAGACAGATACGCGCATCGTGCGGCTGGGGCTGGCGGGAACCGGCGGCTGCCAGGTAACGGAAGCGCCGTGCCTGTGGACTGGCCCATGGGACATCAGCGCCGACGGCTCGCGTATCGCCTATCACGTGCCTGGGCCGACGCAATCAATTACCGACACCTCTATCGAGGCCAATGCGCCGCTGTATGTGGCCAACAGCGATGGCACTGGCGCGCAGCGGCTCTTTCCCGGTGTGCCGCTGGGTATGGGGTTCAATCAGCCCAGCTTCTCGCCCGATGGCCGCTACATCGCCGCGACCTTCTCCAATGGCGTCGCGCTGCCACCCAACGTCGTCTTCGAGCGGCTGAGCGATGGCAAGCTGACTACTGCGCCCTCCGCGCTGGCGTGGATGGGCTGGACGCCGCAGCCCGACGTCGCGCTGATGATCAACAACGGCGCGCCCGGCGACGGGCTGCATCTGGAGCTGTACAATGTGGCGACAGGCACGCAGACGCTGCTCCAGGCGGGCAGCGGCAATTACGTCTGGTCGTAGGCGTCGCTCGCCCTCGCCCCATCGGCGCGCGATTCGTGGCGGGGTTGAACTCAGCATGGGCGCCGAGATATGTTGATACCAGCGCATGCGGATGTATGTATGCAGATAGGTGAGGCGAGGCGCCAGCGTTCGGTGTGACGGGCGGGCTGAGAACCTCATTGCGTTCGCCTGCCAGGAGGTGGCATATGGCCACTCTGCGCTCTTCCCCTGCAAACGCTACCGAATCGGGTGCGCTGTTGGAGCGCGCTGACCATCTCGCTGCGCTGGACGCCCACCTGGAATCGGCGGTGGCAGGTGGGCATGGGCGCATGGTGTTCATCGGCGGCGAGGCGGGCGTCGGCAAATCGACGGTCGCGCGGCGCTTCTGCGACGACCACGCGAGTGTAGCCCATGTGCGCATCGGCATGTGCGACCACCTGTTTACTCCGCGTCCACTCGGTCCGCTGCTCGACATCGCCCCTGCCGTGAATGAGCAGTTTCAGGCGCTGGTCGAGAGCGGCAAGCGCGCGTTTGAGGTCGCAACGGCATTGATGCGCGAACTTGCCAGAGGGCTGCCCACCATTCTGCTCTTCGAGGATATTCACTGGGCAGACGAAGCGACGCTCGACGTGCTGCGCTTCCTCGCGCCGCGCATCGACACGCTGCCCGTGCTGGTTCTGCTCACCTACCGCGACGATCTCGACCGTGCGCATCCGCTGCGTATTCTGCTGGGTGAGCTACCCCCAGGGCCGTCGATTGTGCGCATGCGGCTGGCGCCGCTCTCGCAAGAGGCGGTGGCGACGCTGGCCAAACCAAACGGTGTGGATGCGGATGAGCTTTTTCGCAGGACGGCTGGCAATCCGTTCTTCGTCACTGAGGCGCTGGCGGCTGGCGATGTCGTCATACCACCGACCGTGCGCGACGCCGTGCTTGCGCGCGTCGCGCGTCTGGCGCCTGCTGTGTTAGCGCTGCTAGAGGCCGTCGCGATCGCGCCGCTGCAAGCGGAGTTCTGGCTGCTCGACGAGCTTGCTGGCGCCGAGCTAGCGCATCTGGGCGCCTGCCTGGACGCCGGAATGCTCACCGCGTCGGATGGAGCGGTGCGCTTTCGCCATGAGCTGGCCCGGCTGGCCATCGAAGAGTCGATCTCCCCGATCCGCCGGGCGACGATGCACCGTCGTGCGCTGCATGCGCTGGAAGCGCCGCCCACCGGCGAGCCTGACCTGGCGCGCATCGTCCACCACGCCGAGGCCGCCGCCGATCGTGACGCCATCATGCGCTATGGGCCTGCCGCCGCCGCCCGGGCGGCGTCTCTAGGAGCCCATCGTGAAGCCGCGGCCTATTACTCGATGGCTCTCCAGGGGGCCGATGATCTGCCGCCGCTGGAGCGCGGCAAGCTCTACATCCGCCATGCCCACGAGTCGTTCCTGAATGACTATTTCCCGGCCACGACGAACTCCGGACGCCGAGCCATCGAGAGTTTCCATGCAGCTGGCGCCCCAGAGTGGGAGGGTTGGGCGATGCGCGAGCTTTCGTCTCATCTTCGCTGCATCGGACTGGTCGATCAGGCTGGCGAGGTGGGGGAGCAGGCGGTGAAGCTGCTGGAGCAGATGACGCCTGGGCGCGAGCTGGCGATGGCATACGCGAACCTTGCGTCTCTCGGCCTGAATGCGGATAACGCTGCTGTGGCGGTTCCATTCGCCCAGCGCGCCCATGCGCTCGCGTGCGACCTGGGCGATGTCGAGACGCAGCTGCACGCGCTCAATACGCTGGGAACCATGCAGTTGTTGCTGGGCGAAGATGAGGGCCTGGAGAACGTGCAGGCCAGCCTTGATCTCGCGCTGGTGGAGGGCATGGAAGAGCATGTCGGGCGCGCATACCTGAACATCCTGTGGGCCCTGACCCGGA
>DATAED010000017.1:0-17390 GCA_036258195.1 Ktedonobacterales bacterium
TGCTGCTGCACAACACGCTCATCTGGTTCCGGCGCGCCTTCACTCCCAATGGCAGCAGCGCCGACAACAGTGTCTTCCTGCTGTTTCTGACGACGCTCACCTTCCTGCTGGCCTATATGACGATGTGGCTGGTCTTTCATGCCCGCAGGCCGTGGCTGGCAGTCGTCGCCAACGCCGTTGTGTTGCTGATCAACCTCAACCAGACCACCAACGACGAGTTCTACTTCCTGATCGTCTTCCTGGTGCTCACGTTGCTGCTGCTGGTGCGCTTCACCCTGGCGGAGAACATGCGCCACTGGCGTCGCACGGGCCTGCGCTTCTCGCCTGATCTCGGCTGGGACTTCATGCAGGCGGGCGCCATCTTCGCAGTGATCGTCACGCTGCTGCCCAACCTGCTGCCCATCGCGCAGCCTGACCCTGCGCTGGTCGCCTACTGGAACTCGAATCAAAGCCCGCTGGCGGCGGTCGAGCAGCGCATGCAGAGCCTGTTCTCGGGGGTCAATGGTCGCGGGCAGGGCGGCGTCAGCTTCTTCTCAGCGAATCTGCCGCTCGTCGGCGACGTGAACCTGCCCTCTACCCAGGTGCTGCACTACACCGTCGTCGATAACCTGCAGAATGACCCGACACAATACCTGATCACCGAGGCCTTCGCCGACTACGACGGCCTGGACAACTGGACGCGCGGCCAGACCATTGACGTGAGTTACGGGGCAAACAAGATTCAGCCGCCCTCCACGGCCGCCTACCACATCGACACCTACAAGGTGACTTTTGATGCAGTTCCGTCGGGTGGCGAGCGCTACATTCTGGCGCCAGGAACCAGCGCCGCCAGCTTCTCGGCGCCGACCGTGGCGCAGACCAGCGTGCAGACCCAGGAGCCAGTCACCTGGCTCTCGCAGCAGCCCATGGGCTCTGGTGACACCTACACGGTGCAAGGCTACGTCTCGACCGCCAGCGTCAACCAGCTCGAAACCATTCCGTATCCTGAGCAGGCGGCCTCCGCCGGAGAGAACGTTTACCCGCAGTCCGTCCTGGTCGAATACCTGCCCGCCGAGCCGCCCATCAGCCCGCTGGTCGCCACCACCGCACAGCAGGTGACCAAAGGCTCGCCCAACATGTACCAGGCGGCCATCGCGCTACAGAATTACCTGCGTACCTTCACGTACAATGCGCACAACCCCAACCCACCATCAGGGCAGGATTCCACCGTCTGGTTCCTGCAGCGCAAAGAGGGCTTCTGCACCTTCTTCGCCTCCGCGATGGCGCTGATGGGACGCTCGCTCGGCATGCCCACGCGCGTCGTCAGCGGGTATACCAACGGGTCGTATGATGAAAAGACGCATACGTACATCGTGCGCGGCTCGCAGGCGCATACGTGGACACAGGTCTACTTCGGCAAGTATGGCTGGGTCAACTTCGAGCCGACGGCGACCTTCACGCCATTCTTCCGACCACAGACAGGCGTCACCGGCCCGATAGGCAGCCCTACTGTCGGCCCCGGCGCAACTCCCAGCTCCACGCCGCACAACAGCCGCCAGGCTGGAACCACGACAGGCGCATCTCAGGGCAATGCCCTGCGCAATAGCGGGCTGGCGAAGGCTGGGCTGGGCCTGTTCATCGCGCTGCTGGCGGCGTTGATCGCGCTGGCGGCGCTGTGGGTCTGGTGGCGCTCGCTCTTCCGCGCGTACTCGCCTGCCGCCGCCAGCTTCGCCCGGCTCATCATGCTGGGCGTCTGGGCGGGCGCGCCTCCCAGACCCTCGCAGACGCCGCGCGCCTATGCGCAGCGTCTGGCTCAGGTGGCGCCGGAGCAGCGCGCCTCCATCGAGCGCATCAGCTCGCTCTACTCCCGCGAGCGCTGGGGCGATCCGCTGACGGAGAGCGAGACAACCGATGTGCCGCAACTCTATGAGCGTGGCCGCACGGGCCTGATCGCCGCCATCGCGCGACGCTTCCGCCGCGCCCCTGCTGTCATTGCGGCCTATACGCGGCGCACGCGCTCCCAGGTCGTCGCGCGTCTGCGCGAGCGCTGAGCTCATCTGCTCCGGCGCATCTCCGTTTCCACCGCGCGCAGCGGGAAGTAGTATAACGTCAGAGGACGCGCCCACCATCGCGCGATGGTGGGCGTCTGCGGGTTTGCCTCGCACACTCCCCCTGGAGATGCTGCGCGCGATGGCGCCGACCAAATGCAAGAGATGAGGGCAACGCATGACCGACGGAACCGATAGCGCAGGTCGCACGCTCACCTTACTCGACGGCCACGCGCTGTTTCATCGCGCATTTCACGCCTATCCGGATGAAATGAGCACGAACGCTGGCGAGGCCACCAACGCGGTCTTCGGCTTCACACGCATCCTGCTCGATCTCTTTCGCTACATCCGGCCCGAATACATTGCCGTCACCTTCGACCGCCCCACCCCAACCTTCCGCCACCGCGATTACGCCGCCTACAAGGCGCACCGACCATCGCTGCCCGACTCGATGCGCGCGCAGTTTCCGCGTGTGCGTGAGGTAGTCTCCGCCTTCAACATCCCCATCTACGAGGCCGATGGCTTCGAGGCAGATGATGTGCTGGGAACCTTGTCGTTGCAGGCCATGCAGCAGTCCACCGATGTCATCATCGTCACAGGCGACCTCGACACGCTCCAGCTCGTCAACGAGCATGTGCGCGTGACCTTCGCGCGCTCGCCCCGTCGTGGCGAGTTCGACTACTACGATGTCAACACCGTCGAGCAGCGCTATGGCTTCGCGCCGCCGCAGATCGTCGATTACAAGTCGCTGGTGGGCGACACCTCCGACAACATCCCCGGCGTCGCGGGCATCGGCCAGAAGACCGCTACCAAGCTGATCCAGGACTACACCACACTGGAGAACATCCTGGCGCATCTGGATGAGCTGCCGCCGCGCGTGCGCGAGAAGCTCAGCGATCAACGCGAGATCGCAGAGCGGAGCAAATATCTGGCGACCATCGTGACAAACGCTCCCGTCACGCTCGATCTGCCGAGCGCCCGCGCGCTCGACTACAATCCCGATACCGTGCTGGCGCTCTTCCGCAACCTGGAGTTCTTCAGTCTGGTGGATCGCCTGCCACGCCGCGCGGGCGACACTGCCGCGCCCGAAGAGTCGCCAGAGGAAGAGTCAGCCGCAGACACCGTGGCGCCGACCGTGCGGGTGGCCGAGACTGCTGGCGCGCGCCCAGCGGCTCCCTCGGTGGCAGGGCAGCTCAACCTCTTCGCCGAAGATCAGCTGGAGGCGCTGGCGGAGTCGGGCGATGTCACGCTGGGCGCGCCGCTGGCTGTCGCACCGCGCAAACCCACCGTGACGCCGACGGGCGGCACGAACACGATGACCATCGCCACACCGGAGGCGCTGCGCACGCTGGCTGGAGCCTTGCGCGCCTCCGCCATCTTCTCATTCGATCTGGAGACGGACGCCGCCGACGAGCACCACGCCAACATCGTCGGCCTCTCCTTCGCGATGGGGCAGGGCGAGGCGTACTACGTGCCAGTGGGCCACCAGCGCGACGCCAGCGGCGAGGAGCCAGGCCCGCAGCTTAGCGTGGCGGAGGCGCTCGACATCCTGCGTCCCGCGCTGACCGACCCGAAGGCAGGCAAGGTCGGCCACAACGCCAAATTCGACATGATCGCGCTGGCGCGGCACGGCGTCTGGGTGCAGGGGCTGCGCTACGACACCATGATCGCGGCCTATCTGCTCAACCCGGGTCGCCGCGGGCTGGGGCTGAAAGACCTCTCCTTCGAGCTGCTGGGCGTCATCATGACCCCCATCATCGACCTGATCGGCACGGGCAAGCAGCAGATAACGATGGCGCAGGTTCCCATCCACGATGCGGCGGCCTACGCTGGAGCCGACGCCGACATGACGCTGCGCCTGTACTATGCGCTGGAGCCACAACTGCGCAAGCGCGACCTCGATGCGCTGATGCGTGAGGTGGAGACGCCGCTCGTTCCCGTGCTGGCGCGCATGGAGACGGCTGGCTTCCTGCTCGATCCCGACTTCCTGCGGCGGCTCGGCAGCGACCTGGACGGTCAACTGCGAGCGCTGGAGGCCGACATCTACGACTCGGTAGGGCATCAGTTCAACATCAACTCCACCAAGCAGCTTGGCGAAGTGCTCTTCAACGAGTTGAAACTGCCCACCACGCGCCGCACCAAGACCGGCTATTCCGTAGACGCCGAGTCGCTGGAGAACCTGCGCGGCATGCACGCCGCCGTCGATAACCTGCTGGAGTATCGCCAGCTCTCTAAACTCAAATCTACCTACGTCGATGGGCTGCTGGAGCTGATGGATCCCGCCACGCACCGCGTGCATACATCGTTCAGCCAGACCACCGCCAGCACCGGGCGGCTCAGCTCATCCAACCCCAATCTGCAGAATATTCCCGTGCGTACCGAGGTCGGTCGGCGCATCCGGCAGGCGTTCCTGGCCGATCCGGGGATGCAGCTGCTCGCCGCCGACTACTCGCAGATCGAGTTGCGCATCCTGGCGCACATCACCCATGAGCCAGCGCTGGTGGCAGCCTTCGAGCACGACGAGGACATCCACTCGGCCACCGCCTCGCAGCTCTTCAAGGTCGCGCTGGACGAAGTGACGCCCGATCAACGCCGCCTCGCCAAGACCGTCAACTTCGCCGTGCTGTACGGTCAGTCGGCGTTCGGGCTGGCCCGTGTCACTGGCATGAGCAACAGCGAGGCGGCGGAGTTCATCCGCAACTACGAGAAGACCTTCCCGCTGGTGCAGAAATATGTGGAGGATACGCTCTTCCAGGCGCGCACGCACGGCTTCGTGCAGACGTTGCTCGGGCGCAAGCGCTACCTGCCAGACTTCGGCAGCTTGCAGGTTTCGCAGCGGCAGGCGGCGGAGCGCGAGGCCATCAACATGCCCATCCAGGGTACCAACGCCGACATGATCAAGCTCGCCATGAATCATCTGGACGCGGAGCTACGTACGCGCGGCATGCGCGCCCGCATGATCTTGCAGGTGCACGACGAGCTGGTGCTGGAAACGCCCGATGAGGAGATGCGCGCCGCCGCAGACCTGGTGAGCGCGTGCATGATCGGCGCGCTAGAGCTCAGCGTGCCGGTCAAAGTCGAGATGAAGGCGGGCCGCAACTGGTACGAGGTGCGCCCGCTGCGCTTCAATTAATATGGCGCCAACTCCCCTCTGCCTGTGGGAGAGGGGGCTGGGGGGGTGAGGTTTACATCTTGCGGTAGGGCATCGTCGGCTGCTGATCGACGGCGTCGTCGTACCCACCGCGCTCACGCGCTGCCTTATCGTGCTTGAGATGGCGATTGACGTACAGCCCGACCGCCACCAGGAACAGCACGATGATAACGACGTCCAGCCCGTGGAAGACCGTGCTCAACTCGGTAATCTTCTGATTGAGCGCAGGCCCGAACTTCCAACCGACGAACGCCAGCACAAACGTCCATGGCAGCGAGCCGAGGAACGTGTAGAGCATGAACTTCCCGAAGTTCATCCGTGAGACACCCGCTGGCAGCGAGATGTAGGTGCGGACGACCGGCAACAGTCGCGAAAAGAAGGCGACCGGGGAGCCAAACCGCGCGAACCAGCGATCAGCGCGGTCAGAGTCAGCTTTCGAGATGAGGATGTAGCGCCCGTAGCGCAGCAGGAGCGGGCGACCACCCACCGCGCCGATACCATAGGCCACCGCTGAGCCGAGCAGACAACCCGCCGCGCCCGCCAGCGCTACGCCGACCAGTGACAGTCGGCCTGTGGCCGTCGCCGCATTGGTCGCTACGAAGAACCCCGCCAGCGGCATCACGATCTCGCTGGGAAGCGGGATACAGCAGCTCTCCAGCGCCATCGCCAGGATGATGCCGAGATAGCCCGTCGAGGAATACCACTGGCCGATGAGGTTGAAGAGGGTTTCTTCTATCGACGACGCAATGACCAGGTGTACCACGTACCGTTGCTCCCTTTCACGCGCTGCGCTCCTTCGGCTCGGACGACGCCACGCAGCGCTGTGCGGCCGTCATGGCCCCACCGTCGACCCTGACACTACCTGCGAGGAATCAGCACGAATGGCGCCGCGGTGAGCGTAGCATAGCGCGGCGAAATGCGGCAAGCGAGGCGCCCGATTGTCGCATGGGAGCGCAACGGGCGCCTCGCTTGAAAGAGCAGGCGGGAGCACTTGGGAGCAGGCGAGAGCGCGCAGGAATTAGCAGCGGCGATAGACGGCGATGACCCTGCCTTGCGTCTTCCACTCGCTATCCCACTCCTCGGCGTCGATAAAGATCGGCTCCATGGTGGAGTTCGCAGGCTGCAGGCGCACACGCCCAGCCTCGTGGTAGAAGCGCTTGAGGGTGGCGGCGCCACCATCGGTGACGGCATCAACGTGCGTCGCCACGACAATATCACCATCCTCAGGATTTTGTACGTTTGGATCGATCAGCACGAAGTCACCGCTCGCGATGTGATCGTCAATCATCGAATCGCCCTTGACGATCAGCCCATAGACGCGACCCGTCACGTGCTCGCCCAGATCGAGCGTCTCGACCTCGGTATCGGGGTAGTAGTCCAGCGGGACGCCTGCAGCGATGGAGCCGATGACGCGCAGCCCACTGGTCTGGCTATCCGTCAGTCGAATGCCACGGCTCTTGCCACGCACACGAATGATGTAGCCTTTGCGTTCCAGCGCAGAGAGGTGATGGTCGATGTGTCCAGTCGAGCGAATGCCCACCGCCTGCCCGATCTCACGATTCGTCGGGGGCCATCCCTCACGACGGAGGTACTCGACGATGAAGTCATAAATGTGCTCTTGCGGTTCGCTCAACCTGCTGTCCATCGGCCTTGCTCCCTGGAGTCCCGTCAATGCTCCTGTTGATATGGCGCCTGGCAATCGTTGCCAGATCCGCGCGCCAGAGGTGGTTATGGAACTGTCGTTCTACAGTGTAGCAGCATGCCTGGCGATATGTCAATAGAAATGTAGCAATTTTGTTCTGGCTTTGCGCAACCTGGCGGCGTCACATGCGACAACCCCGCTCATCAGCAGCGACGAGCGGGGTTGAGTGCGGGAAAGTTGCAGGCTCCCGAGGCTGTCAGCCCTGTGCGGCTACCTCATAGGTGGCGAGCGACGGAGGCCCAGCGAAATACGCGCTGATCTTGCCAACCTGCTCACGGTAGGAGCCGCTGGAGTCATAAGCCTCACCATCAGCCTGGGCATCCCACAGCGTGATGGATACGCCGACTCCTGTCGCCTGGTCGATCAGCAGGGTAATCCCACGATTGCCGTGGGCGGCTTTGACGGCTGGAACAATGCTCTCATTGTAGATGCGAGTCACGTTGGCGATCTGGTCAGGCTGGACGGATACGGTTGTCACACGCGCAAACATCGGTGTTCTCCTCTGCCTCGGCATCTCACTGCATACCACCAACACCAACCCGCCTGCCACGCGGAACGGCGTCCGCGCCGCACGGCTGAGCGCCCGCGGTATACGACATTCGCCGCACGTCAAGCGGCTTGCCGCCCGCCCGCTGCTTGCGGCGCGCAGATGGCCTCGGTATACTTCGAGGGTCAGGCCATTGACGGCCTGGCGCATGATGCCGGAGGCGCCGCCCGAGACAGCGGCGTCTTCCGATGACGAGCGAGCGAAAGGA
This sequence comes from Ktedonobacterales bacterium, assembly GCA_036258195.1. Taxonomy (GTDB): domain Bacteria; phylum Chloroflexota; class Ktedonobacteria; order Ktedonobacterales; family JADMIN01; genus JAKAIY01. The sequence goes on from DATAED010000017.1 coordinate 7,636, forward strand.
GACAGCCCCACGCGGCGCCGATGGCGGCGCGCGGCGCGGCTGGCACACGTATGGAATACGGTCTGCGCGGCAAGACTGCGATAGTGGCGGGCGCCAGTCAGGGCATTGGCCGCGAGATCGCTCGGGCGCTGCACAGCGAAGGCGTCGTCGTCATGCTGGTCGGCCAGCATCGCGCGCGGCTCGACCAGACCGCGCGCGACCTGCGCGGCACGGGCGACCAGGCCGCCCTGCACACCGTCGTCGCCGATCTCAGCCTGCTGGGCGAGGTCGAGCGCGTGGTGAACGAGGCGATCCAGCGCATGGGCCACGTCGACATCCTCATCAACTCCGCAGCCCGCAGCAAGTATGAAGGCTTCTTCAGCATGTCCGATGCGGACATCCAGGAGGCCTGGCAGGTGAAAGGGCTGGGGTATGTGCGGCTCGTGCGCGCTGTGGGGCCGCACATGATGCAGCGCGGCGACGGACGCATCGTCAATATCGTCGGCACGGCGGCGCGCATCCCCACCGCCGACTTCATCGCGGGCAGCATGGTCAACGCCGCGCTGGTCAACTTCACGCGCGGTGTCTCGCGCGAGCTGGCCCGCCACAACGTCCGCATCAACTCGATCAGCCCCGGCTGGACCCTGACCGAGAACCTGCGCCGCAGCATCGAGATGAAAGCCAATGCGCAGGGCATCGAGGTCTCCGAAGCGTTGCAGCGCGAGGCGCGCGCCATCCCCACCGGGCGCCATGTGACGATGGCCGAGATCGCCAACATGACGCTACTGGCCGTCTCGGATCTGTGCCCCAGCCTGACGGGCGAAGACATCATCATCGATGGCGGCGCAACCCCCTCGATCTGATGGGTCGCTGATGGATCGGCCTGGCCACTTTTTGGCCCATTCGCCCGCCGAGCGCTTGCGCGTGTGGCGCGCGGCCCGTATAATGGCCGCGGCACCCGGCGCAGCGACTATAGCGCCCCTGGCGGAGCGCATCGCCCGCGCCGACGCCGCAGGCCGCGCGTGATCGTCGCGCGTCTACCGTCGAGTTGTGAGGAAGGGAAGATTCGTTTCCTATGGAACTGAGTGGTAGCCACAATTTCTCCGCAAGCCCGCAGGCCGTCTGGGATGCGCTGCACAATCCCGCGACCCTGCAGAATGCGGCGGGTCTTCAGAATGTCCAGTGGGGGGACAACTCGCTGACGGCGACTGTCAACCTGCCCAACCTTGGGCCGATCAGCGGCGGCGCGCGCACCGTAACGGTCTCGGTCGATGAGAACACCACCCCCAGTCACCTGAAGATGTCGCTCAACCGCAGCATCATCAACGCCAGCGGCACGGTGGACATCGCCCCCAACGGCAGCGGCTCGACTCTGACCTACAATGCGGAAGCCAAGGTCAGCGGCCCGCTATCGGCGTTCGAGGGTGTGGTCAAGCCGATGGTGCAGAGCCAGATCAACCAGTTCTTTGCGAAACTCGAGCAGGCGCTCTAACATCGCACTGCGCGACTGGTATGAGGACGGCTCGATGCTGAGCCGTCCTTTCTTGTTCGTTCTCCACCTGCTCGCTCGTCGGCGAGCGAGCGCCGCCTGAACCCCGGTGAAAGCGCATGCCACGGTGAGGAGGACAGCCGAAGATGAATCCGCAGCCAGCTTCCAGAGTGACCGTGCAGTACGATGTGCCAGCGACCATGCGCGACGGCGTGACGCTGCGCGCCAATGTTTATCGCCCCGATGACGGCGGCGCAGGGACATATCCCGTCCTGCTGACTCGCCTCCCCTACGGCAAAGACCTCCCCATCGGCTCCAGCGTCATCGACCCTGCACAGGCAGCGCGGCGCGGCTACATCGTCGCCATTCAGGATGTGCGTGGCACATTCACCTCAGAGGGCGCCTGGTATCCCTTTAAGTATGAACATGAGGATGGGCTGGACAGCGTGGCGTGGGCTGCGCAGTTGCCGGGCAGCAATGGCCAGGTGGGCATGTTTGGCGCGTCGTACTTCGGACAGACGCAGTGGATGGCCTCGACGGCCCCGGAGCTGCACGCCATGGCCCCTGTCATCACGTGGGCCGACGCTCAGGAGACGTCCCTGCGCAATGGCGTGCTGGAGTGGGGCGTGCAGGCAAGCTGGCTCATGCAGCAAGGCATCGGGCAGATCTTCCGTCGCTATGCAAATGACCCGCAGGCGCTGGGCAAGGCGCTCTATGGACTGGTCGGAGCCTACGATACGTTGCCGACGCAGGGCTACTCCTCACTGCCACTCGATCAGTTCGGCCCACTAACCGCGCTCGACCTCAATCAGCCCCTCGTCGATGCCATCCACGGGCGCCACACCGGCGAGTACCCTGGCCTGCCGCATGGCCCGCAGCCCTACGATGCGGTCGATCTGCCCATGCTGCATATCGGCGGCTGGTATGACCTCTTCTTGGATGGCACGATCCGCAATTTCCAGGAGATGCAGCGACGCGGGCGCCAGGGACAATATCTGCTGATTGGGCCGTGGTCGCATGGCGTCTTCACTCCGCTGATCGGCGATCTCTACTTCGGAACGGCCTCCTCTGGCGGCCTGATGGATCTCCAGGTCGACCTGATGAGCTTCCATCTCCAGTTCTTCGACCGCTGGATCAAAGGACAGCCCGGCCCATTCGACCGCCAGGCGCCGGTCAAATATTTCGTCATGGGCGCCAACGTCTGGAAGAGCGCCGAGACCTGGCCGCCCGCTGGTGTCACCGAGCAGCGCTGGTATCTGCACAGCGCGGGCCGCGCCAACTCCGCTGCTGGCGACGGCGCGTTGAGCCAGACGCAGCCCGGCGCCGAGCCAACCGACCACTACACGTACGATCCACTGCATCCCACGCCCACCGTCGGCGGGGCAACGCTGCTGCATGCCGTCTTCCGCGCAGGCCCGCGCGACCAGGCCGAGGTGGAGCGGCGCGAGGATACGCTGGTCTACACCTCCGCGCCAGTCGAGCAGCCACTGGAAGTGAGCGGCCCCGTCAGCGTCACGCTGCACGTCGCTACCGACGCGCCCGACACCGATTTCGTCGCGCGGCTGGTCGATGTCTACCCCGATGGCCGCGCGATGCCCCTCACCGACGGCATCACTCGCATGCGCTTCCGCGATGGCGTCGGCGCAACGGCCGAGCCGCTCAGTGCCGACCAATCGTATGCCATCACCATCGATCTGTGGTCCACCAGCGTCGTCTTCCTGCCCGGCCATCGCGTCCGCCTGGATGTCACCAGCAGCAACTTCCCGCGCTGGGAGCGCAATCTGAACACAGGCCAGTCGAATGCGGCTACCACCGAGACGCGCCCGGCGCGCCAGCGCATCCTGCACGACGCCGAGCATCCATCGTACGTCGCGCTCTTCGTGGCGCCGCGCTAACCCGGAGGCGTCATGAAGCCGACAACGCATCGCATCCGGCGAGGGCTGCAAGACCTGGCCACGGCCATGTATCGTCAGCGTGAGCCGCTGCGCGACCTGCGTCTGCTGCCGCTGGGCGCCGAGATCCCGCCGCAGGAGGCGCCCATCCCCGACGCCGCGACGACCGGCTGGCGAGCCATCGCGCCTGGCGAGAGCTGGGGCGGACGCGATGAGAATATCTGGCTGCATGGCGAGGCGAGCCTCCCGACGCAGTGGCGCGCGGCGCAGCGCACCGGTGACTATGCCATCGCCCTGCGCCTGCTGCTGGGCGTCAGCAGTGATTTTGGCTGGCCAGAGGGTTTGCTCTACGTCAACCACAGGCTGCTACAGGGCATCAACCAGCACCATCCCGATGTGCTGCTGCCCGCCGAGGTTGCGCAAGCGGAGACGCTCATCTGCGACGTGCGCGCGTGGAGTGGCATGCGCGCACGCCCGCATCGCATCGAGTACGCCGAAGTCGCGCTGCTCAATCGCGAGGTGGAGGCGCTCTATCACCTGCTGCTGGCGGGTTGCGACCAGGTCGTCACGCTCGCTGAGGCTGACTCGCTGATCTCACCGCTGGCGCAGGCGCTTGACGACGCCTGGGATCAGCTTGATCTGCGCAGCCCCGCCGACCCCGCGCTGGATGCCTCCGCACACGCCGCCCTGGCCAGTCTGCGCGTGCGGCTGGCCGAGCTACGCGCACAGTATGATCCCACCGAGCGGCCCAGGGTCGTCGCCATCGGCCATGGGCATCTCGATGTGGCGTGGCTCTGGCAGACGCGCCACACCCGCGAGAAGGCCGTGCGCACCTTCAGCGTCGCCACCGCGCTCATGGATCTCTACCCCGAATACCGCTTCCTGCACAGCACGCCGCAGGTCTTCGCCTGGCTCGCGCAGGACTATCCCGACGTCTTCGCGCGAACCCAGCGGCGCGTGGCGGAGGGTCGCTTCGAGGCGGCGGGCGCACTGTGGCTGGAGTCCGACACCAATCTCGTCTCCGGCGAGTCGTTTGTGCGCCAGATTCTCTACGGCCAGCGCTACCTGCGCGAGACATTCGGCGCGGAGTATGACACGCTCTGGCTGCCCGACACCTTCGGCTATAGCTATGCCCTGCCGCAGATCATGCTGCGCGCGGGTCTACGCGCCTTCATGACCACCAAGATGAGCTGGAGCGACACCAATCGCATCCCCTACGACACCTTCCGCTGGCGTGGGCTGGATGGCAGCGAGACGCTGGCGCATTTCGTCACCACGCCGTGGCTGCCCATCAATCCGGAGTTCGACACCGATACCTACAATGCCCGGCTCGACGCGCCCTCCGTCCACGCACTCTGGCGGCGCTATCGTGGCAAAGCGAACAACCGCGACCTGCTGCTGATCTACGGCCACGGCGATGGCGGAGCTGGCCCGACTCGCCAGCACATCGAGAGCTACCGTGCGCTGCGCGAGCTGCCCGGACTGCCTGATGTGACGCTGGGACGCGCCGACGACTACTTCCACAGGCTGCGCGAGCGCGTCTGGAGCCAGCCCGATCTGCCGCGCTGGGATGGCGAGCTGTATCTGGAATATCATCGCGGCGTCTACACCACGCAGGCATGGCTCAAGCGCCTGCACCGCCGCATCGAGGAGCGCCTGCTGCTGGCCGAGTCGCTGGACGCCGCGCGCTGGGCGCAGGCTCGCATGCAGGGCGGCGACGCGCCTGATGAGCGCGCCACGCTCGACGACGCCTGGCGCACGCTGCTCTTGCACGAGTTCCACGACATCCTTCCCGGCTCTTCGATTGGCCCAGTCTACGCCGACGCCCGCGTGGCGCTCACGGCGCTGGCTCACAAACTCAATGACTTCATCGCGCAGGCCGAGCATGACCTCGCCGCGCTGGTCGGCGCGACGGATTGCTGGCTGCTGCACAATCCCAGCCCGCTCGCCACACCCGGCGCGTCGGCCATCGTGGCGCTGCCGCTCGTGCCAGAGCAGGAGGCGCCCACGCTCGTCAATCCCAGCGCCTACACGCCCAGGCTCCCTGGGCAGACCGCCGCGCTCAGACTCCCCATGCAGGACGTCACGCAGCCAGATGGCAGCCGGGTGGCGCTGTATTCGACGCCAGCCATCGCCGGACGCGGCTGGCTGGCGCTGCGGCAGGGCCAGCCGGAGAAGCCGCACTCGCACCCAGCCGATACGTCGCGCCCCAGCGCCACGGCGACCGAGGATGGCGGCGCCGTCCTGGAGAGCACGCACTATCGGCTGACGCTCAGCCCCCTCGGCGAGATCACTTCGCTAATAGATAAGCGCGTAGAGGGCGGGCGCGAGCTGATGCAGGAGGGCTGCGTTGGCAATCAATTCATCGCCTTCGAAGATCGCCCGCGCAACTTCGACGCCTGGGATATCGACGCGGGCTACACGCGCAAGCCATACCCCATCACTGATGCGCGGCTGATGGCGCCGGAGCGCGGGCCGCTGCGCGCCACGGTGCGCGTGCGGCGCACGTTCCTCAACAGCGTGATCGAGCAGGACATCTCGCTCTACCACAGCCTGCCGCGCATCGACTTCGCCACACGCGCTGAGTGGCATGACCAGCACATCCTGCTCAAGGTGGCGTTTCCGCTCGATCTGCGCACGACGCAGGCGCGCTCTGAGATACAGTACGGCAGCGTCACCCGCCCGACGCACCAGAACACGTCGTGGGATCAGGCGCGCTTCGAGACGGTGGCGCATCGCTGGGTCGATCTCTCGGAGGGCGACTACGGCGTGGCGCTGCTCAACGATGGTCGCTACGGCCACGACATCCACGACAACGTCGTGCGGCTCAGCGTGCTGCGCTCGCCCACCTCGCCTGATCCCGACGCCGATCAAGGCGCGCATGAGGTGACGTTCAGCCTGCTGCCGCACCCGGGCGCGTGGCCCGCTGGCGACGTGATCGCGCATGGCTACGCGCTGAATCGCCCGCTGCGCCTCACTCCGCCCATACTGGAAAGTGGAGAGTCAAATCCAGAGGCGCCCGCCAGCGCGCCGCCGACGCTCTTCGCCGTGGATGGGTCAGCGGTGGTTATCGAGGCGGTCAAGCGCGCCGCCGAGGGCGACGACCTGATCGTCCGGCTCTATGAGTCCACCGGCAGCCGGGTCGCTGCGCAGATCACCTGCGCCAATCCCATCGCCAGCGTCGTCGAAGCCGATCTGCTGGAGCGCCCGCTGACGCCCGAAAGCAGCCCGGCCTTCGACCTGTGGCAGGCGTCGGCGGTGGCCTCGCACGACGCGCCAGAGGCGAGCGAGGCGGGGTGGCGCTGTCAGTTTCGCCCATTCGAGATTCGCACGTTCCGGGTGTCGTTGCGCCTGCCCTGACCAGTCATGCCCTCGCCGATATATACTGAATACTGCGGCGTCGCAGCCGCCCCGAACCGACCCTCGCGCGCGTGGCGCGCAGGTACGAAGGAGTACACAGCCCGATGACCCAGCCTCAGCGCCCCATGACCCTCACACAGAAAATCCTCGCGCACCATGCCGTCAACCTGGAGCGGCCCTGGGTCGAGACTGGCGACATCCTGCGCGTGCGCGTCGATTGGACCATCGCCAGCGAGCTTGCCTGGAACGGCATGGATCGCACGTATTCGATGCTCGGTCGCCCCAAGCTGCATGATCCGGAGCGCTTCTATCTGGCGCTCGACCACACCGTCGATCCCATCACGCTCACTAACGACGCCCGCACACGCAAGTTGGCCGACCTCGCCCGCTCTTTTGCGAAGGAGAGCGGGCTGAAGCACTTCTACGACGCCAACGTCACCATCATGCACACGCGCTTCTACCGCAATCTGGTGCAGCCGGGCGAGATCGTGCTGGGCGCCGACTCGCACACCAGCTCGCATGGCGGGCTCGGCGCCTTCGCCGTCGGGCTGGGCGGCGCCGACATCACCGTCGCCATGACGCTCGGCGAGACGTGGCTGGAAGTCCCCGAAGCCATCGCCGTGGACTACGAGGGCGAGCTGCCCTTTGGCATCGGCGGCAAAGACATCATCCTGCGCACGCTGGGCGCGCTGGGCCGCAATACCGTCGCCATGGAGCGCTCCGTGGAGTATCGCGGGGCGGCGGCGCACCGCTTCAGCACCGACATGCGCTTCACCATCTGCAACATGACGGCGGAGTTCGGTGGACTGAACGGCATCTTCGAGGCCGACGAGATCGTGGCGGCATGGCTGGGGCAGCGACGGCGTGGCTACAACGATGACGCGCTCTATTTCCGCGCCGACGACGACGCGCCGTACCTCGCGCACTATCCCATCGATCTCGCCTCGCTGGCGCCGCAGGTCGCCAAGCCATTCTCGCCCGATAACGTCTTCGACGTGACGGAGCTGGTGGGCCAGCCGCTCGATGGCGCATTCGTCGGCGCCTGCACCACCACCGAGGAAGAGCTGGCGCTGGGCGCGCTGGTGCTGGAGGCAGCGATGGCGGATGGCGCGCAGCCCGTGCCGATGGAGAGTGGGCGGCGCATCGTGGTACCAGGTGATCTGCTGATCCAGGAGTACTTCGCGAAACAGGGGCTGTGGGAGATCTACGAGCGCGCCGGTTTCACAGTCGATCCCCCCGGCTGCTCGATGTGCCTGGGCATCGCCAGCCGCAAAGCGGGCAAGGGCGAAACCTGGCTCAGCTCGCAGAACCGCAACTTCGAGAACCGCATGGGCGAAGGCTCGCTGGCGTGGCTCGCCAGCGCCGCCACCGTAGCCGCCAGCGCGCTCGATATGCGCCTGACCGATCCGCGCGCCCTGCTGGAGCGAGTAGACCGCGACCGTCTGGCGACCATCCTCCAGCGCAAGGGCATGCACGCCACGCCTGAGATCACCACGGCGGCGCCGGAGATGACTATCGAGCAGCATGTGGCCGCTGAGGAGCACGCCGAGAGCGCGGGCAGTGTCGTGCGTGGTCGCGTGCAGCGCTTTGGCGACTCGGTGGACACCGACGCCATCATCCCGGGCGAGTTCTGTCACCTGACCTCGACCGAGGCGCTCGGCGACAAAGCCTTCTACTATGTGCGGCCAGAGTTCCGTGAGCGCGCCCGCGCTGGCGCCAATATCATCGTGGCGAATGAAGGCTGGGGCAGCGGCAGCTCGCGCGAGATGGCTGTCTGGGCGCTACAAGGCGTGGGCATCCAGGTCATCATCGCGAAGAGCTACGCCTTCATCCACAAGCGCAATCTCGTCAACGAGGCGCTGCCGTTCCTGACCATCCACGACCCGGCGTTCTACGAGCTGGTGGGCGAGGGCGCTGAGCTGGAGGTTGATCTGAAGTCGGGCATCGTGCGCGATCCGGCTTCTGGCAAGTCGTTCCAGGCCGATGGCGTGACGCCGATGGTGCGCGCGCTCCAGTCTGAAGGCGGGCTCGTGCCAGCCGTCCAGCGGCACGGCGCCAGCGTCTTCTCTGTGCTGACCGCCTGAGCAGCCAACGCGACGCATCGCTCTCAAAACACATCGCCCGCTCACGTCTTCCCTGAACTGAGGATGTACGGAGCGGGCGACTTCATGTAAAATGAACCGATGAGCCAGTACTATGTAAGCGTAGGTCGATTTGTGACGTATTCCTCATAACACCATGTGCGCAGCCGCCGAGGAGCAGCGTCGGCATCGTATGACACGGCGTCGTCAGATGTGTCGAATAGCGCCGCATCGCTGAGGAGTAGAGCATGGATCGCGCCGATAGGCCACCCAGACAAAGCCCGCTCTGGCTCTCGGTCATCTCGGTGGCGCTCATCATCATGGCGGTGATCGCTGCGCTGGCGGCGACGCAACGGCTCACCTTTAGCATCTTCGGCGCGCCCGCGCGCGATGCGCTCGCCTCAGCCATCTCCATCTCAACTGACACCACCGTTGGGCTGATGCAGCCGCAAGACGCCGCCTTTTCGCCCGATGGCACGCGCATCGCCGTCATTGGAGCCTTCACGCCGTGCACGCAGCTCACGCAGGGGCTGGCGCGCTGCGGCCACGGTCTCGCCATCTACAATAGCGCTGCCGGAGCGATCGTGCAGATGTCGCCCATCGAGCCGCTCATCGGCGTCACCACGCCCGATGTCTCCGAGCTGCGCACGCATGGCACGGATGGATACGTCGCCGTGCGCGGGCTGGGCTGGTCGCCCGATTCTGTCTGGTTTGCCATGGCCTACACAGTCTTCAATACCCCCAGTCCGACCCTGCCCGACTCCATGCAGGATTCTGGCCTGCTGCTGCTCAATCCGCAGACGGGCGCCACACAGATCATTCGCGGCGACACCGGCTACTTCGACTCGCTCGATGGCGCGACGACCGCGCATCCGGTCTGGCACATCACACGCGGCAATCAGACCGCAGGCTATACCACCGCGCCGGGCGTCATCTTCGCCTGGGGCGCCGATG
>DATAED010000018.1:0-2315 GCA_036258195.1 Ktedonobacterales bacterium
GCGGCCTTCACCGGCAAGCCCACCAAGCTCCCCGTCGTCGGCAGCATCGCCGAGGGGCTGGCTGGTGGCCCGGTCAGCGCCATCTAGCACGGACGAAGCGCATCCAGCAATGTCCCCTTCTCCTCACAAGGAGAGGGGGACATCGGTTTGTTGGCGGGAAACTGTCACTCCAGCCGTGCGAGCGCTTCCCGGATGCGCGCCGCATAGGGTCGCTCGCCGAGCGTCTGGAGGATCGCCAACGCCTCGGCGTAGCGCGCCCGCGCCTGCTCGGGCGCGCCGCGCGCCGCGTGCAGCAGCCCATAGGCGTAGAGCGCCTTGGCCACGGCGTAGGGCCACGGCATCGGACGGGCAAGCGCGAGTGACTGTTCGAGGGCGTCTGCGGCCTCCTGCCAGCTTTCTCGCCGCGTCGCCAGCAGCGCACGCACCCGCAGCGCGTCCACCAGGGCGAGGTTATGCTCTAAGGCAGTGGCGCGGCTGACACAGTCCGCCAGCAGCGCCTCGGCGCGCTCCAGATCGCCCGTTTCGGCCTCAGCCCAGGCGAGCAGCGGGACGATATGGAGCGCTTCGACGCTGTCTGCTCCGTGCAGCGCGGTCGCATGGCGCAGCCGGGCGCGCGCCGACTCGGGCCGCCCAGCCACCAGTTCATCCTCAGCGAGCGCGGGCTGGATGAGCCACAGGAGCGGCGTATCGTCTTCGCGCTCGGCCTGCTCGGCGACGCGCTCCAGGCGCGCCCGCGTCTCGAGCGCGCCTTCTGGATCATCTGCGGCGAGCGAGACGACGCCCTCGACTCCCGTCGTGAAATGTGGGGCGGAGATGCCAAACGAGCGCGCGAACTCCTGGGCGCGCGCAAGATAGCGCCGCGTGTCGTCCCACTGGCCGCTGTAGAACGCCAGCAACGCCATGCCGGTTGGCGCTTCAATGGCGAACTCCGGATCTGCGAGCCGCTCAGCGGCAGCCATGGTGATGGCGGCTTCCTCGCGCGCCTGTCTGATGTCTCCCCGCCTCTGGTAGATGTGGCTGAGGTTGCCAGCGCCGAGAATCACCGCTTCAAGGTCATTGACCGCCTGGCCGGTGTCGCGCGTCTCCTGGAATGCGGCGAATGCCTCTGGCGTGCGTTCGAGCGTCATGAGCGCTAACCCGCGGAACGCCAGCGAGCGCAGCAGTACACGAGCGTCGCCCGCCTGGCGAGCGAACGTGACAGCCTGCTCGGCCATCGCGGAGGCCTCATCGGGGCGCCGAAGAAATTGGAGATAGACCGAGAGAGCGGTGTACATGCGTCCCGCCGAGCGTGAGTTTATGATGCTCGCGGCGCGCGCTGCCAGCCGGGCCCACTCGTCGGGAGAGTGGTCGGGCAGTCTTGTCGTCGGCGCGAAGGCCAGCGCACGAAACCGCGCGCGCCGCTCCTCGGGCGTGGCCTCATCCGCCAGGGCGGCTAGCGCTATGATCAAGGTTCGGAGCGCCGTCAGCCCTCCCGCTGCCCGCCCACTCAAGACATCGGATCGCACCATCCAGGAGGTCGTCCAGGCAAGTTGATCCAGGTCTGCGGCCTCGCGGTGCAGCGCGCCGGCGGCGCCAAAGGCGGCCCGCGCTTCGTCGTGGCGGGCCACGTTCATCAGCGACAGGCCCAGCCGCTCCATCGCCAGGGCTTCGCTGGCGTGGTCGCCGAGCGCGCGCGCAAGCTCCGCCGCCCGCTGGGCGTGCCGCTCCATCGCGCTCCAGGCGCAGAGACTCGCGGCGTATTCGCAGGCTGCCATCACATGCGGCAGCGCGCGCGCGATGTCGCCGCCATCCAGGAAGTGCTGGGCGATCTCGGTGGCGCGGCTGGCCCGCTGCGGCGCAGGAAGCGCCGCCAGCGCCGCGCCAGCGGCCAGGTGGAGCTGACGGCGACGTGGCGCCGAGAGCGTCTCATAGATCGCGCGCTGTGTCAGGATGTGGCTGAAGCCATAGTCGGCGCGATATGGGCCAGGCTCGGCCTGCTCCTCGATCAATCCGGCAAACAGCGCCTCCTCCAGCGCGTCGTCGAGTTCGGCGTCCGCAAGCTCGCTGACGTGCTGGAGGGTAACGCGAGCGAAGATGTGTCCCAGCACGCTTGCCGCCCGCAGCGCCGTCTGCGTCGTCGGAGTGAGCCGTTCCACCCGCTCGCTGACCGCATCGCGCACGCTCTCTGGCACCGCCAGCGCGCCATCTGTGCGCAATCGCCACATCCCACCGGAGACGCTGGCGTCTCCCCGGTCGAGCAGCACGCGCATGCTCCCGCGCAGGTAGAGCGGCAGGCCGCCCGCCACCTCATAGAGCCGCTCCACCAATTCCGGGCT
>DATAED010000019.1:0-6729 GCA_036258195.1 Ktedonobacterales bacterium
CTCGCGTCCGCTGCCCACCGGGAAGACGCGCTTGCGCACCCCCACCAGCTTGGCGATCAGCGGCACGCTGGCGAGCGACTGGCTCCCTGCCGGTGGCTGCCCCCATACTGCCGAGAACAGGCGCGTCATTGAAGCGACGCCGCCGGTCGTGCGCAGGTAGCGCTGGCGGTAGGCGTCGTAGTCGGTGGTCGGCACGACATGCGCGGCGGCAATCTTCAATTCGTCGAGCCGGGTTCGATCTTTGACCAGGCCGCGCAGCGCCTGCACGAAGGTTTTGACCTTCAGATCGTCGAGCGCTATCCCGGCTCCAGTGGCGCGCACCCGCTCCGCCTGGGCGCCCAGCGGCCCGGTCAGCACCGGTACGCCAGCCATCCAGGACTCGCTCACCGTGTAGCAGAAGGTTTCAGGCCAGATGGAGGCCACGATGATGAGATCGACCTTGTACGCCTCGATCAGCTCGACCACGTCCATCCGCTCATAGCGGCCCGTGGAGATGACGTTGGGCTGACCAGCGGCGCTCTGCCCCACATCGCCGATCGAGACAAACAGGAGTGGATCGTGTGCGCAGGCGGCGATGATGCCCTTCACCAGCATGGTGCCTTTTTGTGGCGAGTCGTAGCCGAGCACCCCCACCCGCAGCGTCGCCTCTCGCGCCTTGCGCTGCTGCGCCGCTGTCCAGGATGACTCAGTGGCTGCGGCGAACTGGGCGGCAGGCGCCTGCGACTCCGGGTCGCGCCGGAATGGATCGAGCAGCGAATCGCGATACTTCTGCATCACCGCCGGATGCGGCAGCACTTCTGCCCTCGCATCTGGAACCGCAATGCCTTTGCGGAAAATGGCCAACGCAGTCGCCGAGGGCGCTATGACCAGCGAGCAAGCATCCACCAGTCGCTGAAAGACTGCGCGACGCTCGGCCACCGCAGCGTAATTGGTTCCCCACAGCGCGCGCGCGCACCGACTGCACTCTTCCGGCTCAGCCACATTGCAGAACTCGCCCTTGTAATTCAACAGGGTGAATTGCTGGCACACGGCGAAGTAGCCATGAATCGTGAAATATTTCGGGCCGTTCCAGGCGATCAGTGCTTCAATGAAGCTGGGGTTGAAGTTGAGCAGGTGGTGGATGTGGATGAGCGACGGATTCAGCTCGGCAAGCAGCTCGCTGTACTCCACCGCAGAGGGGGTGAGCCGCTGGCGCACGCCGTCCACATAGGCCGTCACCACGACACCATCTTCGCTAGGCGATGGCGTGATGAAATAGTATACGAAGTCTGACCCCAGCTCGCGCACGATGTCGCGCAGATGGTCGGTCGTGCCGCCGACGACGGGAGAAAACACGTCATCATGCACGACCGTAGCGATGGATGGTCGGCGGCTGGACTCCAGCGCGATATGGCGATTGGCCAGATCAGTGTTCAGGCGCTCGATCGAGTTGCTGGCCAGAAAACTATGGACGGATGACACGAACGTGGGATAGCGCTTCTCGATGGTGCGCTCGTGTTCCTGCACGGTGGTTTCCCCCGCGCGCACCACGTTGGCTTCGAGCATTGAGGCGTTGCCGGAGTGGTAGACGAAGGCCCAGGGAACCAGCACGTGCTGATAGCCAGCCTGGGCAGCACGCAGGCAAAAATCGGTCTCCTCGCCATAGCCCTTGCCAAAGATCGGATCAAACATTCCCACGCGATCCAGCGCTTCACGCTTGATGAACAGGCAGAAGCCCACGCCGACGGGAATCTGCACGAGTGGCAGATGCGCGACCCCCAGTGTGTGATTGATCTTGTTGCGTGTGCTGATGTGCTTGAAGGTCGTGAACGCTGAGGCGTTATTGCTCAGCGGGGTTGCCGTCGCGATGTTAGGATGTTCATAGGCGCCCTGCAGCAGCTTGCCCGCCCAGCCATCATAGAGGATAGTATCGCTATTGAGCAGAATGACGTCGTCCGTCTCTGCCGCCGTCATCGCCTCATTGCAGGTCATCGGGAAGCCAAGATTGTTTGTCCGGTCAATGACCTGCACCGGTGCGCCCTCGAATGACGCAGCGAACTCCTGGAGCAGCGGTGAGATGCGCGCATCGGGCGAGGCGTCATTCACCAGCAGCCACTTGATGGGATAGCCTGGCGCAGTGGCACGCATGCTGGCCAGCAGACGGCAGACATGGTCGTGGGCATTGTAGATCGGCACGATGACGGTGACATCTGGCCCCTTGGCATAGACGTGGATGCGCTCCTCCAGCAGGGCGACCGGGTGGCAGCCCCGCGCTCGCATCTGGTCGTCGAGCTGGCCAGCCAGGCTACGATTGGCCGCGAGGTGCGCGGGATAGTCCTCATTCACCAGATCAAAGGATTCGGTGAGAAAGAGCAGGCCGCCCGTCCGAACAAGCCGTGTCATCTCGTCGATGTGGGCCATCGGGTCTACCAGATGTTCCAGCGTCTCGAAGGAGACGAGCGCGTCATAGCGCTCATGATAGTTGGCGGTGTTCTGCACGCGGGTGATACCCGCGCCACGCCGCAAGAAACGTTCACCGGCAAAGTCACTGGTATGCCCGGAGAGATCGTAGTAGGCAGCGCCACGACAGCGCTCGGCAAACCAGAGTGTGTCGGAGCCGACGCCACCACCGTAGTCGAGGACAAGCGCGCTATCGGCGCCGCCCCACCAGGAATCGAGCATGGTCGTGACCGCTTCGCGCCATCGCTGGCGCACCTCACGCGCGCTCTCGACCATCAGATCGAGGATATAGGCGTCGGTGGTCGCGTAAAAGGACTCTACTTCGTCTGGCTGCTGTGGCGCTGCGCTCTCCCATGCCTGCTTCACATGGCTCCCAGGATGCTCAGACTCCATCCGCACTTCGCGCCACGCCCGCTCAGAATCCCAGCCGAGGATGCTGCTGATCTCCTCCACAACCGCTGCGAGGTTCGCCTCGTCTGCCATTTCGTCGGGCCTCCCATAACCCAGCGCGCCACTGATTGGCGATCATCCGCGCGGCACAGATAACGGATGACTCCATCGGAGCGCGCCAGGGGGCGCAACGTCGCGCTCATGCACGAAGGCGCATGAGCACCTGTTCGCTGTCCATCCTCGCGCATCCGCTAGTCCTGTGGAGTCCATCATTGATGAAACCACACGAGGCGGTGTGTGTAACGGCGGATAGCACAATAGGCCCGCCCCGACGGGCCGCCGGACGGCGCTCGCCACCACGTATGCGCCAGCCCAGCCGCCCGCTCAGGTACCCACTCAAGCGCCCGTGGCAGCGATGCGCGAGGCGACCCGATACGCCAGCGCCATGATCGAGAGCATCGGATTGACGCCCGACGCGGTGGGGAATCCGCTGGCGTCGCCGATGTACAGCCCCTTCACGCCGAAGACCTCGCCCCAGGGATCGGCCACCGCCGTGCGCGCGTCGGCGCCCAGGCGGCAGGTTCCCATCTGGTGCGCCGAGAAGACGGGGATCATGTTTGGCGCCAGGCCACGCCGCCGCGCCTCGCTGGCGAAGGCGCGCAACTGCGCATCGCTGATGGCGCCAGGTCGCCCGCCTTCGGCGTCCAGCGTCAGCTCGTGGCTGTAGAGCGAGGCAACGCGCGTGGCGCCGCCCGCCGCCGCCACCCTGGCCAGCTCGCCCATCGCTCTGGTCAGCGCGTTGGCGTCGGTAGCGTTGGGGAAGTAGGAGAGGACGGGATCGCCCTGGCGGTCGAGGGTCACGCGGCCCTCGCCGGTGTCGCGCATCAGCGCGATGAACGTGGCGGCGTAGGGGCTGCGCGCCATATCCTGCTTGTGCTGTGCGCCACTGCGCCAGGGCGTCACCATCCCCAGCATGCCCGGATGCGCTGGCGCGACCTCGAAGCGCAGCCCATAGCCGCGCTGGATGTCCTTGAACTGGTCGGAGAGCACCGTCTGGAGCGAGCCTTGCCACGGCTTGACGGGCTCCTCGTAGTACGCCGCCATCGCCACCACCGGATGCAGCCGCAGATGCGCGCCAATGTTGGGATTGCGCAGGCCGGAACGTAGCAGCAGGGCGGGCGATTCGACCGCGCCGCCCGCCACCACGACGATCGGCGCCGTTACATTGACGGTGCGCCGCTCACCGGTCGCTTCATCCAGCGCCCAGCCCTCCACACCCGTCGCGCGCCCATCCCTGACCACGACGCGCTCCACCTGGCAGCGGGTCACGAAGCGCGCGCCCGCGTCGGCGGCATCCTGCAGGAAGGTGAGCATGGTTGATTGCTTGCGAGAAAAGGGGCAGCCGACGCCGCAGGCGCCGCAGCGCTGCTGGCAGTCGCTGGCGTTGCGCGGGATGCGCTGCCAGGCGTAGCCCAGCGCCTCACAGCCACGCTGGAGGGCGGCGTTGTTGGCGTTGGGGTCGCTATCGTCGGTGTTGACGCCCAACCGCTGCTCGGCGACCGCGAAGCCCTGCTGATACGCTGGCGAGGTCGCGTCGGTCAGGCCGTAGTCCAGCTCCCACTCGGCCAGCACATCATGCGGCGTGCGCAGGGAGGTGCTCCAGTTGACGATGGTGCCGCCGCCCAGGCACGACCCCGCCAGCACGATCATCCCCAGGTCTTTGGTGGAGAGCAGGCCGCGCCGCAGATAGAGCTGCGGCGTCATGAGCGCCTCGCTGCCATTGAAGTCGGCTTCGTTGTAATAGCCGCCCTTCTCCAGCACGATGACCGACTTGCCTGCCGCCGCCAGTTGCGCCGCGACGACTCCGCCGCCCGCGCCCGATCCCACCACCACTGCGTCGGCGGTCAGCTCCAGGTCGGCGTTGGTGGGCAACGTCGCGATGCGTTTGGGCGCCGCCTCAGCGGACGGCGCAGGCGGCGGAGGCGTGTAGTCCAGCGCGGGCCAGTTGGGATTGCGGCCATCGGCTGCGGGAGCGGCATAGAAGATGAAGGCGGCCAGCCGCTTGATAGCGGAGAACCCCTGCCGCAGCGAGGCGATGGGGCTGACGCTCATGTGTCGCAGCGCCGCTTCGCGCCTCGCAAGCGGCAGACTGGCCAGGCCGGTGGGGCGGCCCGCCAGCAGCATGCCGCCCGTCGCCGAGCCGAGCAGATCGAGCAGTTTGGCGAACTGCGCTCGCGACTGTGGCGACTCCTGGCCCAGTGTCTCCTCGATCTGCGCGGCGACGCCGAGGTCGCGAGCGGCGCGGGCATAGAGGCCATGGAGGTCGTCGGCTCCGGCGGGCGGTGTCACGGCGGGGAACAACGCCTCGCAGATCGCTTCCAGCGTGCGCAGGCGCGAGGCGTTCAGCCAGCCCGCCCTCGTCTCGCTCGTCTCGCTCGTCTGATCCGATGCGCCACCGGAATCGGGGGCGTGGGGAGATGTCGAATCTGGCGTCCCATGTTGCATCGCCATGTGCGGCCCTCCTCTGTGCAGACACGACAGCCAATCTGGCGTCTATTGTACCCGCCACGCGCCAACAGCGCCAACGCGGCGCGGCTGGGCGCCTGTGCCGCACGATACGCCGCACAGGGTACGCGCCTCCTCTCGCCTGCATGCGATATACTCTGAGCCAGCACAATAGCGCGTCGGCTGGAGACGACCAGCCGACGCTCGTTCGAGTAGTGTTTCGAGAGTACCTGGAGTATGCGCGCGGCTCAACGCTGGGCCACGCCATGACGGAGCGTATGATGGCATACGCGAGGAGGCTCTTGTGGCAGTGCACGACGAGGTGCAGACGACGAGTGGGCGATTGAATCCGTGGGAGATGGCGCAGGCGCAGTTTACCGCCGCCGCCGACCGACTCAAGCTCAGCGATGATCTGCGAGCGATCTTGAGTGAGCCCAAACGTGAGCTCATCGTACACTTCCCGGTGCGCATGGATAACGGCTCCATCCGCATGTTCACCGGCTTTCGAGTGCAGCACAATGTCAATCGTGGCCCGGCCAAGGGCGGCATCCGCTATGACGCCCATGTAACGCTGGACGAAGTCAAAGCGCTCGCCATGTGGATGACGTGGAAGTGCGCCGTTGTCGATATCCCCTATGGCGGCGCCAAGGGCGGCGTGATCTGCAATCCCAAAGCGTTGAGCAACGCCGAGCTGGAGCGGCTGACGCGCCGCTACGCCACCGAAATCTCGCTGGTGATCGGCCCACACAGCGACATCCCGGCGCCCGATGTGAACACCAACCCCCAGGTGATGGCCTGGATCATGGACACCTACTCCATGCATGCGGGCTACACCGTGCCAGCCGTCGTGACGGGCAAGCCACTGGCCATCGGCGGCAGCGAGGGGCGCGTGGAGGCCACGGCGACCGGCGTGGCGGCGATGATCGAGATGGCCGCCCGCGACATGCAGATGCCCCTGGAGGGCGCGCGCGTCGCGGTGCAGGGCTTCGGCAACGCTGGCTCGATTGCGGCGAAGCTGCTCCACAAGAAGGGCTGCCGTGTCGTGGCGGTCAGCGACACGGGCGGCGGCGTCTACGACGAGCGTGGGCTTGATCCCGACAAGGTCTTGCTCCACAAGCAGGAACACGGCACGGTGGTGGGCTATCCGGGCGCGCAGACAGTCAGCATCGAGGGTGTGCTGGAAGTCCCGTGCGACATCCTGATCCCCGCAGCCACAGAGAACCAACTCACCGGACGCAACGCGCCGAAGGTGCAGGCGCGGCTGATCGCCGAGGCGGCCAATGGGCCGACGACGCCGGAGGCCGACCGCATCTTCTTCGCACGAGGCGCCCGCGTGATTCCAGATATTCTGGCCAATGCCGCTGGCGTGACGGTCAGCTACTTCGAGTGGGTGCA
>DATAED010000020.1:0-22210 GCA_036258195.1 Ktedonobacterales bacterium
CGAGCTGATGGCACATTTGTCGAAGTAGCGTGCTTCGGAGCTACCTTCTTTCCGCGTAGGGACTTGCGCTTCTTCCGGAGCTGGTCTCGAAGCTGAGTAATGGCAGTTAACACCAGAGCTGCCGCAAGTATCAGACCCGCAAGAGCCTTGAGGAAACCTGTCGTCGACTGAAAAAGCGCCGTCCATGCCATCTCAATCTGCTGAAGAATGCCGAGCAAATCTGTCGGATGCATATCCTCGCCCTCACCGCTCTGTTCCTAATATGACCTACTGCATAGCCTGATTGGTTCACATCTATTCTACCCTTGGCTGGGGTTTGCATCAACAGTCGTCTACTTTGACCCGAAATGGAAGGCGGAACGCTATGTATACAGTTTCGTTCCGATCGAATTTGGCACGGGTTTTCGTATCCTTCGCCCGTTCGTGGTTCAGAGAGCAATTTTCTCGATACCCTAGCTTGAGGGGCAGGAGGTGATAGATTAGACATGTAGGTGATCATTCGCCAGCAGCCATCTAGCCAGAGAGACATGCGCAACCATGACGACCACAAAACCAGCAAAATCGCCAACATCAGCAAAATCGCCGCGCATCCGGAAGCCGAAGAGCGCGCCACCCGCCGCGCCGTCGCCAGCGACGCGCCAGCGGCTGCTGCTGCTCGTCTCGCCCAGCACCTACCGCGCCGAGGCGTTCATGGAGGCGGCTCGCGCGCTGGATGTAGAGGTGGTGCGCGGGCTGGATCTGCCGCCGCAACTGGCCGACGAGTGGGGCGCGCCGCTCAAGACCGATTTCACCGATGTCGAGGCCGCCACCAGCGCCATCGTCGCCTATGCGCGCGAGCATCCGCTGGACGCCATCGTGCCGGTGGATGATAGCGCCACGCTGCTGGCCTCGCGCGCCGCTGAGGCGCTGGGTCTGCGGCACAATCCGCCCGAGGCGGCGGAGGCGGCCCGCGACAAAGGGCTGATGCGCGCCAAGATGTCGGCGGGCGGCGTCCCCTGCCCGGTCTTCCGCCGCTTCCACCTGACCGATGACCCGCGCGAGATCACCCGCCAGGTGGATTATCCCTGTGTGGTCAAGCCGCTGCGGCTGTCGGGGAGTCGCGGCGTCATCCGCGCTGATGATCCGGATGAGCTAGTCGCGGCGTTCGAGCGCACCAAGCGTATCCTGCTGGGCGATGGCTTCGCGCTGGAGACGACCGACATCCTCGTCGAGGACTTCATCCCCGGCGTCGAGGTGGCGCTGGAGGGGCTGCTGACCAGCGGCGAGCTGCACACGCTGGCCATCTTCGACAAGCCCGACCCGCTCGATGGCCCCTTCTTCGAGGAGACTATCTATGTCACGCCGTCGCGCCTCTCGCCAGAGCAGCAGGCGGCGGTCTCGGCGTGCGCGGCGCAGGCGGCGGCCAGCATCGGCCTGCGCGATGGCCCCGTGCATGCCGAGCTGCGCGTCAACGAGCGTGGGCCGTGGATGGTGGAGATCGCCGGGCGCAGCATCGGTGGCCTCTGCTCCACCGTGCTGGAGTTTGGCTCTGGCATGCGGCTGGAGGAACTGCTGCTGCGCAATGCGCTGGGGATGGGCGCGCCCAGCTTCGACCGCAGCGGCCAGGCGGCGGGCGTCATGATGATTCCCATTCCCAGGCGCGGCATCTTGCAGAAGGTGGAGGGGGTCGAGGACGCCTGCGCCACGCCGCACGTCACCGGCGTCGAGATGACCGTGCGCCTGCACACACCCATCATCCCGCTGCCGGAGGGGGCCAGCTACCTCGGCTTCATCTTCGCCCGCGCCGACGACCCCGCCACCGTCGAGGCGGCCATCCGCGAGGCCCACGCCAAGCTGCGCTTCGACATCCGCCCGATGCTGACCGTGCTGAGCTGATGCGACTGCACGCCACGCTGGATGACTGGGAGGAAGCGACAATGCTCGATGAGCAGCGCGCCATACAGCGCGCCGACCTGCCGCGCACGCGCGCCTCGCTGGCGGATGATCTGCGGGCGCTGGGCGTCGCGCCGGGGATGACGCTGCTCGTCCACTCGTCGCTGAGCACGCTGGGCTGGGTCAGCGGCGGGCCGGTCGCGGTGATCCAGGCGCTGCTGGATGCGCTGACGCCGGATGGTACGCTCGTCATGCCCGCCTTCACCAGCGACAACTCCGACCCAGCAGCCTGGATGCGCCCGCCGGTACCCGCTGAGTGGGTACCGATCATCCGCGCGTCCATGCCGGCATTCGATCCGCGCATCACCCCCACTCGCATGATGGGCCGCATCGCCGAGCTGTTTCGCCTGTGGCCCGGCGCCATCCGCAGCGACCACCCGCAGTCGTCGTTCGCGGCGCTGGGGCCGCGCGCGGAGGAGATCACCACCGGGCAGGCGCTGGAGGGCAGCCTGGGCGACGCCTCGCCGCTGGCGCGGCTCTACGCGCTGGGCGGCTGGGTCTTGCTGCTAGGCGTCGGCTTCGGCAACAACACCTCGTTTCACCTGGGCGAGTATCGCGCCGGAACGAGCGACTGGACGACGACCGGCTCGGCGCTGCTGGAGCGCGGCCAGCGCGTCTGGAAGACCTTTCGCGATATGGACTGGAACGATGACCCATTTATGGAGATTGGCGCGGCGTTCGAGCGTGCGGGGAAGGTGAAGCGCGGGGCAGTCGGCTCGGCGAGCGCGCTGCTCTTCCCACAGCGCCCGGCGGTTGATTTCGCGCAGCAGTGGCTCAGCGCACACGGAGGACAGCATGACACAGGATCAGTGGACGGCGGTTGATCGCTACTTCGATGGCCTCTTCGCGCCGCCCGACGCTGCGCTCGACGCCGCGCTCAAGGCGACCAGCGACGCGGGCATGCCACTCATCAACGTGGCATCCAACCAGGGCAAGCTACTCCAGCTCCTGACACGCCTGGTCGGCGCGCGCCGCATCCTGGAGATCGGAACGCTCGGCGGCTATTCGGCCATCTGGATGGCGCGCGCGCTGCCGCCCGACGGTCGCCTCATCTCGCTGGAGGTGAACCCGGCGCACGCCGAGGTCGCCCGCGCCAACATCGCGCGCGCCGGGCTGTCGGATAAGGTCGAGGTGCGGCTTGGCTCGGCGCACGACAGCCTGCCCCAGCTCGCGGAGCAGGGAGCCGGGCCATTCGATCTGGTCTTCATCGACGCCGACAAAGCCAGCACACCCGCCTATCTCACCTGGGCGCTGAAGCTCACAAAGCCCGGCAGCCTGATCCTGATCGACAATGTCGTGCGCGATGGCGCAGTGGCCGACACCGCCAGCGCCAATCCCGATGTACAGGGCATCCAGCAGGGGCTGGCGATGCTGGCGAGCGATCCGCGTATCAGTGCCACTGCGCTCCAGACCGTCGGCGTGAAGGGCTACGATGGGCTGGCCATTGCGCTGGTGACGGGCGTATAGGTAGTCTGGGTCGCACTGGAACGGCGGCTACGGGGAACGGACATCCCCCTAGCCGCCGTTGTCGTGCCTGCTGCATGTTCTGCTATCGATTATGCACCTGGCCTGAAAACGAACAGCCTCCGCTCCTGGCGGTTACATCGTAATGTTACGAATTACAAGCAGGCACGTGATAATACGTAGACGCGCATCAGGAGACGCCAAACACCCGGCAGGTGGAACTCCGGGACGCCACGACCACGATCACTATTGGACACATGGTTTCCTTCTCGATTGCCGTGATGCGTATGGGCCTGAACGCCGTGTGATGATCACGCGGACGTGGTGACAAATGGATTGGGCTGATGTGTGGTGGATGTATGGAGGCGGATTGAGCATGCGAAGACCTTCTGGCTCACTGGGGCGCCTCGGTTCTGGGTTGCGATTGACGACTCAGGCCGCGCGCCGACTGATGATCGCGCTGACAGTGTTGAGCGTCGTGACGCTTTCAGCGGGGGTGACCTTCTCACTGGCGCAGCGGGCGAGCGCGGCCCCTTACGCCGTATGCGCCAGCGGCTGCGCCTATGTAAGCATTAATGATGCCCTTGCCGCCGCAGCTCCGGGCGCTACTATCAGAGTGGGACCTGGCGTCTATGGGCCGAACGAAGTGGGCGCCACGACTAACGATACACAAGTCAAGATCAATAAGCCAGTGACCCTGATTGGCGCGGGCGTCGGCTCGTCGGTCATCAATGATGCGCCAGCGAACCAGGGAACCGCCACTGCTGGCGTGATCTTGATCACCACACCCAGTACGCCTGGCAACATCTCGGTCTCAGGGTTTACCATTGAGGGCGCGATTGCGAACGACTCGAACGACGATGGCATCCTGATGTCGATCACTGATGCCAATGCGAGCGACGTCGTGACGGTCAAAGACAATCTCTTCTACGGCGACACGACGCTCGATCCCCAATTGCTAGAAGATCAGACGGACTCGATCGTCCTGCAGGGCTCCAGCGCGACCACAGTTGTGAAGCACAACACGTTCACGGGTGTCTTCCGCGCCGCGCTGATCGAGGACAACCCCGGCGTGTTCAGATTCGTCGATAATGATGTCAATCTTCACCCAATCTTCGATCCCAACGTGGCGGGAATGATTGATAACTGGGCTGAAGGTCTCTGGTTCCTGGCTGACAACGGCATCAACATGAGCGCGTCATCGCTCGTCTCGGGCAACACCTTTGAGAACTATAAGGGCCTGGCGGTAGGCCTCAACGGAGGGTACCACGCGACCACATACAAAGGATCGATCAGCCACGTCACGATCCAGTCCAACACCTTCCTCAATACCAGCACGTTCGCCACATACAGCAGCCCGCAGCAGTCGTCGGCTGTTCTCCTCCACGGCTGGGAGCCGACCAATAGTGATCCAAACTCGACCGTCTCACATGTGACGGTTTCCAGCAATACCTTCACGCCAGCGAGCGGAGATGGCAATGGCTCCAGCATCGGGCTGCTTGGCAGTGTGGCCACGAACATCGCCCTGAAGGACAACGTATTGACGGGCGCTGGGTCACAAACACCCGCTGGCATCAGCATGTCGATGCTGTATTCCGTCGCTCAGATTTCTATCAAGGGCAACATCATTCACGGGTTCAACGACGGCGCGAGCGCGGACGTAGTGCCTGCTGGCGCGAAAGTCGTTGCCAAGCAGAACTGCATCAGCGGCAACGTCGCGTACGGTTTCTCAGCAGCGGGTGGCGCCGTCAACGCGCAGTCCAACTGGTGGGGATCTTCCGTCGGCCCTAGTCCCACCGGTCCTGGCGCTACCACAGGATATGGGGATCCCGTCACCGTGCACGTGGATGCCTCGAACTGGCTGACCACGCCGCCCATGAGCGCTTGCGCGGGGCCAGTCACGACCAATGCGCAAAGCAACGTCAGTCCCGCGCCAATTAACACGAGCTATACCGTCACGGCGACTGTTGATACCTCGACGACCAGCAACCTCAATGTCGCCTCAGCATGGTATAGCCTGGATGGCGGGACGATCCAGCCCATGAGCCCCACCAGCGGCTCGTTCGGCACGGCGACCAGCTACACCGTCACGTCTGGGACATTGACGGCAGCGACCGTCCCGGGAACCCACCATATTTGCGTCTTTGGCATTGATGTGGCCAATGAAGTTGGCGCTGCTGACTGCTTTACGCTGCATGTGGTCTACCCGACAGTCAACACCTCAAGCACTGTGATCAGCAGCCAGAACCCCTCTGCCTTTGGCCAGAGCGTGACATTCACCATCACGGTCGTTTCGGCCAGTGGCACGCCGACGGGCAACGTCTCGCTCACCGACAATGGCAATCCGCTGGCCGGGCCGCTGGCGCTGAACGGATCTGGCGTGGCGACCTATACCACCTCCGCGCTGACGGTGGGATCGCATCCGCTGGTAGCAAGCTACTCGGGCGACACCAGTGGCAATCCGATCTTCCAGGCCTCGACCTCGAACACACTCAATCAGGTCGTCAACAAGGTCAGTACGTCCACCACGCTGACGAGCGCCCCGAATCCCTCGGTCAGCGGCCAGACGGTCACGTTCTCCGTGAGTGCCGTCGCGGCGGATAGCTCTGCGCTGAGCGGCTCAGTTGTCCTCAAGGATGGCGCGACCACCCTTGGGACGGTGACACTCACCAGCGGCGCTGGGACGTTCACCACGTCGTCGCTGAGCGTCGGTACGCACAACATCACTGGCGCATACAGCGGGGATGCGACCCACAACACCTCCAACGGCGCTGCATCGCAGACGGTGAATGCAACTCCTGTCGTGCCAACGGGCAATAGCAACGCCTACATTCGCATCGCGCAGTCGAGCGAGTCCTATGCGACCAGCGATGTCTCCATCGATGGCGCGACGACCTTCCCGAATGTTGCGGCGTGTACGGTGCAGCCCTACTACCCGATCACGGCGGGCAAGCATACCTTCACCGTGCAGACGCCAAGCGGCGGCTCGACGGTGATCACCCAGTCGATTACGCTGACGGCGGGCCAGTATTACACGCTGGCGGTCGTGGGAAACAGCGCGAAGTCCATCACGCCCGCCATCCTGATCTTCAACGACGACAACTCTGTCACCCCCAACCAGGCCAAGTCGCGCATCTACGATCTCTCCGATACGCTTGGCCCGGTGCAGGCGACGGTAGGCAGCACGACGCTGGCGGCCAACCTGACGTTCGGCAATGCGACGAGCTATGCCAACCAGGCGCCGGGAACCTCGACCTATAGCTTCCAGCCGGCGAGCGGGCCGACGATCACCGACGCGATCAATGAGTCGGCCAACCAGGTCTACAGCATCTTCCTGATGTGCAATGGCCAGGTGACCAACACAGCGGCGACCGGTGTGCCGGTGAAGCTGCCGCAGACCGGCTACGGATCGACGCCGTTCTGGATGAATCCAGTCGCGGCGCGGGCGCTACTCATCATCGGCGCGCTGATCCTGTTCCTCGGTCTCGGCGGATTCGGCGCTTACTTCGCCTTTGGCAGGCGCAGGAGCCTGAGCATCTAAACGTTTTTCGGCTAGGCGGGCGCTGGTGGCGACATCAGCGTCCGCTTCTCTTCGTCCAGGCGCACGCGCAGCGTTTGCGGCCTGTGCTGTGTACGGCAGGGCTGGCCTCTGCAGGGAGCCAGGAACGTGAGAGGCAGGTGAAGCTGGCATGCGATCTCGACGGTTGCTTCTCGCAGTGGCGCTGGTCGTGGCGCTGCTGGCCATCTGCGTCGGCGTGCTCTGGGATGTCCACGCCTCCACTGCGCCGACTCGCGCCGCGAACGCCGCGCCAACCGCTACCGCCCATGTCACGACGACCGTCACCCCGTGGACAGATCAGCGCGCGACGCTCTTTGCGCGTTATGCGCCCTTGCGGCTGAGCATCCCCAGCATCAACCTCGATGTCGCCATCATCGGCGTCGGCGTCACCTCCGCTGGGGCGATGGATGCCCCGCGCTGCAACTCGAATAGCGACCCCATCTGCAACCAGGTCTACTGGTTCAACGGCGGCTATCTGCCCGGCGAGATGGGCAACGCGGTGATCGCTGGACACGTGAATCGCCCTGACCTGTCGCCTGCGCCATTCTGGAATCTGCATCTGGTCAAGAAGGGCGATACTATCATCGTGCAGCCCCTGACAGGGCGGCCGCTGGTCTTCGTCGTCACCTCCGTGACGTGGATCTCCGCCTATGCGCAGGGCAGCAACAATCCCACGCTCGACGCGGTCTTTGGCCCGGCGGCCACGCGCAATCTCAACCTGCTGACCTGCATTGGCGACTGGGACGGGCATACCTTCGATCACCGGCTGCTGGTGCAGGCGCAATTACAGGGGCCAGCGCCGTTTGCGCAGCCCTAGTCGCCAAACGCTCAGCGCTGGGAGGCGCCCGCATGACATTCGATGCCCATGACGAAGCCATCGCCACCTTTCTGGCTGGCTACCCGCCGCAGATGGCGACGATATGCCAGCGGCTGCGGGCGCAGGTGGCGCAGGTGGCGCAGACGGCGCCCGACGCGCACGAGGTTCTGGTGGCGCGCCACAACCACATCGTCTACTCGCCCAGCGCCAGGCCGGGCTGGCGCATCGCGTACATCTGCCCGCTGCGCGAGTGGGCGCCACTCGGCCTCGACTACGGCGGCGCACTGGATGATCCCGCTGGCCTGCTGATATGCGAGGGCCAGCGCATGCGCCACGTGAAGGCGCGCATGCTGGAGCAGGCCGAGGCTCCAGAGCTGGCGCGGTTGCTGGCGGCGGGCTGGGCCGCAGGCGAGGCGGCGGTGGCGGCGCGGGCTGGCGGTTAAAACCGCGTCTGGGAGGCCTTACAGGCCGCGAAGCTCGGCTCCGCCTGTCGCCTGCGCGGGCTCAGGACGCGGGTTCGGGATCTGCAATCGCCAGCAACCTAGCGCTTCGGCGGTGGCATGCGGCGCAGCCAGCGCGCCACCAGCACGATGGCGGTCACCGCGCCCGCCGCCCCCAGCGGCGCCCACAGCGGCACCGGCTGCGAGAGCGGCGCCAGCGGGTTGAGCGGGTCGATGGCGCGCTCGCGGCGCCCGCGTCCACGTCGGCGGCGCGGCTGTGGCTCCTCGCGAATCTGCGGCTCGACGATCACACGCAGCTCGCCCCGCTCGATCTTGGAGAGGATGCGGTCGATCTGGTGCGGCATGCGAGCCAGGCTTTGCACGACCGATAGCCCCTCGCGCAGCGAAACCTGCGCCAGCTCCTCGATGCTCTTGACGCCCAGCAGCCCCAGCAATCCCCCCGCGCCGCTGCTCAGCTCGCCGATCAGCTTGCGAGCGTAGGGCGTGGCGACCTCCAGGAAGTTGAAATCGGGGGCCAGCGAGGTCGTCAGCCCGGCCAGCATGCCAATGGCTCGCCCGAAGAAGGCGAACTCCGCTGGCAGCCGGAACGGCTGATCGTAGAGCGCCCCGCCCACATCCTGCAGCGCCTGATCGGGCGCGATGTGGCCGAGCTGCGAGATGGGAATGCCCATGAAGTGCGCGAGCACGGCATTGATAGCGCGCTCCAGCAGGGCGCGGTCAGCATCCTCACCGATGAACCCCAGCTCATCCAGCCCTTTGAGGAGCTGCGCCGCGTCGCCGCTGACCATGCCACTGAAGCAGATTTGCAGGCCGTGCCGCGCGCGTGGCGTGATGACGCCCATCATGCCGAAATCCATAAAGACCAGCCGCGCCTGCCCCGGCTCATGCAGGATCGGCTGGGCGCTGATGTTGCCGGGATGCGGGTCGGCGTGGAAGAAGCCCGCGTCGAGCGTCTGCTTGAAGTAGCTATCGGCCAGTTGGCGCGCCAGATCGGCGCGGTTGAGGCCCGCCGCATCCAGCGAAGCGAAATCGGTGATCTTGATGGCGTCGATCCATTCGAGGGCCAGCGTGCGGCTCGTCGTGTGGCTCCAGTAGATGCGCGGCACGAGGATGCGCGGATTGTCGGCGAAGATGCGCGCAAACTGCTCGGCGTTGCGCCCCTCGCGCTGGTAGTCCAGTTCCTCGAAGATCGTGCGGCTGAATTCGCGGTAGAGCGCGCGCAGATCGACGATGCGGTCGGCGGCGGGCGCCACCCAGCGCACCACCATCAGCGTCAGCCGCACCGCCTGCAAGTCAACCTTGACGATGCGGTCGATGCCGGGTCGCTGTACCTTGAGCGCCACGACCCGGCCATCGTGCAGTGTCGCGCGATGCACCTGCCCCAGCGAGGCCGAGCCGGTGGGCCGCTCATCGATGCTGGCGAAGATCTCATGCAGCGGCGCCTGGTACTCGCGCTGGATGATGTCCATCACGGCCTCGAATGGCTCTGCCTGCACCTCGTCTTGCAGGGCGGCCAGCTCGGCCAGCGCCTCGGGCGGCAGCAGGTCGGCGCGCGCGCCCAGGAATTGCCCCAGCTTGATGAGCAGCCCGCCCATCTCGATGGCTGTGCCGCGGAAGTCGCGCAGCACCTGCTTCAGCGCCTCAATATCGGGATGCACCGAGTAGTCGCCACGCTCGCGCGCGTGCACGACCCGCATGCGCTCGCGGTTGATGACGAAGAGCGTGCGAAAGAGCAGCGTGGCCACCCGATAGCCACGCCAGAGGCTATTTCTGCGTCGCCACACGGCGATCCGATGCGTGAGCCCACCCACGGGACATTCCCTATCCGCTGGAGGAAACCGAACGTTGATGGAGAGCGCCATGCGCCGACCGCGCTCTTTCTGACATATAGTTCATACGGCTTGCACGCGCCCAACGTTCCAAGTAGATTTTCGGATGGTCGGCGAGCGAGCGCTGCCACAACCAGTGGCGCACAGCAGCGAGAGCGCGAATCGGGAGGCGCAGCATCATGCGATTGTTGATCTGGCATGTCGATAGTTTCACGGCGGAGCCAACCGAGCGCGGGCGCTCGAAGCTGGCCGACCGCGAGCCGCAGCCTGCGAGCATCGACGAGGGGGTGGTGGTCTTCGCAGCGGTGGAGAAGAAGGATGAGGCCGAGCCGCTGGAGGTTGCGGCGCGCGCTGCGCCAGCCATCGCCGAGGTAGCCCGCAATCTGGGCGCGAAGGCCATCCTGCTGCACTCCTTCGCACACCTCTTCGTCGAGCTGTCCGTGCCATCCATCGCGCGTGAGGCGCTCAACGAGACGCAGCGCCTGCTGGAGGTCGATGGCTTCACCGTCAGCCAGAGCGCCTTCGGCTGGTTCAACCGGCTGGAGATGAAGGCCAAAGGGCATCCCCTCTCGCGCGTGGCGCGGCAGGTGTGAGGCAGAGGGAGGACGGCGATGGCGTATGTGACGGCCAATGGGCTGCGCTTCTTCGTGCAGGATGAAGGGTCGGGCGCGCCGGTCGTGCTGCTGCATGGCTTTCCCGACACCTCGGCGGTCTGGCGCGCGCAGATCGCGGCTCTGGCGGCGGCGGGCTACCGCGTCATCGCGCCCGATCTGCGCGGGCGCGGCCAGACCGACCGGCCAGAGGGGGTCGCAGAGTATGCGCTCTCGAAGAGCGTGACCGATGTAGCGGCGCTCATGGACGCGCTCAGCCTGCCGCGCGCGCACATCGTCGGCCACGACTGGGGCGCGTCGGTGGCGTGGCTCTTCGCGTCGCTCCAGCCACAGCGGGTGGCGCGGCTGGCTGTGCTGCAGGTGGGACATCCCGCGACGCGCGAGCGACCCACGCTTGACTCGTTGCAGAAGAGCTGGTATCGACTGCTCTTCCAGTTTGAGGGCATCGAGAGCACGCTGCAGGCCGGCGACTGGTATCTGCTACGCACTCTCTTCGGCGACGAGGCTGATCTGGAGGACTACATTGCGACGCTCGCGCAGCCGGGCGCGCTCACCGCCGCACTGAACTGGTATCGAGCGAATCTCCCGGCGACTCGGCTGATGTCGCCGCCGCCGCAGCTCCCGCCGATCCTGGCGCCGACGCTGGCGATCTTCGGCGCCGACGACCGCTACCTGACGGAGAGCGCCATGCTAGCCTCCGAGGCATTTGTGCGGGGGTCGTGGCGCTATGAGCGCATCGCGGGGGCTGGTCACTGGGTACAGCGTGATGCGCCCGAGCAGGTCAATCGCCTGCTGCTGGAGTTTCTCTCTGAAGAATGAGGCACGAAAAGCCCCTCTCCCGCCGCAGCGGGGGAGGGGTTGGGGTGGGGGCGCTACCGCCTGCCCACGCCGTAGTTGGGCGCCTCTTTGGTGATGAAGACATCGTGGGGATGGCTCTCGCGCAGGCCCGCGCTGGTGATGCGGGTGAAGCGCGCCTTCGTCTTCAGGTCATCGATGGTGGCGGAGCCAGTGTAGCCCATGCCCTGCCGCAGCCCGCCGACAAGCTGGAAGATCGTGTTGGTCAGCATGCCCTTGTACGGCACGCGCCCCTCGATGCCCTCGGCGATCAGCCTGGACTCTTCGATGACATCCGACTGGAAGTAGCGGTCTTTGCTGTAGCTGCGCTGCTTCATCGCGCCGACCGACCCCATGCCACGGTAATCCTTGAAGCGCTCGCCCTGCGAGATGATGAGGTCGCCGGGGCTTTCGTCCACGCCCGCCAGCAGGCTGCCCAGCATGACAGTATCGGCGCCCGCCGCGATGGCCTTGGCGATATCGCCAGAGTACTGGATGCCGCCATCGCCGATGATCGGTACACCGGTTCCAGCGGCAGCCTGCGCGCAGTCGAAAATCGCGGTAATCTGCGGAACACCGACGCCCGCCACCACGCGCGTTGTACAGATTGATCCAGGACCCACGCCGACCTTAACGGCATGCACGCCCGCCTCGATCAGCGCGGTGGTCGCCTCGCCGGTGGCCACGTTGCCCGCCGCGATCTGTACCTGCCTGCCGAACGCCCGCGTGACGCGCTTGACCGCCTCGATCACCATATGCGACTGGCCGTGCGAAGTATCGAAGACGATGATGTCCACATCCTCGGCGAGCAGCGCCTCGACCCGCTCCAGCGCATCGTTGACGCCCACAGCGGCGCCGACCCGCAAGCGACCCTGGCTGTCTTTCGCCGCCAGCGGATACTGCTTCTTCTTCTGGATGTCTTTGACGGTGATGAGGCCCTTGAGCATGCCGTGGTCGTCCACCACGGGCAGCTTCTCCACCTTGTAGCGGTGCAGCGTTTCGAGGGCTTCATCCAGCGTCGTGCCGACGGGCGCGGTGACGAGGTGATCGCTGGTCATCAGCTCGCTGATGGCGCGGTCGTGGTCGCGCTCGAAGCGAATGTCGCGGTTGGTGAGGATGCCGACGAGCTTGCCATTCTCGGTGATGGGGATGCCGGAGATGTGATACTTGCTCATCACCGCCAGCGCGTCGCGCAGGGGCTTATCGGGCGAGAGGGTGATCGGGTCGGTAATCATGCCCGACTCCGAGCGCTTCACCTTATCCACCTCGGAGGCCTGATCTTCGATGGAGAGGTTGCGGTGGATGACACCCAGACCACCCTCACGCGCCAGCGCAATCGCCAGCCGCGCCTCGGTCACGGTGTCCATCGCGGCAGAGAGGATGGGAATATTCAGCGCGATCTCTGCGGTGAGCTTGGTCGCCGTCGAGACATCGCCCGGCAGCACGTGCGATTCAGCGGGCAGCAACAGGACATCGTCGAACGTCAATCCATCCTTGCCAAATTTCCACTGCCACGCGTCGGTGGCTGGCGTGGTCGCCATGATCGCGCATCTCCCCTTTACTGCTGCGCGCGGCGCGCAGACGAACCCAGCTCCATCGACCTGCTGGCGGGCAGATGCTGCGCGGGATCGCCCCAGAGTCCAGGGGGTAGCCCAGGATAGCGCAAAGCCCAGCGCCGCGACCGTCTTGCTCATCACGCGCTGGGCATCGTTGTCTCGGGGCGCGACTTCGCGCATACGCCCGCCGATTTCAATAAACGTACCACGCGCCGAGAGGCCGCGTCAAACCGCTGGGACGGCTCATGGATGGGGAAAGTGTGACTGATATCCGCGACGCGCGTTCTGGATCGAGGAGTAGGCGAGCGCGCCAAAGCCGCAGATAGCGACCAGCGCGGCGCCGATGCCGGCGAGCACGTCGATCAGCGTGGAAGCGCCTGCCGTGTCGGCGATGAGGGCGCCCAGCACGCCACACACCACGATATTGATGGCGCCGACCAGCGTGGGCGTGCCAGCCAGGATGCGGCTGACGCGCAAGGTCGCATTCAGGCCATAGGAGGCCATGATGCTGGCCTCATCATCGAAGTGCGAGGTCACGAAGTACTGCGCCAGCTCGGGCGCCAGCTCCAGATAGGCATGGCGCAGGCGATTCATCCCCAGCACCCAGTAGAAGTCATCGCTGTTGATGTCGCCCAGGCGGATGACGGTCCCAATCCCCACCAGCAGCACGATGGGCAGCACCAGCAGCGCGAAGAGGCGAAAGCTCGGCCCGAAGGCGGTCGCCTGGGCGACCAGCGCCAGCGCCACCACCGCCGCCGAGAGCACCGTGATGAACATCGCGGCGCGGCTGAAGGCTTCGTTCCACATCGCGCCGCGCGTGGCCAGCAAGCTCCAGTGCTCGGTCGCCAGCATCTGCACGCGCACGGCGTCGGGGATCTCGCCGTGAGCGACGAGCGTCTGGCGGGCAGTCTGGGTGAGCGTGGGCGGAATGACTGATGGGTCGTTCATGATCGCCTCCTGTGACGCCAGCGCCGCCGCCGGGCGTCATCCACCAAATCAGCGCGATGCACAGCCCTCGATGGCGAGAGTATACACAGGCAAGCCACAGGCGCGCTCATCCATTCGGCTTAATCGGAGCTGGCGCCAGCCGCGAGCCACTCGAAGCGGCGATAGTTGGGCTCGGCGCTGGCGATCTCGCGCATGCCCAGCTTGGCGGCCACCCGCAGCGATGGGCCATTCTCTGGCGCGATGCGCGCGATGACGCGCTCGACCCCGGGACGCGCCGCCGCCCAGATCAGCAGCGCCGCCGCCGCCTCGGTGGCGAAGCCGCGTCCCTGCCGGGCGGGGACGACCTGCCAGCCCAGCTCCACCGTCGCGCCCATCACCGGGCCATGAAACGCCGAGTCGCCCACCACGCGCGCCGTCGCCTGCTCGATGATGAGCCAGAGCCAGCGCTCATCGCCTAGCTGGCGCTCCATATCGGTGACGATGGTGGGTAGCCAACCGATCATTTCCGAGCTGGGCCACGTTGTCGGGACGCGCGCGCCCAGCAGTCGGCCCAGGTCAGCCCGCCGCCGCGCCAGCGCCAGCCGTGCCTCACCCAATGAGAGCGCCCGCAGCCGCAAGTGAGGTGTCTGGAGTTCATAGGTCGTCTGCTCGGCCATCGAAAGCGTATCCTCCCGTCCAGCGGTCGTCGCCGCACCTACGGCGCTCGCGCCCGCATCCCGCACATACATCTGCACTGCTATCATGATGGCACACACACTGCCATGCTTGCCGTGAGGTTGCTCGATATGGGCGTCGGGCGGCTACCAAAGGATCGGGCTGAAGGCCCCTGCCTTGAGGCATGGGGGTGCAAGCCCGGTCGCCCTTGGCTCGTTCAGGCGACCGCTTGTCACGCCATCAGTTTAGTGGTACATTGATTGCATGGATACACCTGATACTGATGCCAAACTCACTGTGTTGACCGTGCGGCTCCCGGCGGCACTAGCTGAGAAGATGCGTCGTCTCGCGAAAGCGCATGACCGCTCGCTCAATGGAGAGATCGTGCGGGCGCTGCGCGTGTATGGCGAACCATCCGAACCATCCGAGCAGGAGCGGTCGTTGTGAGCGAGGAGCGCCTGCGCAAGAGCTACAAGTACAAACTCAAACCGACGCCCGCACAGGCGCGTCAGTTTGAGGAGGTCTTGTGGCGCTGTCGCACGCTCTACAACACAGCGCTCGAAGAACGCATCACCGCCTTTCGCCGTTGCGGCGTCACGCTCACCTGCTCTCAGCAACAGGCGGAGTTGCCCGACCTGAAAGCGGCGTTTCCTGACTATGCGGAGATCAACGCGCAAGTCTTGCAGGACGTGCTGACGCGGCTCGACAAGACCTATCAGGCATTCTTTCGCCGCGTGAAGGCCGGGCAAACACCCGGCTTCCCACGCTATCAGGGCCGTAACCGCTACCACTCCTTCACCTACAAGCAGTATGGCGGCGGCGCGCGGCTCGAGATGGAACAGGACAATGGTTTCCTCGTCCTCTCGAAGATTGGGCGCGTGGCCGTGCGCTGGAGTCGTCCGCTTGAAGGCATGCCCAAGACCGTCACCATCTCGCGTGAGGCGGACGGTTGGTATGCCATCATCTTCTGTGCCGACGTGCCAGTCCAACCGCTTCCCGCCACCGGACGGGAGACGGGCGTTGATGTGGGACTGAAGGTGTTTCTCATCACCGCCGATGGCACGGTCGTCGAGAACCCACGCCTGCATCGTCGAGGTGAGAAGAAGCTGAAGAAGGCGCAGCGCGTCGTCTCGCGTCGTAAGAAGGGGAGCCAGGGCAGACGCACGGCGGTGGGTCATCTCCAGCGAGCGCATCAGCACGTCCTGCGTCAACGGCTCGATTTCCACCACAAGACGGCGCTGAAGCTGCTCAGGGACTACGACACCATCTACCTCGAAGATTTGCAGGTCGCCAATATGGTCAGGAACCACCACCTCGCCAAGAGCATCAGCGATGCAGGCTGGGCGCAGTTCCGTACCATCCTCGAAGCCAAAGCAGCATACGCTGGGCGTCGAGTGGTAGCGGTACCACCTGCCTATACCTCGCAGGACTGTAGTGGATGTGGAAAGCACGTGCCCAAGAGCCTGTCGGTGCGTACTCATGTCTGCGCGTCCTGTGGTCTCGTACTCGATAGAGACGAGAACGCAGCACGCAACATTCAATGGGCCGGGCAGGCCCTTCGGGGACTCGCGGCGGTAGCTGCGGGGTAGAACAGAGCATCCCCCACCTTGAGGTGTGGGGAGTGTCAAAATCTGGCGCAGGTTGACGCGGATTGGCGCGGCGAGGGCGACGCTCGCAGTGCGAGAGGAGGCGCGTATGGGCAGGCGACCGATACCGTTGACCCAGCGACCGTGGGACTCTGCGTTCCTGGCGTTCTTTCTGGTGAACCTCTGCTTCATCACCTACATCGTCGATCTGGAGCAGTTGGTGATCGCCAATCCCGCGCACTTCACCTATCCGCTCTGGCCGCCCGCGCCGCTGGTTGATCTGGTGCACCGCTACGCCCGCGCCTATGATCCACTCGTGCTGGCGCGCCCTCTCTGGTGGAAGATGACGATCTGGTTCGATGCGCTCGGCTTCGGGCCATTCTACGCCGCCAGCATCTACGCCTGGTCGCGCGGGCGCGACTGGATTCGTCTGCCCAGTCTGCTCTATGGCGCCTCCATCATCACTATCGTCTGCATCATCCTCAGCGAGGAGTATGGCGGCCCGCACGCCACGCCGCACTTCCCCATCGTGCTGCTGCTGAACCTGCCGTGGATCATCTTCCCCGCGCTCATCATCGCGCGCATGTGGCGCTCAGAGCATCCCTTCACCCGCGCGGCTGTGGAGGAAAGCGCGCCGGACGCAGCCACGCAGGCGGTCAGCAGGACGGACAACGGAAAGGCCAAGCGCTGATGAATCGCGAACGAGCGCAGGCGTTTCGGGCGCGCTATGGGCCGTGGGCGCTGGTGGCAGGCGCCTCGGCGGGGCTGGGCGCAGCGTACGCCTCGCAACTGGCCGCGCTGGGGCTGCATGTGATCCTGGTGGCGCGGCGCGCCCCTGAGCTGGAGGCGCTGGCCGCGCGGCTGCGCGCCGACCACGGCGTGGAGACGCGCACGCTGGCGCTCGACCTGGCCGAGCAGGGCGCCGCCGCGACGCTCGATGAGCGAACGAGCGATCTGGATGTTGGGCTGCTGGTCTACAACGCCGCGCGGGCGCCGGTCGGCCCCTTTCTCGACCTCACGCTGGAGGAGCACGCGACCGAGCTGGCCGTGAACGTCCGCACGCCGATGGAGCTGGCATGGCGCTTCGGGCGACGCTTCACAGCGCGCGGGCGCGGCGGCGTCATCCTGATGTCTTCGCTGGGCGGCGCGTTCGGCACGGCGCTGACCAGCAACTACGCCGCAACTAAAGCCTATGCGCTCACACTGGCTGAGGGACTGTGGGAGGAGCTACGCGCGCAGCAGGTGGACGTGCTGGCCGCGCTCCCCGCCGCCATCGACTCGCCGACAGCGCAGGCCAGCGGCGCCCAACCCCAGCGTGCGGCGGCGGCCACGACCCTCTCGCCAGAGCAGGTGGCGCGCGAGGCGCTGGCGGCGCTGGGACGCGGGCCATCCATCACGCCGGGGCGCGCGACCAAGCTGGCGTCCTTCTTCATGCGGCGTGTGCTGCCGCGCTCCACGGCCATCCGCATGATGGGCCGTGTGATGCGCCAGATGTACGGCGGGTGACCGTACTCGGCGCTACGCGCCATCGCTCTCCGGCTGGGCAAAGGGGATGCTGAACCAGAAGAGGCTGCCGCCCTGCGGACGATTCTGCATGCCGATCTGGCCGCCATGTTGATCGACGATGCGCTTGCAGAGGTAGAGGCCCAGCCCCAGACCGACATTGGGGCCGGACAGGCTGCCAGCGTTCGGCGCACGATAGAACGCCTCGAAGAGATGCGGTACAGCTTCCACGCCAACGCCGGGCCCATCATCGCGCACGCCAAACCAGACCGACTCTTCGCGCAGCTCCACCTGGAGCGCCACACTCGACTCTGGTGGCGAATATTTCAGCGCATTCGAGAGCAGGTTGGAGAGCACCTGGCGGATGCGTGTTGCATCGGCGACAATCGGCGCGGGCGTCAGCGGCGTGGCGATGAGGATGGCGCGCTGAGTGGTGGTCTGCTGCTCGGCCACTGCCTGGGCTGCGATCTCGCGGGCGTCGCACAGCTCAGGCGCCAGGCCCAGGTTCTGGCGCTCGGCGCGGGCAGCGTCGACCAGATCCGTCACCATGCGTTCAAGTTGCAGGCAGCTCGTCAGCGCGACCGTGAAGGCGCTCGGCTCGATAGGGATGTGGCGCTGGACGCGGCGCAGTGAGAGGTCGAGCGAGAGCTTGATGGCCGTCAGCGGTGTGCGCAGCTCGTGCGCGACCATGCTGAGGGTCTGACTACGCTCCTGCTCGGCCTCGCGATTGGCGGTCACGTCGCGCAGGCTCTCGACTGCGCCCACAATGGCGCCATCGCTGCCACGGATGGGCGCGCCGCTGATGTTC
The DNA here is from genome assembly GCA_036258195.1 of Ktedonobacterales bacterium. Lineage (GTDB taxonomy): Bacteria > Chloroflexota > Ktedonobacteria > Ktedonobacterales > JADMIN01 > JAKAIY01. The sequence goes on from DATAED010000020.1 coordinate 18,563, forward strand.
AGGTGCAATTGCCGCTCGGCGGGCGTGCGCACGACCAGATCAAGGGTCTGCTCGCCCGTCAGCGATTCCCCCCTCAGGATGCGCCGCAGCGGACGCCCCGCCATCGACGACTGCCCCGCATCGTCGGTGGAGAAGCGGCGCATCTGCGCGTCGAAATCGGCGGCGGACATCGGCAGCGATAGACGCTCACCGAGCAGCGCCATCAGCCCGCGCATGGCGCGGTTGGCGCGCAACGCCGAGCCATCGGCCCCGAAGACCACCAGCGCATCGCTGACCGCCTCGAAAATCGTGTCGAGCTGCTGGGCGCGATCCTCCGCCTCGCCGTGCGCCGCGCGCTCGCGGGCCAGCGCCGCATCCAGCTCGGCCACCGTGCGCTTGTGCTCCGAGATGTCGCGAATGTAGACGGAGATGCCGTCTTGCGCGGGATAGCTGCGCACCTCCAGCCACAGCCCCTCGGCCACCTCTGTCTCGATGGTTCCCGGCGACGGATCATGCATGACGCGCTGAAACTCCAGTTCCATCGGCGTCCCGACCAGGATAGGAAATACCTCCCAGAAGGGTCGTCCCAGCATCTGCTCACCACCGGGCGCGAACTGCTCATGCGCCCGCGCATTGACGTAGGTGAAGCGGCCGGAGTAGTCCAGCACGACGAAAGCGTCGGTCATGCGGTCGAGCGCGGCGCGCAGCGCGGTCAGCTCACCGGTGGATTGCTCGGCGACGGACACGAGCGCCTGGCGCCGGCGCATGCCCTCGGTCACGTCGGTGAGGGAGATCAGCGTGTGCGCGTGCGCCCGGCGCTGCGCATGGTGGACGGGGCTGGCGGTGACGTAGAGCCAGCGCTCGCCGTCACCGCCAGCCGAGAGGACATGCCAGAGCGGCGCGATGTCCTGGCTGGCGGCGGCTCCGACAACCGCGCGGAATGGCTCCGCCAGCAGCTTGCCATCCTTGTTCTCCACGCGCCAGTCAGCGGGCGGAGACTCAGGGCCGCAGAGCTGCGGCAGTGTCAGGGCGAGCAACTGGAGCGCCGCCGCATTCGCGCGGATGGGCGCGCCCCTGGCATCCACCATCACCATCCCCAGGGTGGCTCGCTCAAACAGCGAGCGATAGATGGTGAGCGAGCCAGGGGCGCGCGACCGCCGGGCAGGGGAGAGCGGAAAGGTTGGCTCCATACTGCTATCCTTCAGTGTGGCATCCGTTGTACAGCGACGCCACTGCCCGCGCCCTGTGCTGTACTTATGTCATATTGTGCCGTGGCTTGCAATGCGCGTCCCAAATAGGTCATACTGCCGACAAGGAGCGGCTGGCGGCTTCGGCGGCGCGATGGCGAGCGCGCGGGCCACAGCCAGCGGGAAGTAGCCATGGGCGAGGATCACGCGCCAGCGCGCGCGAGCGCAGCACAACCGAGCCTGTTTGCCATTGAGACGACGCCTATCGCAGCGGCGGCGGCTCCGCTGATCGAGATTGCGCTTCCGACCGGCGATTCCACGCTGGGCGCCTGCGCGCTGCCCTATCAGGACTACCTGCGCCGAACCGACCACTCGCCCTACACCATCACCTGCTTCCTTTCCGATCTGCGCATGCTCACCGATTTTCTGGGGCGCAACACCCCCGCGCGCGACCTCTCGCAGGATCGCCTCGGCTCCTGGCTGGAGCATCTGCGCCACGGACGCGAGACGCGCCCGGCGCCCAAGACAATGGCACGGCGCGTCACCTTCCTGAAAAACTTCTTCGGCTGGCTGCAATCCGTGGGCGCGCTGGAGCGCAACCCCACCGAGCGCATCGCCCTGACCCGCCCCGCGCCGCCGCTGCCTGAGCTGCTCTATGAGGATGAGGTGGCGCGCATCGAGGCCGCCGCCGCCGACGATGTGCGCTGCCACACGCTGGTGACGCTGCTGCTGGCGACCGGCCTGAAGAAAGAGGAGGTCATGGGGCTGACGGTGGGCAATGTCGACCTGTCTGATCCGGAGCATCCAGCCATCGAGGTGCGGTTTCCGGGGCAGGCCAAGCGCCGACGCGAGCGACGCATGGAGCTGCCGGGCGCCTGGACGGACATCTACCAGCGCTATGTGCGGCGCTATCAGCCGCAGGAGCGCGTCTTCGCCTGCACCGACCGCAACCTCAATTACGTGCTGGCCTCGGCGGTGAAGCGCGCTGGCATCGAGAAGCGTGTCACGCTGCAACTGCTGCGCGACATCTATGCGGTGCGCCAGCTACGCGGTGGCGTCTCCTTCGAGACGCTGCGCGAGCGGCTGGGCCTCTCGGAGGAAGCCTGGTACGAGACAGCCGAGAAGTACCGCAAACTCGCCTTCCCCGCCTGAGCGCGCTATGATAGCCCCGCGCCGTTGCGCTCCGATGTCAGCAGCATAGCCAGGCGCGAGGAGGTTGTATCGGATGCCGCTATCCCCCGCGCCGCTGCTGCCTGGCTCCTCTCCGCTGCCTGAACCCGGTCGTCGCCCGCCTGATCGCCGTGCGCTGCGGCTGGGCGCGCTGGCGATGCTACCCGCGCTGATCATCGCCATACTCTCTGGCCCGGTGCTGCTGCCCGGGCTAGGATTCGCCATCGCGCAGACGCAGGGGCAGGCTGGAGGCGGCGTGCCCGGCGACGCCGAAGCGCAATTTCAAGGCTTCGTCTTCAACTGGTCGGCGCAACTCACGGGCGGCGGCTACACCAAGCCCGCCTCGCTGACCAATCTGCGCCTGCAAGCCGATACCTTCCATATGAACGCGGTCATCATCCCGGTGATCGCCGATATGCCGGTGCGTAGTGGCTCAGAGCTCGACTGGCACGCCGGGCAGAAGAACGACAAAGACACGCTGCCGGAGAGCGACTACGAGCAAGCCATCCAGGACGCGCGCAAAGCGGGCCTGCTGCCCATTCTTGAGTTGCAGGTGCGCCAGTACGATGCCGCGCTCTCGGGTTCCGATACCTCGTCGGATCTGGTGGGCCGCGTCTGGTACGACTCGCACTCCAGCGACAACTACTTCTCGCTGGGTGGCACGGTCGGCACGCTGGAGAAGACCTGGTTCGACAACTACACCGCCTTCGCGTCGGAGTACGCGGGGCTCTCGCAGAAGTATCACCTGCCCTACTTCATCATAGGCGATGATCTGCCCAACGTGACGACCGACACCAGTCGCACCTCGGCCAAGGGCGACCCCTACGGCATCGACCGCGGTGTGCCGGGCGAGAGCTTTCCCAATTGCACCGGCAGGCGCGACTGCGAGTGGCGTCATGTCATCCACGCGCTGCGCTCGCCGCAATATGCGACCTTCATCAAGCACCAGTCCGCCCAGGGCGGCAGCTATACCGGCAAGTTGATCTATGCGGCCAGCTCCGATGGCGCCCCCAGCGGCGAGAGCCTGCCAGAGTTTGAGAACATCTCCTGGTGGGATGCGGTCGACATCATCGGCGTGGACGCCTACTTCCCACTGACGCAGATGAGCGCCGATCTAGATGTCGCCAGCCTGCAGAAAGCCTGGAACGGCACGCTGACCGCTGGCCCCAGCGGCGAGAAGAACATCACCCAGCGGCTGGCCGTCGTCGCCGCGAAGTTCAACCGCTCGATTCTCTTCACGGCGGCAGGCTACGCCAGCAGTCCCGGCTCGAATGCTGATCCATCTTCACTGAGCGGCCAGGGCGCGACCAAT
>DATAED010000021.1:0-5929 GCA_036258195.1 Ktedonobacterales bacterium
CGCGGTGGCCGACCACTTTGGCCTGCTGGCGGGCTTCTGGTTCTGCGCGGCGGCGATGGCGCTCTCTGGGCTGCTGGTGGCCACGCTGATGTACGAGACACTGCCCACGCGGCGCGTGACGCACCTGGCCTGGGAGCGCGAGCCGCAGTTCCAGTGAGGCGCCCCCGCGAGCCGCGCTTGACAGGCGCCGTCGCACGCGCCTACGCTGACATCGCGAAACATCGGGCGATGGGCTGAGATGGAAGGGAGCGGCGCGTGACGGCAGTGGTTGGCATCATCATGGGCAGCGACTCCGATCTGCCGGTGATGCGCGGCGCGGCGGAGATGCTGGAGCGCTTCGGCGTGGCGTATGAGATGCGCATTGTCTCGGCGCACCGCACGCCCGACGACATGGCGGAGTATGGGCGCACGGCGCACGAGCGTGGGCTGCGCGTCATCATCGCCGGGGCAGGCGGCGCGGCGCATCTGCCGGGGATGATCGCCGCGCACACGCCGCTGCCGGTCATCGGCGTCCCTGTGCCAACGGAGTGGCTGCGCGGGCTGGATTCACTGCTCTCCATCGTGCAGATGCCCAGCGGCGTGCCGGTGGCGACGGTGGCCATCGGCAATGCGCGCAACGCCGGGCTGCTGGCGGCGCGCATCCTCGCGGCGAGCGACGCCGCGCTGCGCGAGCAGATGCTGGCCTATCAGGCCGAGATCGCCGCCGAATCGCGCGCCAAAAACGCCAGCCTGCCACCATCCGCACCACCGCCCAGCGACTGAGCCGTGGGAGAACTATCCACATTTGTCCCCACTTATGCACGCGAATGTGGATAACTCACGCTACCGGTGTGGATAAATGCAGGACGAAACCCTCACCCCAGCCCTCTCCCAGAGGGAGAGGGAGCAGGAGGGTTGCTGCTTGCCGACACGACGAACGAGGCAACGGCGCCATAGCTCCCCTCTCCCGCAAAGCGGGGGAGGGGCTGGGGGAGGGGGCCGTCAGCGGTTGGCGTTCATGCCGTAGTCCTCGGCCAGGCCATCCACTACCGTATCGGGATCCACGTAGGTCGCTGGCGTGATGATCGTCACACCCTCGGCGGGCAGAATCGTCTGCGTATAGGTGACGCCCTGCGCATCGAGTTCCTGCGCCAGCAGCGGATGCGCCTCGGTGACGATCAGGATGAAGCTGGGATTGCTGGCGGCGCTGACATGCGAGAGTGTGCCGGGTGGCCGCTTGATGCCGCCGCGTATCACCTGGTCGTAGTAGTCGGCGCAGACAGTGTGGCCACCGCTCTCAAAGGTGACGATGTTCCCGATCCAGTGATTGCACCAGGCGGCCTGAATGTCGTGCTGGTTGAGGTAGTTGATCAGCGGCGCCATGCGCGCGGGCGGTGTGTAGACGTAGTAGGGCGAGTGGAAGGTCTGGGTGGGCGAGGCAACCAGATAGGTCGCGCCCTGCGCCAACCCCGCCACCAGCACAACCGCCAGCGCCATGCTCCAGCCGCGTCGCAGGGCGGCGTCGCTCAGCGCGGCGGTGGGGCCACGCCGCCACACGCGCACTGTGCTCCACAGCAGCGGCACGGCGAAGAGCGCCAGCAGCAGGAACGGTAGCGCCAGCGCCAGCGGTGCGGCGTAGCGTCCCGCCTGATCGTAGGCGCACAGCTTCGTCTCGGACCACGCTGAAGTCGTCAGGCAATAGATGGCGGTGATGGCGCCAGCATAGAGCACGGGCAGTCCGATGCGCAGGGTAGCGGAGGACATGCGCTGACGCAGCAGCCACGCGGCGGCCACCAGCGCCAGCAGCGGCGGCAGCAGCAGTAGCCCACGCAGGGGCAGCCAGAGCGGCCCCTCGGCGGGCAGCCAGCCATCCAGCGCGCGGGGGGCGGCGCAGGTGAAATAGCGCACGGTGATGGCAAACCCGAGGAAGGCGCGGCCATAGCGCGCGGCGCCGCTGACGCTGGGGCTGACGCTGGGCTGTGTGAAGTACACCGCGAGGTTGGCCCCCGCGTTCTGGACGGCGTAGAACCACGCGGGCAGCCCACCGATGGCGGCGCCAAGGAAGAGCGCGACGAAGGCCAGCGCGGCTCCTGGACGGAACGCGCCGCTGCCCGTGGCGGGCGACCACAGCGCGGGCCAGCGCTCCACCAGCCGCCGCCAGGGGCCGGGGAAGGCGCGCGTCAGCAGCGGCGGGGTGAGCCAGAGTGCGCAGGCCACCAGCGCATAGCTGATGAGCGGATTGATCCAGAAGCCCAGCCCGGCGAGGAATCCCCACAGCAGCCAGCGGCGCGCCAGCTCGACTGGCGGCGCGCACGCGCGCAGCCGATCCGCCAGCTCGACGGTGGCCAGCAACAGCGCCAGCGTGATGATGTAGACCTCGATCTGCCCGCCCCAGGCGCGCATCTGCGCCACGGCGTCGTAGATGGGCGGCACGGCGGCCGCCAGCGCGGCCAGCCCCGCCAGCAGCGGCCTGGCGCGTAGCTCGCGTGGCAGCAGCGCCAGCGCCAGCCGCCATGTCAGGTAGACCAGCGGGATGGAGAGCGCGATGGGGATGGCGCGCAAGGCCCACGCCGAGCTGCCGAAGATGGCGAAAACGCCAGCGGCGAGGTACGCCTCCAGGCTGCCCATGTAGGCCTGGCCAAAGAAGTAGACGGGGCGCGCGCCGTGCAAAATTTGCTGCGCCTGAATGCCCACCAGCGCCTCATCGCCATCGATCATGGCATGCGTGCGGATCAGCAAGGTGACCCGCACGAGCAGACTCAACGCGATGGCAAGCAGCAGCAGCGCGTGCGGCCGGCGATTCGTCCAGTCGATCAGGCGCCCAGCCCAGCCCGAGGTGGGAGTCACCCAGCTACGGCGCACGGCCAGCGCTGGCGTGCGCGGGAGCGTATCTGGCTGTGATGGCGGTTGACAAGCGGGTTGCGATGATTCCGAGGATACAAACGACACGAGCCGTTCCTCCAGAACACTTGGGACAGGCTCGCACGACGTGGCGCGCACAATGAGCTGTCAGAACGTACTTGGCGTATCACTACTATACCATCCTGCCTCTGGCGTCCACGACCAGAGTCACGTCTCCGTGCGCTGGTCTCATGAATCACCGCCTGCTATGCGCCTGACTTCCACCAGATGTCCGCCGGACATCCGCCGGATTTCCGCCTGACGCGCGACCTCACAGAATAGTGGGCCGAGAGGAGCGACGACAGGCTCCGCCACGCCAGCCAATCCTGCATTGCAAGCAAGGCGCCAGGCATGCATGTCGTCTCTACCGTAGCGCTGGGAGGAAACGATCATGAGCCTCGACGATCAGTTGGCGGAGCTGCTGAATAGTCTCGGCGTGCGGCTGGAAGAGACGAGCGGCGCGCCACAGGATGCACAGGAGCCGAAGGGGCAGCCAGGGTACGACGCGAATGGGCGGGCGGCGCGCGGCATGGCGCGCAGTCGCGAGCGGCGTGGGACGAGCGGGCAAGCAGAGCAGACAGGACAGGGTGAGCGAACGGCGAACCCGCTGGAGGAGACGGTGAGCGCATACCAGCATCCCGATGAATGGGAAGACGACGATGAGCTGATGGCCCCGGCGGAGCTATCGCTGTTCCAGACCTCGCGCGAGCACTACGGGGTCTTCTATCGCCTCGATCTGGTGGGCGGCGCGCCGCAGTTGCGCGTTTTCGCGCCCGATGAGGAAGGCGCGCTGAAGATGCGCTGCTACCTGGTGCGGCCAGCGATTGGCGCTCCCGTGCGCGATTGGTTCGGGGCGACACGCGCGCACCACGGCTCCGACGCCTTCGGGGCCAGTCGCGAGACCATCGAGCAACATCTGCTCTTCGCCGCTGGTGAGGCGCTGAAGCGGCTCTTCTGGTCAGGTGAGCCAGAGCGCATGCATTTTCCGTGGGAGATCGAGGTGGAGCGCGTCGCGTAGCGCGTCCCTCGACCCTGGCTCAGGCGTCCTGCTGCGAATCATGCCAGCGGGGCGCCTGTTTTGGTGTGTGCGGCGCCCACAGTGACCAGCAGCGAGCGGGGCGCGCTCAGGCGCCCCAGATGGCGATGGGCATGGGCATATCGCGCTGCAGCTCGCGGCGCGCCAGCGCGATGGCAGCCTCCAGCGTGAGCGCATGGCCAGCCGCGAGGCGCTCTTCGCAGGCGTCAGCCCCCAGCGCGACGCGCAGCCGCTCCAGCTCGCGCGCACGTAGCGTGCGCTCGGCTGGCTCGAAGGGCGCAGGCGTCGCCGCACGCTGGGCGATGGCCGCTCCCAGCAGGCGCGCGGCAATCTCTGGCGCGCCGCACAGCGCGATCAGCGTGGCGGCCCGCTCGATGATCCACCAGGCGCGGTCTTTGCCGTGCGCCGGGCCAGCGAGGTTATCCAGCGCCGCCATCAGGTCGCGGCGCGCTGCCGCCAGATCGCCATGCTCCAGCGCGACACTGGCGCGCACATAGCGCGTCCGCGCCAGCCAGCCAAGGTTGCCCAGGGCGTCAAAGAGTCGCGCCGCCTCATCCAGATGCGCATGGGCTTGCTCCAGTGCGCCCTGCCGCCACTCCGCCCGCCCCAGCGTCAGCGCGCAGACGGCCACGCCGAAGGTATCGCGCTTGTGAGCGAAGAGGCGATAGCTTGGCTCGGTCACCGCGATGGCGCGCTCAGTGTCGTCGAGCGCAACGCACATGTCGCCGATCGTGGCCCAGGTGAGCGCACGCGCCCAGTCAATCTCGCCCTTCTCATAGCTCAGCGCCAGGCTCTCCTCGGCGAGCGTCAGCGCTTCCTGTGGTCGATTCATCTCGTGGTAGCAGGCGCCCAGGTTCATCAGCGGCAAGATCATGCCGAAGCGGTTGTTGGTGGCGCGGCACAGCGCCAGGCACTCCTGATAGAGCGCGATGGCGCGGTCGAAGTCGCGCAGCGTCACGGCCACATTGGCCAGATCATTCAGCGCGGCGGCAATCTCCACTGGATCGCCCAGCGCACGGCGCAGCGCCAGCGCCTGTTCCCCCGCCTCGTTGGCGCGCTCGGTGTGATCCAACCGATCCGAGATCGCCATTACCCCCCGCAACGCCTTCGCCAGCGTCTCCTGCTCCTGCCACCGCGCGGCAGCCTCGACGGGCGCTGCGGCTTCGGTGGCCAGGGCGACGCAGCGCTCCAGCCAGTCCAGCCCTTCGAGGTAGTAGGGGTGCGAGATCCAGAAGAACCACAGCGCCGCCGCCATGCGCAGCGCGTGCAGGCGCGCGCCGGTGGCCAGCGCCCAGGCCAGCGCCGCGCGCACATTTTCGTATTCCAGCTCGACCCGCGCCACCACCTGCTCGTACTGCGCCGCGTCATCGGGGTCGAGCGCCTCCACCAGCGCCAGGCAGTAGGCGGCGTGGCGCTGGCGGGCCGCCTCCCACTCGCCCTCGGCGAGCAGGCGCTCCTGCGCATAGGCGCGCAGCGTGACGAGCTGAGTATAGCGCGGCGCCCCTGCGTGCTCGCTCCGCTGGAGCAGGCTGGCATCGACGAGCGCCGCCAGAGAGGCCTCCAGCGCATCCTCGCTCAGCTCGCAGACGGTGGCCAGCGCATCGGGCGAGGCGCCGCCGATGAAGACGCCCAGCCAGCGAAACAGTCGCTGCTCTGGCTCGGCGAGCATGTTGTAGCTCCAGGCGATGGTGGAACGCATGGCGCGCTGGTGATCGGCGAGGTCGCGCGGGCCGGCGTTGAGCGCGCCGAGGAAGGTGGGTTGGGTCAGCCGCGCATGTAGCTGTGGCGTTCCCATGCGCCGCGCCTGCGCCGCCGCCAGCTCGATGGCGAGCGGCAGACCATCCAGCCGGATGCAGATATCGGCGACCAGGCGTCCATCTACGAGCAGCTTCAGGTCGGCGGCGTCCGCTCCGCTGTCTGCAGCGCCGCTGGCGCGCTCCAGAAAGAGCGCCACGCTGGGTACCTGGCGCAAGTCGTCGAGGATGGCAGGCTGCGACAGATCGGCCAGATCAG
>DATAED010000022.1:0-3414 GCA_036258195.1 Ktedonobacterales bacterium
ATCGAGAACGCGCTGAAGTATGCGCCAGAGGACAGCGCAATCCGCATCCAGACGTGCGTGGTGGAGGACGAGCTGCGTGTCGCCATCACCGATCAGGGCATCGGTATTCCGCCACGCGAGATCACTGCCATCTTCAACAAATTCTATCGCGTCCAGCAGGCCCGACTTCCGTGGTCGCAGAAGCGGCCACCGATCGGCACGGGCCTGGGGCTGGCCATCTGCGCAGCCATTGTGAAGGCGCACGGCGGACGCATCTGGGCAGAGAGCGAGCCAGGATATGGCGCAACGTTGACCTTCACGCTTCCGCTCGCCACCGATCGTCCGCAGGGCGGTCTGCCAGAGATCGCCGAGAGCTCCACGCCTGCTCCGCCCTCCACGCCAGCGACGCGAGCGGCAGCAGTATGACCACGCAGGATGAGCCAGCGCCTCTCGCTGGCGCTGGCGTCGAAGTTGGGCGGCGCAAGACGGCTGGAGCGCGCGTGCTGGTGATCGACGACGAGCCAGAGATCGGGCGCGCGGTGCGGCTGGGCTTGCAGAGCGCGGGCTTCACGGTGGAATGGGAAGATCGTGGGCAGGCAGGCATCGAGCGTGTGGCGCAGTGGCGGCCAGATGTCATCCTGCTGGATCTCTCGCTGCCCGATCTGGACGGCGTAGAGGTCTGTAAGCGGCTGCGAAGCTGGACACAGACGCCCATCATCGTGCTCTCGGTGCGCGCGCACGAGGCGGACAAAGTGGCGGCGCTGGAGCAAGGCGCCGATGACTATCTGACGAAGCCCTTTGGCATGGGCGAACTGATAGCGCGCATCCGCGTTGCGCTGCGCCATGCGGCGCAATCCACTGGCGCGGCGGAAGGCGCAGAAGGCGCAGTCGTGCGGATCGGCGCGCTGGAGATGGATCTCGAACGGCGCATCGTGACGGTGGACGGGCGCGAAACGCATCTGACGCCGACGGAATATGAAGTGCTCAAGTATCTGGCCGCACACCGTGGCAAGGTCGTCACCCACCATCTGTTGCTGCATGCCGTCTGGGGGCCGGACTATGAGGCCGAAGCGCACTACCTGCGCGTCTTCATCAACCAGCTTCGTCGCAAAATCGAGCCAGACCCCAGCCGCCCGCGCTATCTCATCACCGAGCCGGGCATCGGTTACCGTCTTCGCGAGATCGAGTGAGACACGACGCCTTACCGACCCGATCATCCCCGCGCTGGGCGGGCATTTCTTGACACTATCCTGATAGCCTCTGGTCGATTCGGTACGATTTCCTTACACCCTCTCCCCTATTGTTCTATCCGGGAACGGTACACAGCAGCCACCTGGCGGCAACGGCCATGTGAGCCGCTTGATAGCCATGCGGATGATCGGCTGCGAGCAGCGCCCGATCTCTGCGCCGCGTTCCCGGAAAGGCGCCCATGCGATGTCCCATGTGTTGATCGTCGAAGATGAGCTGCAGTTGCGGCGCATCATCACCATGAATCTGGCGCGGCGTGGCTGCTCCGTCGGAGAGGCGGATAGCGTCGAGTGCGGATTCGATATGGTGGCTGCGGCCTGGGAGGCGGGTTATCCCTTCGATCTCATCATCCTGGAGATACACCTCGCGAATGGCTGCGGCTGGGAACTGCTGCGCCTGCTCCGCGCGCCCGAGACAGCAGGCGAGCGCGCTCCACTACCGCCAGTGATCGTGCTGAGCGCGCTCCCCGTGGCGCACAGCCGCATCGCGGAATTCGCGCCAGTAGCGGCGCTGCTCAAGCCGTTCCCGATCCCGGCGCTGATGCGCCTGATCGAGCGGGTCGCACGTAGCGCAGCGTGAGCGCTGGCGACTGCACAGGACGCGCAGCGAGTTGAGCAAACTGCGCTGAGAGTCGGGAGAGGTGGAGCGCATGCCTGGGGTTGTGGCAGATCTGCTGTTCCTGGTTGTCACCGTCGCGTCATTCGCGGCGCTGGCGGCGTTGACCTACGCCTGCGGCCGCCTGTAGCGATAGGACGCCACGAGGTCGATATGAACTTCGAATACCTGATTGTCGGGCTGATCGCATTGGCGGTCGGCGTGTATCTCGCCATAGCTTTGCTGTGGCCTGATCGCTTCTAATCGCCGCGGGCGACTGGAGAAAAGAAGCTCGCTATGTCGTTCACGTTCAACGGCGTCGCACAGATCGCCGTCTACTTTCTGCTGCTCGTGTTGATGACCAAGCCGCTGGGCCTCTATCTGATCGCCGTCTTCGAGAAGAAAAGCACGTGGTTCGAGCCAGCGCTGCGGCCGGTCGAGCGGGCGCTCTACGCGGTCGCGGGCGTCGACGAACGACGTGAGCACGACTGGAAGGTCTATACCGTCGCGATGCTGCTGTTTGAGGTCATCTCGACGGCGCCGCTCTATCTCTTCGAGCGCATCCAGAACCACCTGCCGCTCAACCCGGCGGGGCGGGGTGCGGTAGACCCGCTGCTGGCGTGGAACACCGCTGTCAGCTTCCTGACCAACACCAACTGGCAGAACTACAGCGGCGAGACGGCCATGAGTTATTTCACGCAGATGGCTGGACTCGCCTTCCACAACTTCGTCTCCGCCGCAGTTGGCATCTGCATCGCCGTGGCTGTGATTCGTGGCTTCACGCGGCGTAGCAGTCGCGCGCTGGGCAACTTCTGGGTGGATCTCACACGCTGCTGCCTCTACCTCCTGCTGCCACTCGCGTTCATCTTCGCGCTCGTTCTGGTCTGGCAGGGCACGCCTCAGAACTTGAACGCCTCTACCCACATCGCTGGCATCCAGGGCTTCGCGCAGACCATCGCGCAGGGGCCAGTCGCGTCGCAAGAAGCCATCAAGATGATGGGCACGAACGGCGGCGGCTTCTTCAACGCCAATTCGGCGCACCCCTTCGAGAATCCAACGCCATTCACCAATCTGCTGGAGATGCTCTCGATCTTCATGTACGGCGCCGCCCTGCTCTACATGTTCGGCAAGATGGCGGGTAACACCAGGCAAGGGTGGGCGCTCTTTAGCGCGGTGAGCCTGGTCTTCCTGTTGGGCGCCGTGATCTGCCTGGGCGCGGAGCAGGCGGGTAATCCGGCCCTCGCGAACCTGGGCATCGACCAGGTACCGCACGAGTACACGCTGGCGCAGCCGGGCGGCAATATGGAGGGCAAGGAGATGCGCTTTGGCATCGCCTCCTCGGCGCTCTTCACCACCATCACCACCGATGCCTCGTGTGGCGCCGTCAATAGCTGGCTCGACAGCTACACCCCCATCGGCGGGATGGTTCCACTGGTCAACATCCAGCTTGGCGAGGTCATTTTCGGAGGCGTCGGCTCTGGCCTCTACGGCCTGCTAGTCTTTGCGGTGTTGGCGGTCTTCATCGCCGGGCTGATGGTGGGGCGCACGCCCGAGTACCTGGGCAAGAAGATCGAGCAATACGAGATGAAGATG
>DATAED010000023.1:0-8985 GCA_036258195.1 Ktedonobacterales bacterium
ACGAAGGCGCTGGCGCTGCAATACACGCCGGAGAAGGTGGCGAAAGTCTGCGGCCTCAAGCCAGAGACGATCATCGAGGCGGCGCGGATGTACGGCAAGGCCAACGCCGCGCTGATCTACACCGCGCGCGGGCTGGAGCACCAGAGCAAGGGCGTCGATAACGGCGTGGCCTGCGCGAATCTGGCGCTGGCCACCGGCAACTTTGGCAAGCCGGGCGCGGGCTACATGACGCTCACCGGCCAGGGCAACGGCCAGGGTGGCCGCGAGATGGGGCAGAAGGCCTCGCAACTGCCTGGCGAGCGCGACATCGAGAATCCAGAGCATCGCGCCTACATCGCCTCGGTCTGGGGCGTGGAGGAGAAGGACATCCCGCATGCGGGCTATGCCGCCACGCTGATGATTCCGGCGATGCAGCGCCAGGAGATTCGCGCCTGCTTCATGATCTGCTCGAATCCGATGGTCTCGCTGCCCGACCAGCATACGGTGGAGAAGGCGCTGCGTGGGCTGGATCTCTTCGTGGTCTGCGACTTCTTCCTCTCAGAGACGGCAGAGCTGGCCGACATCGTGCTGCCCGGCAGCACCTGGGCGGAAGATGAAGGCACCTCGACCACGCTGGAGGGGCGCGTCATCAAGTACAACAAGGCGGTCGATCCGCCTGCGGGCGCGCGGCTGGACTGGGATATTGTCTGTGATCTGGCGCGGCGACTCGGCAAGGGCCAGTACTTCCCGTATAAGGGGCAGCGCGACATCTTCGAGGAGGTGCGCATCGCCACCAGATACTCGCACGCCGACTACTACGGCATTACCTACGAGAAGATCGAGGCGCAGAACGGCGTGTTCTGGCCCTGCCCGACAGAGGATCACCCCGGCACGCCGCGCCTCTACGAGCAGCGCTTCGGCTTCGACGATGGCCTGGCGCGCTTCCATCCGATCACCTATCTGCCGCCTGCGGAGGAGCCAGACGACGAGTATCCGCTGGTGCTGACGACCGGGCGTGTGATCTATCACTACCTCTCGGGCAACCAGACGCGCCGTACGCCGTTCCTCTTCGAGATGGCGCCCTGTCCGTGGGTGGAGATCAACGAAGTCGCGGCGCAGGCGCGCGGCATCGCGGATGGCGACTGGGTGACGGTGCGCACACGGCGCGGCGAGATGACCGCCCCGGCGCTGGTGGTGCGCTCGATCCGCCCGGATACGCTCTTCATCCCCTACCACTACGGCCACACGCAGGCCGCCAACATCCTGACCAATCCGGTGCTGGAGCCGATGAACAAGATTCCCGAATATAAGGTCTGCGCGGCGACCATCACCAAGGCGGCTGAGCCGCCGGAGTGGGCGGCGACGCTCGACCCCGACCTGCTCAAGCAGGCGCGCCGCAGCCGACACGGGCTGCCCAGCGCGGGCGGCAAGGTGGGCCCGCGTGTGCAGTGAGCGTGTCCGGCTGATCTGGTGAGAAGAGACTGCGAACTGAGGAGGCGTAGAGCGTCATGGCTGTCAAGCGCATCTTTCTCGACCCTTCGCGTTGCATCGGCTGCCGTGCATGTGTGACGGCGTGCCGCGAGTGCGATACGCACAAGGGCCAGAGCATGATCTATATCGACTACATCAATCGCGGCAATACGGTCGCCACGTCGCCGTCGCTGTGCATGCACTGCGAGGAGCCGGTGGCGCCGTGCGCGCAGGTCTGCCCGGCGCAGGCAATCCTCATCAGCCCGGATGGCGTGGTGCAGCAGGCTGACGATTCACGCTGCATCAACATCCGCAACTGTGTGTACGTCTGCCCCTTTGGCATCCCGAAGTTCGATACCTCTGGCTCGTACATGCGCAAGTGCAACCTGTGCTACGACCGCACCAGCCTGGGCAAGCCGCCCATGTGCGCCTCGGTCTGCCCGACCCAGGCGATCTTCTACGGCACCTATGAGGAGTTCATGCAGGCGGGGCGCGCGACGCAGGGCGCCAAGCCGGTCAACGTCTTCTACTTCGGGAGCCAGCGCGTGCGCACCCGCAACTACGTCGTGATGCGCGAGGAGGACAACGCGCTCGATCTGATGGCGCTGGCGGCGGAGGCCAGCCTGGGTCGCGACTCCGAGACACCGCTGGCGACGCTGGGCAGCGAGAGCTTGGGCTGGGAGGAGGCCGACGCGGCGGGCATCCCGCAGCGGGTAGCGCCGCCGCAGCCGTGGGCGCCACGCACCGCGCCAGAGGCGCCGACTCCAACGACACCTGCCACGCCGGAGAGAGTCCCAACCGCGCCGTGAGCGACCAGGCAGCGAGCGCGATGGCGAGTGCGAGACGATGAGCGATCAGGGAGCATGCGATATGACGGAGAGCGGCAACGGCAATCAGGCGCGGAACAGGGCAATGGATCACCTGCGAGACAACCCGCCAGACGATGCGGGCGGGCAGGATCCCACTCCGGCGTCCGATGCGGGCGCGCCAAAGATGGCCTCGCGCCAGCAGCGCACCTATGCCTCGTGGCGGCTGGTGCGGCGGAGGCAGGTGCGCCAGCAGTGGCAGGAGGAGTTTCCGTACCACTGGAGCGCCGATGATCTGGTGACGCGCCGCGATACGGTGCGTTTCCTGGTGAGCGGGACGGGCGCGCTGTTCCTGGCGAGTGCGGCGTTGGCGATCACTGGCGCGATCCGCTCGTCCACCACGCAGAAGCTGACGCCAATCGCGAAGGTGGGCGAGGTGCCGGAGGGCGGCTATAAGGTCTTCAACTATCCCGATACCTTCGCCGATGGCATCCTGGTGAACCTGCCCAACAAGGGGCTGGTGGCCTATAGCGATGTCTGCACCCACCTGTCGTGCGCGGTGCTCTACCAGCCGTCGGAGCGCGAGTTCTTCTGCCCGTGCCACGAGGGCCGCTTCGACGCTGCGACAGGCAATGTGCTCGGCGGGCCGCCCACGCGCCCACTGCCAGAGATTCAGCTCACCATCTCTGGTGACACGGTCTACGCGGTGCGGGAGGTGGAGCGATGAGCCATGTGATCAATGAGCCGCCTGCGGGCGACGATAGCTCGCTGAGTGAGCAGGGCGCGGCGCTGGAGGCCGAAGAGCGCGCCGTGATGATCCAGCGACGCATGGCCAATCCGGATGACCCGCCGACACACCTGCCGCCACGCGATGCGCGCGGTGTGCGGCCGGGGCCAGATTTCCTCGGCGCGCAGGGGCGCATCGCCATCGTGCAGGGGCAGGTCTATCTGGTGGGCTTCGTCTTGATCGCCCAGCTCTTTCTGATCACCACCGCGCTGTTCGAGCTGCTCTCTGGCCACACCGATCTGCTGTGGTGGATCGCGCTGGCCTCGCTGGTCGGCTTTGGGATCGCACTGCTGATCGCGCTGTGGCCGCGCAGCCGCGTCAAGGGCTTCTGAGTGGTACATCGCGGGGCGAGGCCCGCACCCCAGCCCTCTCCCCGAGGGGGAGGGAGCAGGAAGGTTGCACTATGCCGCAGGTGACTGTGGCCGGGAAGGAGAGTGAGCGATGACGGCTACGAGTAAGCATCTGAGCGCCAAGCGCGTCTACGAGGAGCCAGCGCCAGACGATGGCGAGCGCGTGCTGATCGATCGCCTCTGGCCGCGTGGGCTGACCAAAGAGAAGGCGCACGTCGACCTCTGGCTGAAGGATATTGCGCCCAGCCGCGAGCTGCGCATCTGGTTTGGCCACGATCCGGCGAAGTATGACGAGTTCCAGCAGCGCTTCGAGGCGGAGCTTGCCGAGGAGCCTGCGCGCACGGCGCTGGAGACGCTGCGCGAGCACATCAAGAAGGGGCCAGTGACGCTGGTCTACGCCGCACACGATAGCGCCCACAGCAACGCCTCCGTCCTCCTCAAGCTGCTCGGCGCCTGATCGCCCGCGCTCCCAGGCAAGCAGGCTTGACAGGGGATGTAGCCTGAAGCTGCGAACATCCCCACCTCAGAGGCGCCGCGCCTGCCGTCAGGCAGCGGAGGAGAGATCGGAGGCCACTGCATGCCCTGGTTCTGGCGTAGACGGACGCGCGAACGCACGGTGGAGTCTGAGACAGGCGAGACGACGCATCGCACGCTGGGCGGGCGGCGCTTCCTGCGCGGTGTCCCGTATGTCCTGCCCAACGATATGGGCGAGGTCAATCGGCTCGACTTCCAGCACTACATGATGCGCTATGCGTTGCGCGGCAACTATGGCGCGCCCATCGATCCGCGCATCACCAGCATCCTGGATGTGGGCAGCGGCACGGGGCGCTGGTCGATGGAGATGGCGCAGACCTTCCCCAACGCCAACATCATCGGCGTAGATGTCACTGCGCCACAGGGCGCGAGTGACGCCAGCGATGCGCGCCCCGACAATTTCACCTTTGTCACTGGCAACATCCTGGAGCGACTGCCTTTCGACGACGGGAGCTTTGACTACGTTCACCAGCGCTACATGATCGGCGCCATCCCGCTAGACGCCTGGCCGCACGCCATCGCCGAGCTGACGCGCGTCACACGGCCCGGCGGCTGGGTCGAGGTCGTCGAGGCCGGAACCTCGCTGGGAGGCGGCTCAGCGCTGCAGCAGGCCGACGCCTGGGTGGCGGCAGTGCTGGCGCGTCGCCATCTCGACATTCATCTGGCGACACGGCTGGCGCCGTGGCTGCGCGAGGCCGGGCTGAGCGGTGTAGTGGAGCGACGGCTTGATCTGCCGCTCGGCTCCTACGGTGGGCGTGTCGGTGGGCTGGTCGAGACCGATTACTTCGCCGCAGTGGATGCCATGCGAGCGCCAGTCGTCGCGCTGGGTATGGCCAGCGAGGCGGACTATGCGGCCACCGCTCAGGCGGCGCGCGAAGAAGTGCAGCGCGGGCGTTGCATCTTCCCCGTCTATGTCGTCTACGGCCAGCGCGCCTGACGCGCAGCGCGGCGCGGCGTCAGACGCCTGCTGGCTGGCGCGCCAGCGGCAGCGCGGGCCACAGCGTGATGGCCAGCGCCAGCGCGAAGGTCAGCCCCAGCGGGCCAGAGAGGCCGAAGAGCGCGGAGTCGAGCGCGGAGCCGATATTCGTGCTTGCCAGCAATGGTTGCGCCAGCAGCGACCCCACACGCAGCAGCGCCGCGCCATTGCCCAGCCAGAGCAGCGCCGTCACCAGCCGGGGCGAGCGGATGTTTCCGCCGGAGAAGCCTGGAATCATGCGGACGGAGACGCCCGCCAGCAGCAGCGCGATGAAGCCGACGGCGATGCTGTGGCGTGGAGCATCGAGCGTGACGGGCGTCGAGAGAGTCAGCGCCAGCGCCACGCCATCCACCACCAGCAGGATCCCCGCCAGCAACGCCCAGCAGTACGCGCTGATGATGAGCGCGACATAGGGGCCGTAGCGGGCGCGCTCGGCGCTGATGTGGCGGGTATAGTTCTGCGCGACCTGCTCTGGGGTGGGGGCCAGCTTGCGCACCTGTGCTGGGAGATGGCCGCGCCGCGTCATCATGCGCGTGATGATGACCAGAAATGTCATCAGCGCCGCGCCCATCAGCGCCAGGCCGAGGCCATGGATTCGCCCCAGCGCGTCGCTCGTCCCTGCATCGCCGAGTAGCGCCAGCGCCAGCCCGCCGCCATAGCCGCACGCGATCGGCCAGAGGTAGCGCTGCGGGATGGACTCCAGGCCGGCGTAGAGCGGCAGCGCACGCGCCGACATCGCCAGCGCCAGCGGCGTGAGGAAGCCGAAGAGGCCGAGCAGCACGCTGGCGTCGTCGGTCAGCGGCGGGACGATCCCACCCGCGCTGCTCGCCTGGATGGTGGCGACGAGGTTGATGAGCGCTCCCAGCGCCAGGCTCAGCGTCACGCAGAAGAGAAAGGGCCAGACGGCCCAGAGCGCCACCTTCTTGCGGAGCTTCGGCGCGTCTGGCTGGAGCGCCGTGCCGACCAGCAGCGCGACCGCCAGCCCCAGCCCGACCACTTCGAGCGCGCCGCTGGCGACCAGCGCGCTGCGCCAGAGGAGACTGTCAGGCGCGAGCGTCAGTAGTGGCTGCGCCAGGCCGCACAGCAGCAGACCGGCGACCTGCGCGCCGAGCAGCCAGGGAATCACCTGTGGCCAGCGCAGCGGCGCGCCGCGCAGCCGCGGCAGGAAGTGGAACGCGACCCCCAGCGCGAAGAGTCCCACCCAGCCGAAGACCTGTATGCGCCCATGCGCCTGCGCTGTCGCCACCCACCAGGCCCCCAGCGGCAGATGGAAGCCCAGCGTGACACTGAGCACGCTGGCCAGCGCAAAGCCTGCGCAGACGCCCAGCAGCAGCGCCGTTCGCAACATCAGCGTCACCACCGCGAATGGCTGCTGGCGGTCGGTGGGGCGCAGCGCCGCCGTGAAGGCGTCGCGCAAGGTATCGCGCAGAGTGGTTCCAGTGCGCATCCGGGCCATCAACCAGTCCTCCGATGTGTGGACATTGTAAGCGTATCGTAGCATGAGCATACGCGCTGCGGGCAAACGTGCGCTGCGACCTTTCTCACCAGTTGACTCGCTGGCGTCGCGTGAACCTCTGGCCTCTGGCGCACGTAGTACCGTGGTGAAGAGACATGCAGATCAAGCGGATCAAGCAGACGCCACGGGCGATGGACGAGCAAAGGGGAAGGCTGTGCGTCGGTCACGCATCCAGGCGATGGAACCAGCGGCCATTGAGCCAGCAAGCGCGGCGGATGAGATGGACAGGGCGGAAGAGTCAGGGCGCGAGATCGTGAATCCGGTTAGCGGCGAGCGCATCATCATTCGGCAGAGTGGCGCGCAGACGGGCGGCCAGTTGCTGGAGTTCGATCTCTATCTGCCACCGGGCGGCCATGTGCCAGCGCGCCATGCTCACCCCAGCCAGGAGGAGCGCTTCACCGTGGTCGCGGGGCGCATGCGCTTCCGGCTGGGGCGCCGCGCATTCGTGGCGCAGGTCGGCGAGACAGTCACCATCCCCGTCGGCGTGGCGCACTGGTTCGGCGCGGCTGGCGCGGAGGCTGCCCAGGCGCGCGTGCAGGTGCGCCCGGCGCTGCGCATGCAGGAGCTGTTTGAGATGACCGAGGCGCTTGGCCAATCCTCCGCAGGCGCGCGGCGTGGGGCGTGGCTGGCGCGACTGGCCGACCTCGCGCAGGTCGTGCTGGACTATCAGCGCGAGGTCGCCGTGCCGCACATTCCCGTGCCGGTCGTGCGCATCGCGCTGGCGCCGCTCGCGTGGCTGGGCCGACGCCGCTCGCGCCGCGCTGCTCCCTTCTCACGCGCGTGACGTCTGCCAGCGAAGGAGCGACGCCGATGGGCGCGAAAGATGATTGGCGACCCGCGCCGGGCTGGGCCTCGACACTCTCGGAAGCGCGCATCATGCGCGCCACACGCCCGCTGACCGATCGCTGGCGGCGCGTGCCGGTGGCGCGGCGCGGCGCGACCTTGCTGGGCGTCAGCTTCCGCCCGTTGCAGGCCGAGGCGCTGGGGCTGGATGTTTCGGCGACGCTACGAACGCTGCTGGCCTATCCCATCGAGATTATCCGACTGGGCGCGTACTGGAACCGCATCGAGCCAGCGCCCGGCGCATGGCGCTTCGATGCGCTGGATGCGCAGGTGGACGCCGCCGAACAGGCTGGCAAGCGCATCATCCTGAATGTCGGCGCGCTCAAGACGTTTGGCTATCCGGAGTTCTTCGCGCCGGAGCATCACCTGAAGGCGGCGCTGCGCGAGGGCGCGCTGATCACGCCAGCAGGCTATCCCGCGCTGGTCGAAGCCGCCTGCGCCTTCATCGCGCGGGTGGTGGCGCGCTATCGCGAGCGCAGCGCGGTGGTGGCGTGGCAGGTGGAGCATGAGGCGGTTGATCCGCTGGGAATGGAGCATTCCTGGCGGCTGGCGGCGGCGTTTGTGGGCGAGGAAGTCGCGGCGGCCCGCGCCGCCGACCCGACGCGGCCCATCCTGATGAATGGCTTCCAGCCGACCTCGCTGGCGGTGCGCGCGCAGCAGTGGTGGCGCACCCGCGATCAGGGCGACTCGCTGGTGGTGGCGCAGCGATTGGCCGACATCGTGGGGATCGACTATTATCCACGGCATGCGCTGGTGGGGCTGGGCGCGCGCACGATCTATCTGGATGGCAGCGCCAGCGCCACGCAGCGCGCCACGCGACGCTGGGCGCGTGGCTGGCTCGCGTCGCCGACGAATGACGACGATGGCGGCGACCAGGCGCCACGCTTCCAGCGGCGGGTGATGATCTCGGAGGGGCAGGCCGAGCCGTGGGAGACGGCGACCACGCCGCCCAGTCATTCCGCCAATGCTGGCGCGGCAAGCTGCCTGCCAGAGCATGTCATCGAGAACTACAACCAGTGCATGGCGTGGGCGCAGGCGGATGGAGTCGGCCTGTACGCTTATCTCTTCTGGGGAGCTGAGTATTGGCTGCGGCGTCAGCAGAGCGGCGATGCTAGCTATCTCCAGGCGTTCGCGCGCCTGCTGGAGCTGGCGTGAAGGCGGAGTGATCGAGTCATGGGCATGGTTGAGGTCGAGCAGCTCATCAAGCGCTATCGTGGGGCGCAGCGCAACGCCGTCGATGGTGTCAGCTTCGACGTGGGCGCGGGCGAGTTCTTCACGCTGCTCGGCCCCAATGGCGCGGGCAAGTCCACCACCGTCTCGATCCTCACGACCACGCTCGCGCCGACATCGGGCCGCGTGCGCATCGCGGGCTGCGACCTGCGCACTGATCCCGCCGCTGTGCGCAGGCAGGTTGGCATCATCTTCCAGAATCCCAGCCTCGACATGAACCTCTCTGGCGAGGAGAATATCCGCCTGCACGCCATCATGTATGGCCTCTATCCCTATCGTCCCACCTATCGGCTGATGCCCGCGAAATATCGCCAGCAGATCAGCGAGATCGCGGCGGTGCTGGGGATGGAGACAGATATGTTCCTGCCCGTGCGCAAGCTCTCTGGTGGGATGCGCCGCAAGATGGAGATCATGCGGGCGTTGCTGCATCGCCCCCAGGTGTTGTTTCTGGATGAGCCGACGACCGGGCTGGATGTCGCCAGCCGCCGCAGCCT
>DATAED010000024.1:0-18647 GCA_036258195.1 Ktedonobacterales bacterium
ACTCCAGCCGCACGTTTCCAACGCCGTCGTAGACCATGTTGGCCAGCCGCGCCTTGCGTCGCGACACATTCTCGGTGACGGCGCCCACGTACTCCTCGCGCGTGTCGATCACCAGCCGCTCGATCGGCTCGACCGTGTGGCCATTCTCCTCATGGGTGATGACCTCCGGGCGCGATACCTGTAGCTCGTAGCCCTCGCGGCGCATCGTCTCGATCAGCACGGCCAGGTGCAGCTCGCCGCGACCCGACACCACGAATTCGTCGGCGCTGGAGCCATCGTCCACGCGCAGGCTGACATTCGTCTCCAGCTCGCGATAGAGCCGCGCGCGGAGCTGGCGCGATGTGCTCCACTTGCCCTCGCGTCCGGCCATCGGACTGGTGTTCACGCCGAAGGTCATCTTCAGCGTCGGCTCCTCGATGGCGATGCTCGGCAGCGCCTCCGGAACCTCCGGATCAGTGAGTGTGTCGCTGATGTTGACGGTATCCAGCCCGGCCAGCGCGACGATGTCGCCCGCCGACGCCTCCTCCACCTCGCGGCGACCGAGGCCGTCGAAGGTGAAGACGTAGGTCGAGCGCCCGCGCAGCGCCTCGCCGTCGCGCGTCACGCGCGCCAGCGGCATGCCAGGGCGCACCTTGCCGCGCGTGATGCGGCCAATGGCGTACTTGCCCTTGTAGTCGTCGTAATCGAGCGTGGTCACCTGCATCTGGAATGGGCCATCCTCGTCCACGACGGGCGCTGGCACATTCTGGACGATTGCCTCGAAGAGCGGCGCGAGATCCATGTTGCTGTCGTTGGGGTCGTTCCGCGCGATGCCCTCGCGCGCGATGGCGTACAGCACGGGGAAGTCGAGCTGGTCGTCGCGCGTGGCCATCTCCAGGAAGAGGTCTTGCGTCCAGCTCAGCACCTGCTCGATGCGCGCATCGCGGCGGTCAATCTTGTTGATGATGACGATGGGGCGCAGGCCCAGATCGAAGGCCTTGCGCAGCACGAAGCGTGTCTGCGGCATCGGCCCCTCGACGGCGTCCACCAGCAGCAGGCAGCCATCGGCCATATTCAGCACGCGCTCGACCTCGCCGCCAAAGTCGGCGTGGCCTGGCGTGTCGATGATATTGATCTTGACATCCTTGTAGTGGATGGCGGTATTTTTGGCGAGAATGGTGATGCCGCGCTCGCGCTCCAGCTCATTCGAGTCCATGATGAGCTCGCCGACCTGCTGGTTCTCGCGGAAGACCTTGCTCTGCTTGAGCAGGCCATCCACCAGGGTCGTCTTGCCATGGTCAACGTGAGCGATGATCGCGACGTTACGGATATCCTCGCGGACGCGCTTAGCCGACGCGCCGTCGGTTACTTCCATCATCTGCATACTTCTGTGTTCTCGTACTCTTTCCCTGCGGCGTCCGTCGCGGTTCGCATTGCCCGCGCACTGCGGGGCCTCTGCCGGTCGCTCGATAGATCATCACCAGCGTTGCTCAGCGTCGCATCGCCACGTGCGCCACATGCGCCCTGTGCGCATGCGCGCGAAGGCGGGCGCAGCGCATCTCCACAGACATCGACGCTGCGTCCGCCATCATTGGCCGTCGTTGGCCATCATGGGTCGTTGCTGATGGTTGCTGGTGGTGTGGCGCCTGTGGCGCCGATTGAGCGCGTCTCCTCGTCGTCCGCCGCTGGCGACCCCGGTAACACAGGCGATCCGCGCGACGCTGGCCTCATGTGCCACGCCGCGTCATGCACACGCGCTCCCATTCAATAGTATATCACGCTTGCCATCGCAGGGACGAGCGAGCGCTCCTTCTGGGCCACTGGACGCTACGACCGTCCGCATCGCGACGACGCCGATGTGCTACGCTATCATGGCGCTCGCCGCTGGGGATTCTGGCGGGCGCCGTGAGCGAAGGGATGAGCCGAGCATGGCGCGTGTCGCGGGCAAGAGGCCGGGCGCCGGGCCTGCGCTGCGGGCGCGCGCCTCGCGCGCCGTCGCCGCCACGCGTGGCTACCCGCGCAATGTCTACCTGCTGCTGCTCTTCACACTGGGCAAGGGCATACAGCTCAGCATCGGCGCGGTCACGCTGACCCTGTACGCCTACAGCATCGGCTACAAGCAGGATTTCGTTGGGCTGCTGGTCGCTGTCCCTGCGGTCGGCGCGCTGCTGGCGGCCATCCCCATCGGCTTCCTCGCCGACCGCATCCCGCGCAAGCCGCTGCTGCTCATCACCGGGCTACTCAATCCGGTGGCGCTGGCGGTGATTGGCCTGACTACCAATGCGACGCTGATGCTGATTGCGTCGTTCGCCAATGGCGTGCTTTCCTCGGCCTACTGGGTGACGATCATCCCCATGCTGACCGACGCGGTGGATGCGCGGCGGCGTGTCAACGTGATGTCGTTCAACTCCTTCCTGCTGCTGGGCATCGGGGCGCTGGGCGGGCTGATTGGCGGCGCCATCCCAGAGTGGGTCGGCGCGGTCACGGGGCTGCCCGCCACGGCGCCGATACCGCTGCGCTGGGGCGTGGTCGCGGCGGCTATCGCGGTCTTCCTGCCGACAATACCGCTCTTCTGGCTGACTCCGCTGCCAGAGCCTGTCGCCGATGCCACTGAGGAGACGCTGCCGGCGACCGCTGCGCCCGATGTGGCTGCGGTGGCCGAGGTGGGGTTGGCGCGCGGCAGACGCACGCGGGTTGCGCGGCCCAGCCTGCGCCCCATTCCGCTGCTCTTCTTCCTGCTGCTCGTCCCTGATGTGCTCTACACGGCGGGCGAGGGCGCGGTGGTGGCGCTGGAGCCGCTCTTCTTCCAGCTACGATTTCAGATGAGTCCAGCGCTGATCGGCGCGCTGGTGGCGGGCGGCGGCGTGCTGGTGGGCTGCGCCGCGCTGGCCGCCCCGCTGCTGGTGCGGCGCTTTGGCAAGCTGCGTGTCATCACGGTGGCGCAGGCGCTCAGCGCGCCCATCGCGCTGACGATTGGCTACGCGCCGTGGCTGTGGCTGAGCGCGGTGGCCGAATTGATCCGCAATCTGCTGCGCGGGGCCTTCGATCCGGTCTACGCCACCTTCGCCATGGAGCGGGTGGACGCGCGCTTCCGGGCGCGGCTGAGCGGCTTCTACAGCCTCACCTGGAGCATCGGCTTCAGCGTGGGTGCGGCGGCCTCCGGCTGGCTCCAGCGCAACGTCAACCTCTCGATTGGCTTCCTGCTGGGCGCCATCCTGCTGGGTATCGCGCCAGCGTGGCTGACCTTGGCGTTTGGCCGCGACCCCAATGTGGACTGAGGGCTAGGCAGTTGAAACCGCGCCTGAAGGGCCTTCCGGCCCACCACGTCCGCCTGCGCGGACGCCGGAAGGGGGCGACTCCGGACCCACGCAGGCGGGCCTTGTGGCGAGGCGCAGGCCGCTTTCAGGCGCGGTTTCAACCGCCCAGCTTACTTCTCCGCGCGCTTGGGCCTGGCGGCGGCGGCTGGCTCGGCGGCGAGCTGCAGGTTGGCCTGGCCAGTGGGGCAGAGCGGCGCCAGCGAGCACTCCGCGCAGAGCGGCTTGCGCGCCTGGCAGATGGCGCGGCCATGCAGGATCAGCATGTGCGAGAGGTCGAGCCAGTCGCCCTGCGGCAGCAGCGCCATCAGGTCTTGCTCCACCTTCACCGGGTCGTCGCTGTCGGTCAGCCCCAGGCGCCTCGCCAGCCGCCCGACATGCGTATCGACCACCACGCCCTCCACGATGCCATAGGCGTTGCCCATGACGACGTTGGCGGTCTTGCGCGCCACGCCGGGCAGCGCGATCAACTCATCCATCACGCGGGGAACCTCGCCGCCGTAGCGCTCCACGATCATCTGCGCCGCCTCGCGGATGTGCTTGGCCTTGTTGCGATAGAAGCCCGTCTGCTTGATGTCCTGCTCCAGCGTCTCCGGGTCGGCGCTGGTGTAGTCCTGCGCGCTGCGATACTTCTTGAAGAGCGCTTTGGTCACCTGATTGACGCGCTCGTCGGTGCATTGCGCCGAAAGCATCGTCGCCACCAGCAATTCGAGCGGATTGGTGAAGTCGAGCGAGCATTTCGCATCAGGATAGAGCTGGCGCAGCCCCTCGACGATCTGTTCAGCGCGCTGGCGCTCGGCGGCGCTGGGCCTGGCGTGATCGGTTGTCGGCATGTAGTACTCGCTCCTCAACTTCACGGCAAAACAGTGTGGGCCACAGCCAGGACAAACGCTCCTCTCCGCGATTCCGCCTGGCCTGGGTTCCCCCTCCCTCGGAGGGGAGGGGGACAGGGGAGAGGTTCCGCGTCGGCTGCTCTCTCCATGCTACAACACCAGACCTGCCGCTGGCTGTCGGAGAGCATCAGGGGATGAGCGGGATGAGCAGGTGGGGGAGATGCGCCGCCAGCGCGCCCGCCAGCCCCAGCGCTGCGCGGCCCAGCGTCAGCGCGATGCCCATGCCGACGGAGCTGGGCGTGTAGCCACCTGGCTCGGCGGGCAGTGACGCCTCGAAATACCAGTAGAAGGTGCGGATCGCGCTGGCCATCAGGAAGATGAAGAGCGCCAGGCGACCAATCTGCTCCGGGGTGGCGAAGACGCGCACGCCGTTCATGCGATCCAGCGCGATGGGCAGGCGTCCCAGCGCGCTCGCCAGCTCATAAATAGCCACCGCTGGCACGATGCACATCACGGGCAGCACGCTGGCGGCCTCGATCACGCCCGTCGGCGCGGAGACCGCTACGCAGGCCAGCAGCGGCAGCGCCAGTAGCAGGGTCAGCACCAGCGAGGTGAGGTCGCGGCGGCGCACGAGCCGATAGAGAATCAGCGCCAGCCCCAGATAGAAGAAAACGCCGAGATAGGGCGGGGTGATCGGCTCGCCTCCGACAGCGGGATAGCCTGCGCTGTAGTCCTGCGTGATGAGCAGCCGCAGCACGTCGAGCGCATTAGCGCCCACCTGCCCCCAGAACGCGGCGGTGAACGGCGAGACCGGCGCGGTCAGCGGCTCGCTGGTGCGCGCAAAGATATCGCTGCCCACCCGGAAGCCGATCTGCTGGCTCAGCACCGTCCACAGCGCGGGCAGGCCCGAGAGGAAGGCGGCGACCACCAGCGTCGCCAGCGCCAGCCGCATGCTCCGGAAGATAGCGGGTCGCCGCCAGCGCCAGGCCAGCGTCACGCCGATCACCAGCATTGGCACGAGCCACAGCCCTGGCGCCAGATCGCAGGCCAGCCCTGTCGCGATGCCCGTCAGCGCGTACAGCCCCAGCACATAAGCCCAGTGCGGCGTCGAAGCGGCTGGCTCGGCGGGCGCGGCGTCCACCGGCGCGGGGAGCGTGGGCTGCGCCGCGCCCTCGGCCTCGATTACTTCGCTGGCTCGCGTGGCGGCGTCCATCGTGTGGAAGGCGCGCAGCAGCGCCAGCACCGCCAGGCACATCAGCAGCGGCAGCAGCACCACCTCCATCCCGGAGCGGCTCAGCGAGACATGCCAGCCAGAGGTGGCCGCCAGCAGCGCCGCCAGCAGCGCGATGCCATGATGCGTTTGGCCGCCTGTCTGGCGCAAGATCTCCAGCGTCAGGAAGTAGACGACCAGCACGGTCAGCGTGCCGATGATGGCTGAGGGCAGCAGCGCCGCGAGTGGCGTTGGCCCGAAGATGTGTACCAAGAATCCCTGTATGGCCACAAATGGCCCGTTCAGCCCTTGCGGGTCGGCCAGGAAGAGCCGCAGATCACCACTCACCTGCTTCAGCACGTTCACGTCGTCGGCGCCGCCGGTCAGATTCTGGTTCAGGTTGCCCAGGCGCAGCACACGCAGCAGCGCCGCCACCACCAGAATCAACGCTAGCGCGGCCCGCTGCCAGAGCGTCGTGCGCCGTGCGAATCCCTCGCTCAAGAGGTCGACATAGCGCCGGATGATGCTGACCCAGCCCTCCTCGTAGGGCGCTGCGCGCAGCAGCAGCAGCGGCGCGAAGATCAGCAACACAGCGAAGAACTGCACGAAGAAGTCGCGTCCCGAGCCAGGCTCATTGACGAAGAGGTAGTTGCTGACGGCATAGGTCAGCAGCGCGCCCGCCGACATCAGCACACCCTGGCGGCGCACGTAGGGCTGGCGCGCCAGCGGCCCGAGCGTCAGCAGCCAGACGATGTACCAGGGCTGGAACCAGAAGGTGATCAGCGCCAGCGCCGCGAACGTGACCTTGGCGGCGGCGGTGATCAGGTCGCGGATGTCGGCCAGCGGCCCCAGCACCCACAGGCGATGCGTCTGGATGGCGGCGTACAGCACGAAGCCCGCGTAGAAGACCAGGCGCACGGTCTTATCCAGCGCGGGATATTGCGCTGGCTGCACCAGCAGCTCCAGCGGCGCGGTGACGAACTGCACGATGCTGCTGTTGTAGTACAGCGGGCGGAGCTGCTGCCCCAGCCCGTCGAACGTGCGGATGCCGTCCCAGAACGGCGCGTAGAAGATGGCGACCAGCGCGGTCCCGATGATGGTCGCGCCCGCCAGCAGCCGGAAGGTGGCGGCGCGATCCAGCTCGCCCGCCATGTGGCGGAGGTAGCGCGCCAGCGAGCCGAGCCGTCGCCAGCCCGTCGCGGGATGTCGCGGCGCGGGCGGCATGCTGGTGAGGGCGCGATGCCGCAGCTCGTAGACCAGCCACAGCGGCACGAAGAACGCCGAGACATATTTGATCAGCGCGCCCAGCGTCAGGAAGCCGAACGCCATCTGCGCGCGCCCGCGCAGCATCAGCGTGAAGGCCGCCAGCACGCAGACCATCATGGCGATGTCGTTGTGCCCCATCGCCACGGACTCGTAGAGCAGCAGCGGGCTCCAGCCGAACAGCGCCACGATGCGCAGCCGCCGCTCCGGATAGAGCCGCCGCGCCAGGATGTTGATCAGCCAGAGCGCCAGGATGATGCACAGGACGGAGAAGACCTTGTAGAGCAGCATGTTCAGCAGCAGATTCTCGCCGCTGATCCACGAGAAGATGGCCGCTACGATCAGCCACGCCGGGCCATACGGTGAGGCGGGACGATCCACCGCATAGCCACCGGGCAGCTTGTACGCTGGCGAGACCATCGGGTTCTGGTGCAGGTGGGTGAAGAGGTAGCCACGCGCGACATAGCCATACAGGTCAGTTGTCGTGACAGGCTGCATCCAGATCAGAATCACGCTGAAGACGATGGGCGCCAGGAAGATGAGGCGCTCGGCCATGTGCGCCGCGCGGTCATTCTCACCGAACTCGCGCTGGGCGCGATTGGCCGCCAGCATCGCCACGAACTGCGCGCCAAAGAGGAAGACGATCACCACGACGAAGGCGATGGCCGCCAGCGGATTGTAGCCTGTGATGGCGCCCATATCCTTGATCTGCGACGACTCCGGCGTGATGTGTGGCTCATTCCAGTACGTGAAGATCGGGAACGAGAGCGTCAGGCCCAGGTAGCAGATGATGGAGACCAGCCCTGCGCCCAGCAGCGCCGTCACGGGCGAAACCTGCGCGAAGATATGGGCGAAGACATCCTCCGCGCGCGGCTGGAAGCCGGGGACGGGCGGCGCCGAGGCCAGCAGACGGCTCCAGCGCTCGCGGGCGCGCGCCGCCAGTGGCAGCCGCTCTGGCGCCGGAGCCTCCGCTGGGATCATGACGCCGCTGTCGTCGGGCCCACGGCGGGCGTGGGGCAGGGCGTCGCGCCACAGCCCGCGCGCCAGCGTGAGCGCCGCCACCGCCCACAGCGCATTACGCAGCACGAGCAGCGCGACGGCGGGCGGCTGCAGCGCGACCAGCGATGTCCAGACTCCAGGGATGGTGAGAATCTGCCCCACCACTGCGGCGCCGATGATGGCGCCCAGCCAGAGCGCCATGCGACGGGTGGGGCGCAGCTCCAGCAGCGGTATCAGCGGCAGGAAGTCGAGCATGTAGTGGGCGGGCAGCGCGCGGAAGGTCAGTGTGAAGGCCAGCGTGACCAGCGCGACTCCCATCACCAACGCCTGGTTGGCGCGCAGTTCGCAGGCCTCGCGAGTGGCGGCGCCATACGTCAGGCGTCGGCGCAGGGTGAGCCACAGCGCCAGATAGACCACCACCAGCGCCACGCCGAGCAGCGCGATAGAGAGCGGACCGATCAGTTTGGGCGCGGTGGCCGGTGAGAGCACGACCCGCGAGAGCGACGCGGCATGGAACGCCGTCTCCGCCGCCATCCCCGGCAGCCAGCCCAGCGCCAGCGCCAGCGAGCCATACAGGCTCTCGATCTCCACATCGCGCCCGGCCTGCGTCGCCACGCTGTGCAGCAAAGGCGCCCAGCCAGCGAATCCCGCGATGGCCAGCGTAACCGCGCCGATGACGCCCACCAGCCAGCCCACGCCCACCAGCACGGGTCGCAGCCCCGCGCGCGCCGCCTCGCGCACGCGCACACGCCCGGTCATCTCCACCTCATAGAGCGCGAAGACGGGCGCCGCGAAGATGGGGAAGCCCTTGAGCAGCGCCGCCGCCGCCAGCAGCGACCACGCCAGCCCGCGTCGCCTGCTCACCAGCGCGTAGACCGCCGCCAGCAGCAGCGCACCCACCGCCAGGTCGAACTTCTGCATCACCGCGCCGCTCAGGAACGCCAGCAGCGTATAGAGCAGCCCGGCCCCCGCGACGATCACCTCGTTGCGGGCGAAGCGGCGGGTCGCGCGCATCACCAGCCACAGCGTCAGCGCGTCGATGATCGCCATCTCGATGGCGAAGCTGATGCCGTACGCTCCGTAACGCACCGGATCGGGCGTTGGCAGATGGGTGATGGGCAGGTTGAAGGCGGCATCGGGGCGCGGCGCTATGCCCGCAAACGGCAGCAGCGGCAGCGCGGGCAGCAGGATGAGCAGCATCGCCAGCGGCGGATACTCCACTGTGACATTGTGATAGGGCCACAGCCCGCTGGCCAGATCGCCCGCGTATTTGTAGAACTGCGGGTCGCAGTAGCGCTGCCCCAGGATGACGCCCGCCAGCAGCGCCAGACGTGTCAGCGCCCACACGCCGATGGTCAGCGCGCGCAGCGAGCCGGGGCGACGCGCCTGCGCGACCAGTCCACTCCACCATGGCGGATTCGGCGGCGAGGCGGGCGCATCGTCAATCGGCGTGCGCGGGGGGTCGGCCATGATACTCATGCTGGCGCCCCCTGCGACTGGTCAGCCCGCCGTTGCGGCGCCAGAGACAGCGCCAGCGCGGGCAGCGCGGTAAAGTAGAAGTACGTGGTGAGGCTGCGCCAGGCAAAGAAGAGCGGAACCATCGCCAGCGCGTAGCCCAGCGCGGGGGCGCGCAGGCAGTTGCGCCAATACCAGACCAGCGCGCCGACCAGCGCCAGCGCCTCCAGCGCGGTGTAGATCGGCGCGGGCGCCAGCGGCAGCGCGCCAGAGAGCGACAGACGGATCAGCCCGTTGCCCAGCGGGAACATCGGGTCGAGCTGCGGCGCCAGCACGCCCGCCAGCCACGCATGCGGAGCGTTCAGGAAGAACGGCGCGTTGATGGCGGCGAAGAGCGCCGCCGCGCCCGCCAGCAACTTCGCCGCCGCCTGCCAGCCACGCTCGCGCCACACCAACGTCAGCAGGAACGGCGCGGAGAACCACGCGAGCTGCTTGGTCGCCAGCGCCAGCCCCAGCAGGATGGCCGCCCACATGCCGCGCTCGCGCCAGCGCCACGCCGCGAAGAGCGGCACGATGTAGAGGATATCCGGGTCGGCGATCAGCGCGGCATTGAGCAGCGGCACATCAGCCAGGCACAGCAGCGCCACCCACAGGCGCAGCGAGCGCGGAACAGCGCTGATGAGCAGCGCGCCCAGCCCCAGCGCGCACAGCAGCGTCAGCAGGGTCGCGCTGGGCAGCCCCGCCCAGACAAACGGGACGAGCGACAGGAAGGCCAGCGCCGGATAGCTCAGCTTGCCCTCGAATCCCTGCCCATCGGGCGAGGCATTGAAGGCAGCGGCGCGCTCGCTGGCCGAGGGATAATCCGTCAGCGCGCGTCCGGCGAATGGCCCGCTGTGCAGCGGCGTGGTGTACTCCGGCCTCTGGTGATAGAAGCTGACCGCCGAGGCGATGTTGGTCGTCACGTAGGGGTTGTGGCCATCCAGCAGTTGCTGGGCGGCGTACTGGTCGAGCGTGGCGCCGTCGTTGGGATAGAACGGCGGCTGGAAGCTGGCCACCGCCATCGCGCCGAGCTGCTTGACGCCAACCAGCGCCGCCGCCAGCGTCAGCGCCAGGATGATCGCCTGCGCGCGTCGGCTGCGCAGCCAGCGCCATCCGGGCGGCTGCTCGGCCAGCGCCCACAGCAGCAGCCCCAGCGACGCGCTGAGCGCCACGAAGGCCAGCATGCCCGTCAGTGGCGCGCCGATGGCCGCCGTCAGGGGATCGCGCGGCAGTTCCAGCAAGTTGTGCAGGATGATGACCACGCCGACGAGGGTCAGGCGGGCGGCGATGTCACCCTGCGGCAGAGCGACGCTCCACCGGGGCCGCGTGGTGTCGTTGGGACGGGATTCCGCCGCGTGCGCCTCGATCACAGCCAGCCTCTCACAGTCGAGCGCCGCGCCGACGCCCCATGCGCAGGGCCACATGCGCGGCGAGTCGCGGGCGGGGCTAGGCCTCAGCCAGCCACCGCGCCGCCTCAATCGCATGATAGGTGATGATCATATCGGCGCCCGCCCGCTTGATGCCCGTCAGCGTCTCCAGCGTGGCGCGGCGCTCATCCAGCCATCCATTGGCCGCCGCCGCTTTGAGCATCGCGTATTCGCCGCTGACGTTATACGCCGCCAGAGGCAGACCCCAACGGTCGCGCACGCGCGCCAGCACATCCAGGTACGGCAGCGCGGGCTTGACCATCACCATATCGGCGCCCTCCAGCACGTCCAGCTCGACCTCGCGCAGCGCCTCGCGGCCATTCGCGGGATCCATCTGGTAGGCGCGGCGGTCGCCAAACTGCGGCGCCGACTCCGCCGCCTCGCGGAATGGCCCGTAGAAGGCCGAGGCGAACTTGGCGGAGTACGCCAGAATCGGCGTCTCGCTGAACCCCGCGCCGTCCAGTCCGGCGCGCAGCGCTGCGACCCGACCATCCATCATATCGGAAGGCGCCACGATGTCGGCGCCCGCCGCCGCATGCGAGAGCGCCTCGCGCGTCAGCAGTTCGAGCGTCTCGTCGTTTTGCACCTTGCCATCGCGGATCAGCCCGCAGTGGCCGTGACTGGTGTATTCACACATGCAGACGTCGGTGATGACGAGAAGTTCCGGCGCGGCGGCCTTCATCTCGCGGATGGCGCGCTGCACCGGCCCCTGCTCGTCCCATGCGGATGAGCCAATCTCGTCCTTGTGCGCTGGCACGCCAAACAGCAGCGCCGCGCCGATGCCCAGCCGCGCCAGCTCCTCGGCGCGGCGCCCCATCTCGCCCACTGGCCACTGGTACTGGCCCGGCATCGACGAGATGGCGACTGGCTCGCTGACGACCTCACTCACGAACAGCGGAAAGATGAAGTCGGCGGCGTCCAGCGTCGTCTCGCGGGTGAGTCGTCGCAGACTCTCGCTGCGACGCAGGCGACGCATACGGCGGGCCGGAAAGCCGCCCTCCACGCGCGGAACCGCCGACGCCGCCTGGCTGTCTGCATTCGTGCGCGCCTGCTGGGCGTGTTCGCGATCGATCTGTGTTGACATAGAAGAGAGGGCCTCGAATCTTCGACCAGATGGGATGGGTTGTGGCGCAGCTCCGTGCGCCTGCGGACTCTCAGCGATCACTCAGGGCGCTGCGCAACTTGGGCGTCGCGAGTGGCGTCACCGTTGCTCTTCGTCGCGCATTGGCTTGAATGGCAGCATGATGAGCGCCACGAATGCGGCGATGGCTGGCACCAGGTACAGCAGGCCGACGAAGACGGTATCGGTGTTTCCTTTGGAGGTGATCAGGGTGTACACGCTGAATATGCCGAATCCCGCGCCGATCAGAAAGAGCAGCGCAGTGCTCAGCAGCTTCTTGTTCATAGCATGCCTCACGTTCGCGAACGCTGGACGACATCGCATGCGGCGCCAGGCGTCGCAGTCACCAGAGATTATACCATCGCCTCCTGCGCAATCATCGCGTCGCGTGGGACCGATGAGCGGCGCGGGTTGGCGCGCCAAACCAAACGGATACTGATACGCCGCGTGTACGCATTGTGTGATACCGTAGGCAGTGATTCAGAAAGCGCTCGATTCGTCTATGCGTCGCGTTGGGTTTGGCGCGACACATTCGGCATGCTACTGGCGGTGATTGGCTAGCTCACTATGGACGATATCAGGAGGAACGACATGACGGCGCTCCCGCGCTGGCGAGGATGGCTCATCTTGGTGGCGACCCTGCTACTGGTTTCGGCTTGCTCCACTGGCAGGCATGTGCACGCCATCACAGGCGCGACCGCGACCGCAGGGCCAGTGACGGTGACCACCAATCTTGCGACCTACACCACTGGAGACGCCATCGGCGCGACCGTCACGAATTCCTCCAAGTCGGATTTCTATGCCCAGACCGGTAAGTCAGGCTGCGTCATCATCCAGCTCGAAAAGTTCGACGCGGCGTCGGGCAATTGGACGCGCCTGGATGGCTGCAATGGCGCCTCGCCAACGACGACGCTGGTGATTGCGGAGGGTACATCATCACCGTTCACACTCGCGCCCAGTTCATCCGCTGATCTCAATGCCTGGCAGCCGGGAACCTATCGCATCTCCGTCACCTACACGACGCAGGCCGATGGCGTCACCGATCCGCAGGTGGCGCACTCTGCCGCCTTCAAGGTGACTGGATAGCCCATTCGCCGACCACAGAAGGACGCGCGCATGTCTCAGCAGCCACACGACATCACCCTCCTGGTGACCAGCTTCCCCTTCAAGGCGCCCGATGTGGAGCGGCTGCGGTCGGCAGTCGGCGCTGATGCGCTGATCACGACGCGCAGCATGCAGGGGTTGGTCAAGGCGCTACAGGCGCATCCAGAGACCGATGTGCTGTGTGTCTATGGCGCGCCCGACAATCTGCTGGACCTGGCCCCACATCTGCGCTGGGTGGCGCTCTCCAGCGCGGGCGCCGAGCATACGCTGGAGCAGCCGTGGGCGCGCTCATCCCACGCGCCGCTCATGACCACGGCGAACGGCGTGCATGCCATCTCCATCAGCGAGCATGTCTTCTCTGGCATGCTGCTGTGGGCGCGACACTGGCCTAAGATGCTGGATTTGCAGCGCGAGCGGCGCTGGCCAGAGGGCGGCTTCTACTCGAATGAGCTGATCGGGCGCGAGCTGTCCGACGCTACGCTGCTGGTGGTGGGGCTGGGCGCCATCGGGCGGCGGGTCGCGCGGTTGGGGCGGGCATTCGGCATGCGCACGCTGGCCACACGCCGCAGCGCCACCGCCGACGCCAGCGATCCCGATGTGGACGCTCTCTTCCCGATGGAAAAGCTCGACGAGGCGCTGGCGCAGGCCGACTATATCGTCCTGGCGGTTCCCAGCACGCCAGAGACGCAGGCGCTGATCAACGCCGAGCGACTGGCGCATGTCCGGAAGGGCGCGCTGCTGGTCAACATCGCGCGCGGCGCCGTGGTGGATGAGCCAGCCCTGCTAGCCGCGCTGAACGATGGTCGCCTGGGTGGCGCCGTGCTGGATGTCGCGGCGCAGGAGCCGCTGCCGCCAGAGAGCCCGCTGTGGACAGCGCCGAACGTCATCATCTCGCCGCACGTCTCGGGCCGCTCCTCGCGCTACAGCGAGCGGCTGACCGACCTGATGCTCGACAACATCGCCCGCTACCGCGATGGCCGCCCACTGCGCAACGTCGTGGATGTGGCGCGCGGCTACTGAATCCACGCGACATCCGCGTGAATCGTTGCGCAGCGGACTCATAGGCGTCACTGCGCCTCGCGCGGGCAGGGGACGACCAGCACACTGGCGCTCAGTCGCTGGCGCAGCAGTCGCTCGGCAAGTGAGGATCGCGCGAGCGGCCAGCCGCCCGACTGCGGCGCAGCGCAGACGATCACCAGACTGATGCGTCGCTCGCGGACGATCTGCGCAAGCGAGTCGATGCGTTCAGCGCTGATCGTCGGAATGATCTCCGCGCCGAGATCCTCGGCCTTGCGCACGCAGTCGGCGATAGGCATGGCGGTTTCGGCGGCGCCCGCGGGCAGCCTGGTAGATACGGTGATGGCAAGCGCGTAGAGCGGCGCTCGCAACGCATGCGCCATGCGCCAGCCTTCGTGCAGGGCATGGCGTGCCCTGGCGCCCGGCTCGAACACGACCAGCACGCGGTCGCTCACCGGCGTTGCGCGCATCACCTCGCCTTTGTCCTCATCGGTCTGCATCAGCGCTTCGAGCTGTTGCTCGGTCTTGGCGCTGACGCGCTGCAACGCCAGATCACGCAGCGCCGTGAGGTTGCTGGTCGAAAAGTAGCGCTCCAGCGCCAGCCGAGCGCGCTCTGGCGGATAGACATTGCCGTGCCGCAGTCGCGCCCGCAGCGCCTCTGGCGAGATGTCCACCAACTCGACATCATAGGCTTCATCCAGCAAGCGATCTGGAATGGTCTCGCGCTGGCGAGCGCCGGTGATCGCCTCGACCAGGTCGTTCAGCCCCTCCAGGTGCTGCACGTTCACCGTCGTGATAACCGTGATGCCCGCCGCCAGTAAATCCTCGACATCCTGATAGCGCTTCTCGTGGCGGGAGCCCGGTACATTGGTGTGGGCCAGCTCATCGACCAGCGTCACGGCGGGCTTGCGCGCCAGCACGGCGTCCAGATCCATCTCTTCGAGCGCTACCCCGCGATACTCGATGCGCTTACGTGGGACAGTCTCCAGATCGCCGATCTGCTGCTCGGTCAGCGCGCGACCGTGTGTCTCGACCCAGCCGATGACCACATCCGTTCCGCGCGACTTGCGGCGGCGGCCCTCGTTGAGCATGGCGTAGGTCTTACCGACGCCCGCCGCCATTCCCAGGTAGATGCGCAGGCGCCCGCGCGCTGGATGCGAGGAGTCAGTGGAGCCGACTGATTCCTCGGAGGTGGTGGGAACCAGATCACGTAACTGGTAGCGATCCAGCAGCGTCTCTGGGTCTGGGCGTTCATCGTGCGATGAACGCGAGTAGTCCGCCATGTCACGGTTTCCCCTTCGGCGCCTGCCACAGCAGTCAGGAGGCGTGGCGCGGCAGCGCATCGAGCGCCAGATTCAGCTCCAGCACGTTGACGCGCGGCTCGCCAAACAGACCCAGAAAGCGCCCCGTCACATGCGCATCGACCAGCGCGCGCACGGTGGCCTGGCTGAGTCCACGCGCCGTGGCCACGCGCGGGATCTGGTAGTACGCCGCAGCGACAGAGATGTCGGGATCCAACCCGGAAGCTGAGGCGGTCACCAGATCGACTGGAATCGGCGTCCCGGCAGGCACATCGGGATTCTCCTTCTTCAGCTCCGCGATGCGTTGCTGCACGGTCTCCACCAGCGCCTTGTTGGTCGGGCCGAGGTTCGAGCCACCAGAGTTATCCGCCTCATAGGGCGCGGGCGTCCCTTGCAGATTCAAGGTCGCGGATGGACGCCCATGGAAGTATTGCGGCTGTGTCCAGTATTGCCCGATCAGGCTGGAGCCGATGGGCTTGCCGTTCCCATACACGAGCGAACCGTTGGCCTGAGATGGAAACAGCGCTTGCGCCGCGCCTGTTACTGCCAGCGGATAGGCGATGCCCAGGATCACCGTCAGTAGCAGCGTCAGCACGATGGCGGGGCGAAGCTGGCGCAGCGCAGCGCGGCGGCCCCGTTCTGGTTCCTGCTGCGCGCCCGCCTTGGTCGTCGCCTCGGTCGTGGAAACGTCTTTCACCATATGACTCATAGTGCACGCTCACTTTTCGCTTTCGTCTTCTCTGGAACTCTGCCCGGCTAGGCCGTCAGATGCAGCAGAACCAGGATGAGATCAATCAGCTTGATGCCGATGAAGGGCAGGATGATGCCGCCCACCCCGTAGATCAGCAGGTTGCGGCGCAGCAGCGCCGCCGCGCCGAGCGGGCGATAACGCACGCCGCGCAACGCCAGCGGGATGAGCGCGACGATGATCAGCGCGTTGAAGATCACGGCGGAGAGCACCGCGCTGTGCGGCGTGGCCAGTCGCATGATGTTGAGCGCCTGCAACTGCGGATAGGTGGCCACAAAGACGGCCGGGATGATGGCGAAGTACTTGGCCACATCGTTGGCGATGCTGAAGGTCGTGAGCGCGCCGCGTGTGATCAGGAGCTGCTTGCCCACCTCGACGATCTCGATCAGCTTGGTGGGGTTGGAGTCCAGATCGACCATGTTGCCCGCCTCTTTGGCGGCCTGCGTGCCCGAATTCATCGCCACGCCGACATCCGCCTGGGCCAGCGCGGGCGCGTCGTTCGTGCCATCGCCGGTCATCGCCACCAGCCGCCCGCCGCTCTGCTGCTCGCGAATCAGCTTCATCTTCGTTTCAGGTGTCGCCTGCGCCAGGAAGTCGTCCACACCCGCCTCACCAGCGATGGCGGCGGCTGTCAGCGGGTTGTCGCCCGTAATCATGATCGTGCGAATGCCTATCTGGCGGAGCTGGTCAAAGCGCTCGCGCATGCCGCTCTTGACGATGTCTTTCAGGTAGATCACGCCAAGCACCCGTGGCAGCGCATCGCCCACACGCTCGGCGACGACCAGCGGCGTACCGCCAGCCCGGGCGATGCGCTCGACACCTGGCTTGAGGTCGGTTGGAACCGAGCCGACTCCTTCACTGACCCACGCGATGACAGCGTCGCTCGCGCCCTTGCGAATCTGCCGCACTTGCCGCGCGCCATTGGGCGCGAGATCCACGCCGCTCATGCGGGTGGAGGCGCTGAAGGGGATCAGCGTCATCTGCGCGGAATCGGCGCTCTGCCGATCCAGCGCATACCTGTCATGCGCCAGCACGACAATCGAGCGACCTTCGGGTGTCTCATCCGGGATCGAGGACAGCAGCGCCGCATCGGCCAGCTCGCGCTCACCCACGCCCGCCACTGGCAAGAACTCCGACGCCATACGATTGCCGAGCGTAATCGTGCCCGTTTTGTCCAGCAGCAGCACATCCACATCGCCTGCCGCCTCCACGGCGCGCCCGCTCATCGCCAGCACATTGCGCTGCACCAGGCGATCCATCCCCGCGATGCCGATCGCCGAGAGCAGGCCGCCGATGGTGGTGGGGATCAGGCAGACCAGCAGGGCGATCAGCGCCGTCACACTGACTGGCTCGCCAGAGTAGATGGCGAACGGTTCCAGCGTCACCACGGCCAGCAGAAATATGATCGTCAGGCTGGCCAGCAGGATGTTGAGCGCGATTTCGTTCGGCGTCTTCTGCCGGTTGGCGCCCTCCACCAGGGCGATCATGCGGTCAAGGAACGTCTCACCGGGGTTCGAGGTGATGCGCACGATGATCCAGTCAGAGAGGACGCGCGTGCCACCCGTCACGGCGGAGCGGTCGCCACCGCTCTCGCGAATCACGGGGGCAGACTCGCCCGTAATCGCCGACTCATCGACCGAGGCGACACCCTCAACCACCTCGCCATCGCCGGGAATATGGTCGCCAGCCAGCACGAGCGTCAGGTCGCCCTTGCGCAGCTCCGGCGCGGCGACCTCCTCGTACCGACTCTGTGCGCCCGCGAGTGCCTCCGGATGGATGCGTTTCGCCAGCGTCTCGGTGCGCGCACGGCGCAGCGTATCGGCCTGGGCCTTGCCCCGCCCTTCGGCCATCGCTTCGGCGAAGTTGGCGAAGAGGACAGTGAACCACAGCCAGACGGCGACGCCGAGAATGAACAGTCGATTTGGGGCGAGCGTGGAGTCGATCAGCGAGCGTATGAACTCGACACTCGTTACCACGCTGCCAATCTCCACCACGAACATCACGGGGTTCTTCGCCTGGATGCGTGGATCAAGTTTCTTGAAGGCATCGCCGATGGCGCGCCGAGTGATGGCGGGATCGATCAGCGAGGCGGCGGATCGCGGTCGGCGCGCCTTGGCGATCTGGCTGCCTATGCGCCCACGCGACGCTCTGGGCGTTTCCGGCTGCTGGATGGAGGTCGGTACTTGATCACGATCGATCGTGGACATGAAACGTTATCTCTCTCTGTCTGGGCTAGAACAGCTTGCCCGCATGCAAGAGCAGTTGCTCGGCGATTGGCCCCAGCGCCAGCGCAGGGAAGAAGGTCAGCGCGCCGACGATGATGATCACGCCGTCAACCAGTCCGGCGAAAAGCGGTGTCGCCGTCGGGAAGGTTCCCAGGCTGGCGGGGACGACCTTCTTGCCCGCCAGCGAGCCAGAGAGCGCCAGCACAGGGATCAGGAAGGCGAACCGTCCGATCAACATTGCGAAGGCGCCTGTCCAGTTGTAGAGCGTGAATGAAGGCGTGCCGACGGCGGTCGTCCCCAGCCCGGCGAAGGCTGAGCCGTTGTTGCCCGTCATCGAGCTGAAGGCATAGAGCATCTCGCTCAGCCCGTGCGGGCCGGGATTGGCGATGGCGGCGACTCCCGGTCTGGTGACGGCAGCAATCGCCGTGAAGCTCAGGATCGAGAGCGGCAAGATCAGGATCGCCAGCGCGGCCATCTTCATCTCGTATTGCTCGATCTTCTTGCCCAGGTACTCGGGCGTGCGCCCCACCATCAGCCCGGCGATGAAGACCGCCAACACCGCAAAGACTAGCAGGCCGTAGAGGCCAGAGCCGACGCCTCCGAAAATGACCTC
>DATAED010000025.1:0-13930 GCA_036258195.1 Ktedonobacterales bacterium
CGCACCGGCGCCTGCCTGCCGAATGATGGGGTGGGCGCTCGCTTCACCCTCTACCAGGACGGCGTGGAGTTCGCCTTCAGGCAGGTTCAGGCGACTGGCTGCCAGCTCGTCTACACCTTTGACGACTTCCCGCCGGAGCACATCAGCAATCCGGCGTTCTGGCAGGCGCAGGCGCTGGGCGTGCTAGAGGCGAGCCTGGGCGTCGGGCCATCCCCGGTCTACTGGACGCCGCCTCCCACCATTCCAGCGGCGCGTTGACAGGCGCAAGCGGGCGGCATACGATGGCCCTATCTACCAAATCATGTTACCTGCACTGGCGCAGATTGAAAGGATAGCGTGGCTGATGTCCACATCGCTTCGTCTCATGCTGCTCGGCATCGCGTTGCTGCTGTTTGGCCTGGCGCTTCCTGACCTTGAGAATGGGCTGCTGCTGCCGTTCGTCTATGTGCATTATTTCCCTTCACGGGCCATGTTCTTTCTCCTCGACTCCGCCTTCCCCATCGCGGGCATCATCCTGGTCTTCGTTGGCTTCTTCAGGCGCGACCGCTAACCCGGTGTTCCTGCTGGTTGTGCGGCTCAGCGCGCGTGTGCTATCATGCTCACGACAGTTGAATAGCGCGGTGGGCGGCGCACAATCGCCCCAGCTCATCCAGACGGGTGGAGGGAACGGCCCTTTGACACCCAGCAACCAGCGCGCTGCGTTGAGAGCGATTTCGACGACACACAGCGCGATCAGGTGCTAACTCCGGCAGAGAAGCGAGGCCTTCTCTGAGAGATGAGCGCATCAATAGCGGACGGCCCCGGCTGCGGCAAACGCTGGCAGACCTGGGCGCAGACCCCAGCGGGCGAACGACCTGCGCTGATGTGGCTTCTCTCCACCGGAGAGAAGCCCTTTTTGTTGGCTGCTCCTCCGCCTCCTCCTCTCCCGCGGGAGAGGAGGTCGGGGGTGAGGTTCTTCCGCGCATCACGATAGCGACAAGGGAGTGACTGTGGCGATAACGGTAGTGGGATCCGTCGGACTCGATAGCGTCGAGACGCCCTTTGGCGCCGTGACCGATGCGCAGGGCGGCGCTGTCTCGTACTTCGCGCTGGCCGCC
This sequence comes from Ktedonobacterales bacterium, assembly GCA_036258195.1. Lineage (GTDB taxonomy): Bacteria > Chloroflexota > Ktedonobacteria > Ktedonobacterales > JADMIN01 > JAKAIY01. The sequence goes on from DATAED010000025.1 coordinate 1,098, forward strand.
GCGCACTACGACCCGGTCAACGTGGTCGCGGTCGTCGGCGACGACTTCCCGGCGGAATATCGCCAGCAGCTCGACGCGCGGCGCATCCGGCTGGAGGGCATGCAGACCGTCGCGGGCAAGACGTTCCGCTGGGGTGGGCGCTACCACCTCGACATGAACGCCCGCGACACGCTCTTCACCGATCTGGGCGTCTTCGCCGACTTCAAGCCCAGCATCCCCGCAGCCTACAGCGGCGCCGAGACCGTCTTCCTCGCCAACATCCAGCCCGAGCTGCAGCTCGATGTGCTGCGCCAGGCGGGCGAAGGGGCGAAAATGCGCGCCCTCGACACGATGAATCTGTGGATCGACATCGCCCGCGACGCCCTCACCGAGGTGATGCGCAAGGTCGATGTCATCATCATCGCCGAGGAGGAGGCCCGCCAGTATACCGGCGAGGCCAGCCTGCGCCGCGCCGTGCGCAAGATCCTGGCGCTGGGGCCGCAGCGGCTCGTCGTCAAGCAGGGGTCGTATGGCGCGCTGCTTTTCGACGCCGACGGCGGCTACTTCGCCGCGCCCGCCTATCCGCTGGATGAGGTGCGCGACCCGACCGGCGCGGGCGACTCGTTCGCGGGCGGCTTTCTGGGCTATCTCTCGCAGCGGCTGAGCACGGGCGACACGCTGACCGCCAACGACTATCAGCGCGCGCTGGTGCATGGCAACATCATGGGCTCGTTCGCCTGCGAAGATTTCAGCGTGCGGCGCTTGCTGACGCTGACGCCTGAGCAGATCGCCGCGCGCTACCAGGAGTTCGTGAATTTCACGCACTTCGAGGGGAGCTGGCACAACGGCCACAACGGCGCAAACGGCGCTGGCCACTGATCGCAGAGACTGAAACCTGGCGGCCACTCTGGCGCTCTCAATCAGAGAGCAACACAGGCGGATCGCAACGAGATTGCTGGCGAATATTCTGGCCGGACGCGCGGAAACGCCGTGCAGGCCGACGCCGTGACCCTTGCTTTTGCACGCGCCCGGAGGAGCGCAGAGCGAGGCACCCGGCGAACCCCTTGTTTGAGCGCAGTCGGTAGCTGACAATGAGCTGTCTTGACGCGCTCTGGGGCGGTCCACGAGCCTCGCGCGCACAGACGAGACGCATAGAGAGAGCGAGATCGCACGGCCACGCGCCAGCCCACCGGCGGCAGGCGCGCCGAGCGGCGGTCTCAATGAATGGCAAAAACGTGAGGGAGCAGGGCGTCAACCACGCCATCGCTCCGTTCTTCCCCGGCGCGCAGCCGGGAGGAGCAGAATAAACCTATGACCACAACCACGACGGGCATCGCGGGGGACGTGAAAGACCTCGCGCTGGCCCCACGCGGCAAGGCGCGCATCACCTGGGCGGCCAAAGACATGCCCGTGCTGGAGTTGATCCGGCAGCGTTTCGAGCGCGAGCAGCCACTCAAGGGGCTGCGCGTCTCGGCGTGTCTGCATGTCACCACCGAGACGGCCAACCTGGCCATCACCCTGAAGGCGGCGGGCGCTGATCTGGTGCTGTGCGCCAGCAATCCGCTCTCCACCCAGGATGACGTGGCCGCCTCACTGATGGTGGACTACGGCATCTCGGTCTACGCCATCAAAGGCGAGGATGAGCCGACCTACTTCAAGCACATCAACGCTGCCCTCGACCACAAGCCGCAGATGACGATGGACGATGGCTGCGACCTGGTGACGATGCTCCACAAGGAGCGCGCCGACCTGCTGGGCGAGGTCATCGCGGGCACCGAGGAGACGACCACCGGCGTCATCCGCCTGCACAGCATGCAGGCCAATGGCGTGCTGCGCTTCCCAGTGTTGGCGGTCAATGACTCCGACACCAAGCATCTCTTCGACAACCGCTATGGCACAGGCCAGAGCACGCTCGACGCCATCATCCGCTCGACCAACCGCCTGCTGGCGGGGCGCACGCTGGTGGTGGCGGGCTACGGCTGGTGCGGCAAGGGCGTGGCCTCGCGCGCCAAGGGGCTGGGCGCCAACGTCATCGTGACCGAGGTCGATCCGGTCAAGGCCATCGAAGCGCTCATGGATGGCTTCCGCGTGCTGCCAATGGTGGAGGCGGCGGCGCTGGCCGACATCATCATCACGGTGACGGGCGACATCAATGTGCTCGACCACCAGCATCTGGCGGCGCTCAAAGACGGCTGCATCTTCGCCAACTCCGGCCACTTCAACGACGAGATCAACATCCCGGCGTTGGAGGCGCTGGCGACGGGCGGCCACCGCGGTGTGAAGGACTTCGTGGAGGAGTACACCTACGCCGACGGGCGCAAGGTCTACCTGCTGGCGGAGGGGCGTCTGGTGAACCTCTCGGCGGCGGAGGGCCACCCGGCCAGCGTGATGGACATGAGCTTCGCCAACCAGGCGCTGGGTGCGGAGTACATGTTGCAGCACGCCAAAGAGCTGAAGCCGGAGGTCTACACCATTCCGGCGGACATCGACCGCGAGATCGCGGCGCTCAAGCTCAGCGCGATGGGCGTCAAGATTGATACGCTGACCAAAGCGCAGGAAGAGTACCTGGCCGCCTGGGAGTCTGGTACCTAGGCGTCTGCGTACGTAAGTCCTTCGGTAGCCTGCGCTGTCAGGCTACCGAAGCGACATTCGCATCCCAGCCCGCGCAGGCGGGCTTGGCGGCGGAACGCCCTTAGCTTCGGCTTCAGCCGCCCGTAATGCCCCGTGGGGCTAGCAGAGAGGCAAGACAGGTTTTAGCATGGCGGACACGAGCAGTTTCATGAGTTCGCCCCGCACGTTCTTCACGAGCGAGAGCGTGACTGAGGGGCACCCCGACAAGCTGTGCGATCAGATCAGCGATGGCGTGCTCGACGCCCTGCTGAAGGATGATCCGCTGGCGCGCGTGGCGTGCGAGACGGCGACCACGACGGGCCTGGTGCTGGTGGCGGGCGAGATCACGACGACCGCCTGGGCCGACATCCCAGCCATCGTGCGCGCGACCATTGAACAGGTCGGCTATGTCGATGCGCGCTATGGCTTCGACTATCGCACCTGCGGCGTCACCACCTCGATCGGCAAGCAAAGCCCCGACATCGACATGGGCGTCAGCTCCTCGGTGGAGTACCGCGAGCGCGCCGCCACTGGCTCGCTCTCAGAGGCTGAGTTGGACGCGATTGGCGCGGGCGACCAGGGCATGATGATCGGCTTTGCCTGCAATGAGACACCCGAGTTGATGCCCGCGACCATCAGCTACGCGCACAAGCTGACCCGCCGCCTCTCTGAGCAGCGCCGCGCCGACTGGGCCAACCACGGCCCGATGGAGTATCTGCGCCCCGATGGCAAGAGCCAGGTGACGATCCAGTATGAGCATGGCAAGCCAGTGCGCGTCGATACCGTCGTCATCTCGACCCAGCACGCCGAAGAGGCCACCCACAAGCAGATCGAGGCGGATGCGCTGGAGCACATCATCAAGCCGGTGATCCCCGCTGAGCTGCTGGACGACCAGACCAAGGTCTTCGTCAACCCGACCGGACGCTTCGTCATCGGCGGCCCGATGGGCGACGCCGGTCTGACGGGCCGCAAGATCATCGTGGACACCTATGGCGGCATGGCGCGCCACGGCGGCGGCGCATTCAGCGGCAAAGACCCGACCAAGGTGGATCGCTCGGCGGCCTACGCGGCGCGCTACGTGGCCAAGAACGTGGTCGCGGCGGGTCTGGCAGACCGCTTCGAGGTGCAGATCGCCTACGCGATTGGCGTGGCGCACCCGCTCTCGCTCTTCGTCGAGACGTTCGGCACCGGCAAGATTTCCGATGAGGAGATTATCGCGCTGATCCGCGAGCACTTCGACCTGCGCCCCGCGGGCATCATCCAGACGCTCGATCTGCGCCGCCCCATCTACCAGCCGACGGCGGCGTTTGGCCACTTTGGCCGCACCGACATCGACCTGCCGTGGGAGCGCCTGGACAAGGTGGACGCCCTGCGTGCGGCGGCTGGCGCGAGCGTGGCGCAGCGCTAGCCTCAGAGATTGAGTGAGGGGCAGCCGTGCCAGAGCATCTGATACTGTGGAAGCGCCTCGACCGGCGCGGACACGAGGCCGCGCGGCTGTCCCTCAACCTTGCCGATTCCTCTGGCTCCGCTAGCTGGCGGCTGGCTGGAGCGGCGGTCTTCGCTTATGAGGGTGATCCCTGCCTGCTCAATTACCAGATCCGCGGCGACGCCGACTGGCGCACAGTGGCCGCAGCGGTCACTGGCTGGGTCGGTGACCGCAACGTGGATGTCCACCTGGAGCGCGACGCCGCCGACCAGTGGACGCTGAACGGCGCGCCAGTTCCAGCGGTGGCTGGCTGCCTCGACCTCGACCTCAATTTCAGCCCCGTCACCAACCTGCTCCCCATTCGGCGGCTGGACCTCGCCGTCGGGCAGTCGGCGCAGGTTCGTGCGGCGTGGCTGCGCTTCCCCGAATTCACCCTGGAGCCGCTGCCGCAGGTCTATCGCCGCACCGGCGAGACGAGCTATCGCTACGAATCCTCTGGCGGCGCATTCGTCGCCAACCTCACCGTCAACGCGGCTGGGTTCGTCACGCGCTATCCCCGCTTCTGGCAGGCCGACCTCGGCGTCTGAAGCACAACACGGCTCAATGCCAGCGCAGATGAGATAGGCGCGGCATGCGACCAGCTCTGCTCCCTCTCCCAGAGGGAGAGGGTCGGGGTGAGGGTTCCCGCCAAACGATGAGCCAGCCGATGTCGTGTCCCCGTTCTCACCGTTAGGCGTGGTGAGGGTCGCCCGCTATCCCTCCAATTCACGCAGGCGACGCTGGAGGTAGCGCCGCTCCACCTGATTCTGGCAGAGGGCCAGGGCGCGCTGATAGCTGGCCGTCGCGTCATCGGGCTGGCCAGCGCGGCGTAATAGGTCGGCGCGCGCGGCGTGATAGAGGTGATAGTCGGCGAGTCGCGCAGCCAGCTCTGGATCATCGAGCAGGGCGAGGCCCACCGCGGGCCCCTCGGCCATCGCCACGGCCACCGCGCGGTTCAGCTCCACGATGGGTGTGGGCGTCAGCTCGGCCAGCCGGGCGTAGAGCAGCGCGATCTCGCTCCAATCTGTCTCCGCCGCACTCGCCGCCCGCGCATGCAGCGCGCTGATGGCCGCCTGAAGCTGATACGGGCCTCCCTGCCGCGCGCCGACCGCCAGATCGAGCAGCGCCAGCCCTTCCGCGATCTCCGCGTTATCCCACACACGGCGATCCTGCTCCTCCAGCGTGATGAGGTCGCCCTGCGCGTCCACCCGCGCAACGCGGCGAGCGTCGGTCAGCAGCATCAGCGCCAGCAGGCCCAGCGCCTCTGGCTCGGTGGGCAGCGCACGCTCGCGCGCCAGCAGCGTCACCAGCGTGCGCGTCAGGCGGATGGCCTCGGCGGAGAGCGACTGGCGCATCAGCGAATCGCCAGCGGAGGCAGTGTAGCCTTCGTTGAAGATGAGGTAGAGCGTGGCGAGCACGCCGTCGAGCCGCTCGGGCAGCAGCCGCAGCGGTGGCGCCTGGTAGGGGATGCCCGCGTCGTGAATCTTGCGGCGGGCGCGCACGAGGCGCTGCGCCATCGTCGCCTCTGGCACGAGGAAGGCTCGCGCGATCTGCTCGGTGGTCAGCCCGCCCAGCGTGCGCAGCGTCAGCGCGATGCGCGCCTCCAGCGCTAGCGCCGGATGGCAGCAGGTGAAGAAGAGCTTGAGCCGATCATCGGGTATCTCGTCGGCGTCAGCGGCGGCCTCATCCTGCGCCGCTTCCAGCGTCGCCAGCGCGGTGAGCGTCTCCTGCTTGCGCATCAGCGTGGCGTCGCGGCGCAGGCGGTCGATGGCGCGGCGGCGGGCGATGGCCGTCAGCCAGGCGGCGGGATTGCGCGGAGCGCCCTCGCGTGGCCACTGGCGCAGCGCAGCCTCTACCGCATCCTGTAGCGCATCCTCGGCGATGCTGAAATCGCCGACACTCGCAATCAGCGCAGACAAAATCTGCCCCGACTCCTCGCGAAAGGTGCGCTCGATGACCTGTGGCGTCTGCTGCATCGCACGTTCCTCCGCTTCCCCCTCTCCTTGTGGGAGAGGGGGCCAGGGGGCGCCGTCTACTCGAAGGTCATCACTGGGCGTACCTCGATGCTGCCATACTGCGCGCCCGGGATGTGCGCGGCAATCTCGATGGCCTCATCCAGGTTCGCGGCGTTGACGAGGTAGAAGCCGCCCAACTGCTCCTTCGTCTCGGCGAAGGGGCCATCGGTCGTGATGGCCTTGCCTTCGGGCGCGCGCACGGTCGTAGCGGAACGCGTGGGCAACAGCGCCTCGCCGCCGACAACCTTATCCTTGTACTGTTCGCCAAACGCGAAGTACGCGGCCATGATCGCGTCGGCCTGCTCTTTGGTAGCGTCGGCGTCGCGCTTCTCATCAGTGTAGATCAACAACGCATACTGCATGGCTTCCTCCTCCGAGGCTATTCTGGGCGAATGGCTGGCGTGGCGAGGGCCAATCGCCTCCCACTGCCCCATTCTGTAGAGACGTCGAACGGAGATCAGCGAAAACGACATGTTTGTACAGATGTTCGTGTCCGGCGCGAGAGATTCATGTTATCTGGCGGGATGAGCATGAGCAGCTAGCGCTCGTCGGGGTGGTCGCGCGCTGCGTCGGCGTCGTGGTCGGAGGAGGAGGCGTCATCGGAGGAAGACGGAGGCTGGCGGCGCAGGCGATTGAAGTTGAAGAGGAGCAGGGCCGGCGCGCCGAAGAAGATCACCAGCGCGATGACGATGGCGATGGTGGCGGGGTCGCGGCGATAGGCGCCATAGGCGATCAGCGCGAGGATGCCCACCAGCAGCGCGATGGTGATGGCGCGATTGGGCGGCACGATATCAGAGCGCACGAGTGAGCCTTCGATCCTTCCTGATCCCTCCGCAGCGCGGCGTGAACTGTCGACGCCAGCGAACCCCCATCTCTGCGAGAGGAGAGACGCTGGCGTCAACGAACCACTGGCGGCGCGCTATTGCGGCGAGTTGGCCGCAACAGCGATCCCGATGATGAAGAACAGGATGACGATGACAGCGGCGGCAATCTGCAGGTAGCCGATGATGAGTCCGGCGATGGCCAGTCCGCGCCCCTGTGTGTAGCCATTCGACTTGTTGATCTCATTCAGCGCCAGGTGGCCGAGAATCACGCCGACCAGTCCGATCCCCAGCAGCGAGCAGACCAGGCTGGCGATGGCCATGCCGCTGGTCGGGCCGACCGGCGCATAGCCGGGGCTGGGCGCATAGGGCTGGGCGTATTGCGCCGAGTAGGGCTGCGCATAGCCGGCGGGCTGCTGCGTTGGCGGCGGCGGTGGTGGCGGGTAGGCGCCCTGATTGGGCGGCTGCTCCTGTGATGGATAGGGTTGATAGGGCTGCGACGGATATTCCTGCTGGGTTGTCGGGCCAGTAGGCGGCTGATATTGCGGGTACTCACCATACGGGGTTGTCATCGCACAGGCTCCTCTCCTGCCGTGTCCATCGCGCTCGTCGCGTAACGGCGTTTTCCCGCACGGCTGGGCGCGGGCGGCGCGAATTGCCCCCAGTGTCTCACATCGCGCGCGCGATGGCTAGCGACAAATCGACGGCGTCCGAAATGCCTGCCGCAGCCTGGCGCGCCGACATCTGGCGACAGGCGCGTCATGAGCGAGATGACCGACGCGGGGGTCGCAGCGGCGTTACTCACCGCCCCGCGCAGAGGTCACAATGGCAGAGGGATGTGCGTAGAATGACCTAAATGTCATTGTGTGGGCTGGGCGCGGCGCTCGATAGGACATACTCAACTCTGTCCATCCCAATGACGCTCGGTTTCGTGTCCTGGCGTTACTGATAGCGGTGTCGGCGAAGAATACCTGCGCTCTCCGCTGGCTCTCCGCTGGCTCTCCGTTGGAGACGTCCATCTGCCGCTGGAGCGCCGCAACGCGCTCACCTGCGCACCCGGAGCCGAACCAGGAAAGGCTGACCAGCCCGATGACATTCGATCTGTTCGAGCATCCCATCTACCTTGCCACCCCGCAGCGCGTGACCCACTCCGCCTGGACCCAGCACGTCCCCTTCGGCATGTTGCTGGTCGATCTGACGCGACCGCGCACCCTGGTGGAGCTGGGCGCGCACACAGGCATGTCGTACTGCGCCTTCTGCCAGGCGGTCGACGCGCTCGGCCTGGATACTCGCTGCACGGCGGTAGATACCTGGGAAGGCGACGAACAGGCGGGCTTCTATGGCGAAGATATCCTCTCTGACCTCAGGGCGCACCACGATCCGCGCTATGGTGGCTTCTCTACGCTGCTGCGCGCGACCTTCGACGCCGCCGCGAGCCAGTTCGCTGACCATTCCATTGACTTGCTGCACATCGATGGATTCCATACCTATGAGGCGGTTAAGCACGATTTCGATACCTGGCTCCCCCGCATGAGCGAGCGCGGGGTAGTCGTGCTGCACGACGTCGCCGAGCGCGCCGAGACCTTTGGCGTCTGGCAGCTCTGGGATGAGCTGCGGGCCGCGTACCCCGCGCATCTGGAGTTCCAGCATGGACATGGGCTGGGCGTCGTCGCCGTCGGCTCGACGGTTCCGGAGAACCTGCGCGCGCTGATGCGGCAGCCAGCGGCGGCGTGGCTGCCGGCGCGAGAAACGCTCCAGCGGCTCGGCGAGCAGATCGAGGCGAACTACGACCTCGGTCAGGCCCGCCAGACGCTTGTGCGCGAACGCGAGGAGCACGAGCAGGCGCTGGCCCAGGCGGCGGACGAGCGCGCCGCCGAGAGCGCCCGACTGGAGCAGGCGCGCGCCCAGACTGCGGATGCGCTGGACGAGACGCAGAAGCGGCTCAACGCCACCGAGTGGCAGCTCGCCTCGCTGGAAAAGTCGCGTAGCGTGCGGATGATCAAGCTGACGCGCGCCTCGCGAGACCTGCTGCGGGAGCAGGGGCCAGCCGAGCTGGCGCGGCGAGTCTCTGGATGGAGCAGGGGCCAGCGCGGCTATGCCCAGCGCAAAGCCCAGCAGGAGCGTGTGCAGCGAGAGGATCAGGAGCAGCTCGCCCTGGCGCAGCGCGAGGAGCAACAGAAGCGCGAGCGCCAGGAGCGTGAGGCACTGGAGCGTGAGCGGCAAGAGCGTGAACAGCGCGAACGCGAGGAGCGCGAGGCGCAGGAGCGCGCCGCCGCGCCTGCCGCCAAGCCGCCGCGACCCGCCGCGCGCGAATACAAGCAGATCCTCTTTCTCTCCGGTCGCACGGGTGGGGCCATGCGCTATCGTTGCGATCACCAGGCCGAGAGCCTGCGCCTGGCAGGCTGTGCGGCTGAATCCGCCGATGTGGACGACGTTGACCTGGCGGAGGTTTTGCCGCGCTTCCAGGCCTTCGTGTTGCATCGCGTCGCCATGACGGATGCGATCGGCGACTTCATCGCGCAGGCGCGCGCGCAGGGCAAGCCCATCATCTTCGAGACGGATGATCTCGTCTTTCTGCCCGATATGGCGCATCATCTCGCCGCGCTGGAGCTGATGTCCACAGACGAGCGCGCCAGCTACCTCGAAGAGATGGCGAGCATCCGCGAGACGCTGTTGGCCTGTGACGCCGCCACGGTCAGCACACCTGCCCTGAGCGAGTGGGTCAAGCCGCTGCGAGAGCCGGTCGCCGTGGCGCCCAATCTCGTCAACATGGAGATGGTCGAGCGCTCAAACCACGCGCTAGCCGAGCGCGCTGAGCGGGCCGCAGGCGCCGAGACAACCACTCGTGCGCCCCTTGTCATCGCCTACTTCAGCGGCAGCCCCACGCATGACCGCGATTTCATCGAGGCGCAGGGCGCCGTCCTCTGGGCGCTCGACCACTACCCTGAGGTCGAGTTTCTGATGGCTGGCCCGCTCACGCTGGATGCGGAGTTTGACCGCTTCGGCGCGCGGGTACGGCGCGAGCCATTTCGCCCATGGTCGGAGCTGCCCGCGCTCTATGCGGATGTCTCGATCAATCTGGCGCCACTGGAGCGCGACAATCCTTTTACGGAGTCCAAGAGCTGCGTCAAATATCTCGAAGCTGGCCTGGTCGGCGTCCCCACCATCGCCAGCCCCCGCCAGGACTTCGTGCGCGTCATCGAGCCAGGAGTGAATGGCCTGCTGGCGGATTCGCCCGAGGCGTGGCAGGCGGCGCTGCGCCAGTTGATCGAGTCGGAGGATGCGCGACACGCGATGGGCGAGCGCGCCCGCGCCGATGTGCGCGGGCGCCACACCACGCGGTCGCAGGCGCTGGCCACCAGCGCGATCTACCGCGATCTCTGCCGCGCTGTGGCAGGCGACCACGCGCCGCACCCCTTGCGCATCACCTGGGTGATAGACGCCGCCGAGCGCGTAGGCCCGGCCTTTCAGGCGACCTGCGCGCTGGCCGATGCGCTGGCCAGTCGTGGCTATCTGACGCATCTCTATGAGACACAGCCGCCCACTCTGTGCGCTGCGTCCGCTGGAGTCGCCGATGCTGGCGATGCTGGCGGCGAGCGCTCTTCTGCGGCGCTTCACGATGCGCTCGTCTACGCCGCTGCACAGCTCCCATCAGCCGACGCGACGATTGCGACCAACGCAGCGACGGCGGCGCTGGTCGCGGAGCATCACGAGTCGCGCTGCAAGATCGCATTTGCTCAGGATGACCGGGCGCTCGCCGACGACGCGCGGCAGCGCAGCTACACGGCGCCGATGCGGGTTATCGCGACGGATGATGAGTTGGCGCGCTGCATCACCGCCGTGGCGGGGATCGCGCCAGCGCACGCGCCGCTCGGCCCGGATGGCGAGGTCGTCGCCGCTACCGTCGATCAGTTCGAGGCGGCGTTGCGGGCGACCTGCTGGTAGCCCATTTGATGTATCGCATGCTGTACATAGTTATGTTATGCTCACCCCAGGTGTGGATGGCGCGAGGGTGGAGACGCCGATGAACTCCGTCGCGCGCCACACGAATGGAGGGGGTACGAGCATGTCGCGCAAAGTCACCGATTGCCGAGACACGCCAAATCTCGTTGGGTGCACACTCGTGATCTCAGGGGAGGAAGAGGAAGTCGTGCGTGCGGCTGTGGAGCACGCCATCTCCGTCCATGGCGACGAAGACACGCAGGAGCTGCGCGACGGGATTCGCGCCAGTCTGAAGGACGAAGTTCCCGCCAGCGCAACGTCGGCCAGCTAGCCTGCTGGGGCTACCGGCGCCGACCGATCGTCATGCGCCCGCCGATGCGATGCCATCGGCGGGCGCGCTGCTGCTCGACTCCAGCGCGGCGAGGCGTCGCTTGAGGTCGGCGATGGTCTGCGCGTCGTCGTGCGTCTGCGTGCGCAGCGCGGCGACATCCTGCGCGATGACGGCGTAGCTCATGCGCCAGGGATCGGCGGCGCGCTCGTCGTAGATCAGCGAGGCGCGCTCGAAGTCCTGGCGGGTCTTGCCTGACCCGGCGGGATATTCCTCGGAGATCGGCAGGCCCAGCATCTGGGTCGCGCTCTGCCCGCCCGGCCCACGCAGCCCGACGTAGAACGTCAGGAAGGCGCCCGCCAGCGAGTGACCTGTGGCGGGGCTGCGCCACACGCTGGCGTTCTCGGTATACGAGAGGCCATAGAAGGCGGTGGGCTGCCCGGCGAGTTTCGCGCTCGCGGCGGATGTGCTTGCGCTCCTGGCGTCCTTCGGCTCCATCACCCAAACCTCACCCTCGCAGAGTCGCGCCTCCCACCAGTCGTCGCTGGCGTCTTGCATGAAGCCATGCCAGGGATTCATCACGCGGATGGCGTGCGGCCCAATACCGACCGCCAGGCCGACATGCATGGCGACATCTGGATGCGCTGGGCGCCCAGGCGCGTGCGCCCACTGCGACGGCATCGTCACCACCACTGGGCGTCCCTGCGTCACCTGCCTGCGCACAGTGGCGACCAGTTCCGCCTGCGAACCGGTGAAGCGCGAGAGCAGCACGCCGCGATCATGGCAATACTGCTGGTAGCGCCAGGCTGCCTGGACGCCCGTATAGCGTTGGCCGTAGACGGCGTCTTTCAGCTCGTCGCCCAGGTAGCGCTTGCCCGTCAGCATGCTTAGCCCCTCGGCGATGCTGGCGGCGACGCAGTTGTTGCGGGCGTCCTCATCGGGGTGGCCATCCACGGTTGGCTCGTGCAGTTGATCCAGCGTGCGGGCGCCTGGGATGACGTAAGTGATCGTCGCCGTCGTATGCATGAGGAATCACTCCTTGTTGTGTCTTGCTCTTTGTGTCGTGTGCGGCGCAGCGCGCTCGCGGCTCAGATGGCCATGCTAAAGGTGAGCAGCACCAGCAGCATGGCATTGACCGGATGCAGCGCTGTGATGACATGGCTGATGCGCCCGGCGTCGATCAGCAATCCCTGCGTGATCATCAGCGCAGCCAGCAGCCACGAGCGGCGGGTCAGCGCGCTCCCCAGATGCCCGCGCCACGCCAGGATCGGCAGCGCAAACGACGTCAGGATGATGACGCTGCCCAGAATGGCGTGTGGCAGAAAGCCGGTCACGCCAAAGACGCCCAGCCCGGCGAAGAAGAGCTGTATCGCCAGCCCACCCAGCAACACCCGCGCGAGGCCGCGATGCCAGCGCGCCGCGCCAGTGTGGCGCGTGCGCACGGTGATGACGTTGACGCGCAGCTCCGCCGAGGCCTCTGGCTCTGCCAGCGTCTGGGCTGGAGCGGACTGGGTGACTTCAGTCCGTGGGGAAGAGATGGTCTGCATTGGGATGCCTCCTCGACGCTCGTCTGCGTCGGCTGAGAGAAGGCTTCGTCCCTGTGACCGGTTCGCTGTGTGGCCTTCTCTCTACACCATCAGCATAGGGGAGGGTCGTCCTGAGGTCGTTACGGC
>DATAED010000026.1:0-4459 GCA_036258195.1 Ktedonobacterales bacterium
AACGGGTGGCACGCTCATCGTTGATGAGGAGAGCGCACCTCTGGATCTGAGCCTGAAGTCACATCGGCTGCTGCTGGAGAACGCCAGCCTTGTCTCCAATCCGAAAAGCGAATTGATCGAAAATCGGCCCTGATCGCGCGATTCCCCTCTCCCGCCGCAGTGGGAGAGGGGTACGGGTGAGGGCATCTTACCTGCGCTCGACGGGTAGCCCAGCCTCTTCCCACTCCTCCATCCCGCCGACGACGTTGAAGGCGCGCGGGTAGCCGTGTCGCAGCAGGAAGTTCGCCGCCTGCCCACTGCGGTAGCCGCTGTGGCAGATGATCAGCAGATCCTGATCCTGGGGGAGCTCGCCGTAGCGCCGCGTGAATTCGCCCAACGGAATCAGTTGCGCGCCCGAGACATGGACTTCTTCATATTCCCATGGCTCGCGCACGTCCACCAGCAGCGCGGAACCGGCCTGCAACTTCTCCTGCGCCGCTCGTGCGAATATCTCTGGCGTCTGCTGCGCCTGATGCATCTCGATGCTCCTTTGCCCCGGCGCTAGACGAAGCGACTGCGCCCCGCGTGGCCCGCCAGCCCAACGCCTCCCCGCGTGGCCAACGCTGGCCACACGCCGAAGATTGTACCGCAGACACGGCGCCTCCGCTGTAGCGCTGTGCCTGGCGCATATGATACAATCCGATCAAAGATGGCCTAGTCAATCGCGTTGAAATTGCATATTGGACTAGGCCAATGTTCGCGAAATGGCGAGCGCAGCGGTGAGCGCGCAGGAGAGACGAACGTGGAGACGCAGACAGGCACAGCGCGGGTGAAGCGCACCTTCCCCGAGATGCTCAAGGGCGGCGTGATCATGGATGTGGTCAACGCCGAGCAGGCCAGGATCGCTGAGGAGGCCGGAGCCTCCGCCGTGATGGCGCTGGAGCGCGTGCCAGCCGACATCCGCCGTGATGGCGGCGTGGCGCGCATGAGCGACCCCGAGCTGATCCTGAAGATCAAGGAGGCGGTCACCATCCCTGTGATGGCCAAGGCGCGCATCGGCCACTTCGTCGAGGCTGAGATCATCCAGGCGCTGGGCGTAGACTGCATCGACGAGTCCGAGGTGCTGACGCCCGCCGACGAGGCCTACCACATCAACAAGCACGACTTCACGGTGCCGTTCGTCTGCGGCGCGCGCGATCTGGGCGAGGCGTTGCGGCGCATCGGCGAGGGCGCGGCTATGATTCGCAGCAAGGGTGAGGCTGGCACCGGCAACATCGTCGAGGCGGTGCGCCACCTGCGCGCCATCACCGATGGCATCCGCAAGCTGACCATCGTTCCCGAAGAGGAACTGATGACGGAGGCCAAGAACCTCGGCGCGCCGTATGAACTGGTGCGCGAGGTGCGCGACCTGAAGCATCTGCCGGTCGTGCTCTTCTGCGCGGGCGGCGTGGCCACCCCCGCCGATGCGGCGCTGGTGATGCGGCTCGGCTCCGATGGCGTCTTCGTTGGCTCGGGCATCTTCAAGTCGTCTGATCCGCTGCGCACAGGCAAGGCCATCGTCAAAGCCACCACCCACTTCCAGGATCCAGAGATTCTGGCCGAGGTCTCGCGCGGGCTGGGCGACCCGATGCGCGGCATCGAGCTGAAGACGCTCCCGCCGGAGCAGTTGATGGCCTCGCGCGGCTGGTAGATGTCTTCTGGCTCCCCCTCTCCTCGCGGGAGAGGGGGCTGGGGGGTGAGGTTCCCAGCCAAGGGCCGGGCGTCCACATGGTACAATGGTGACAGAGGCGCACATCGAGGCGCTGGGGAGATGACGCACATGACGCGCATTGGCGTATTGGCGTTGCAGGGCGACTTCCGCGAGCATCTGCGCGCGCTGGAGCGGCTCGGCGCTGAGGGTCGCGCAGTGCGATTGCCGCGTGATCTGGACGGGCTGGATGGGCTGATCATCCCCGGCGGCGAGAGCACCGTGATGGGCAAGTTGATGGTCGCCTACGACCTCGATCAGCCGCTGCGCGAGCGCATCGCGGCGGGGCTGCCCATCTGGGGAACGTGCGCCGGGCTGATCTTGCTGGCTAGAGAGACGGACAACGCCATGGCTGGCCAGCCGTTGCTCGCGGCGATGGATGTTCGCGTCTGCCGCAACGCTTTTGGGGCGCAGCGCGAGAGCTTTGAGGTCAATCTGGACGTGCCAGCGCTGGGCGAACAGCCCGTGCATGCCGTCTTCATCCGCGCGCCGATTGTCGAGTCGGTGGGCGCGGGCGTGGATGTGCTGGCTCGCGTCGAGCCGGGGCTATCTGGCGCGCCGGGCGAGATCGTCGCGGTGCGGCAGGGGCCACTGCTCGGCACGGCGTTTCATCCCGAAGTGACCACAGATGTGCGCTTTCACAGCTATTTCCTGAGCATCGTGCGCGAGGCGGCGGCGGTGGCGCGCTGACGTTCGTCGGCGTTACACTCTGTCCATACATGCAATGCGACGCGCCGCCTGGCGAGTGGAGCGGCTCAGGTTCGCGGTGGCTCTGCGGCTGCGGCGAGGCGTTCGCAGCCGTCGAAGGACCATCACTGGGGGCTGCGTCTTGATGATACGGCCAGTGCTCAATGTGAACTTGCCTGGCATGGTACGCGCATTCGACCGACGCGCGCGCATGCGGCAGGGTGAGTTCGCTGACTTCGTGGTCGCCCCTGATCGCGATGAGCCACTTAGCGGCGTCGCAGCCATCGCCACCGCGCTGCTGCCCATCACCCCCAACGCGCACACCTGGCTCGCCGAGGAACGCTGGCGACTGCAAGGCGTCGCACAGGCGCGTGTACGGCCCGGCGCGACGGCCTGGGATCTCGCCTATCTGGCCTCCATATCCTCTCAGGGCGAGCCAGATGCATCCAGCGCGACGGCCCCGGCCAGCTCTTCGTCAGACGATATCCTGATGGCGCTGTTGCAGGTGGCCGTCAATGCTGGCATCACGCATGGCGCGCAGCGGTTCTTCGTGCGCGTCGAAGATGAGCGCCCCGAGCTGGCGCTCTTTGGCAAGCTAGGCTTCCAGCGCTACGCCCGCGAATCGACCTGGGCGCTCGAAAACGCGACGCAAGGCTTGCGCGCGCTCGACGGCGCCGGAATTGACGTCCCACAGCGGAATGACGAGGAGGATGCGGTGACGGGGGGCGAGTCAGGCGACGAGGCGGGCGACGAGCGGCACAGTCGTGGTGGGCGTGGCCTGATGACACGCCTCGCGCCACCGCTGGCCCGTCCGCAGACGGCGGCGCCGATCCACGCCGAGGCGCAATTGCGGCGCTGGGCGCGGCGCGACGCCTGGAGTCTGCTGCGGCTGTACGACGCCTGTACGCCGCGGCGGGTGCAGGTGGCGGAGGGCCTCTCGGTGGATGAGCTGACCCACACGCGGGCGGGTGGTGGTCGCACCTGGTATGTGCCGATGCTCGAACCCTCCACAGCGGCCTTCGTTCACGACGAGGGGCCGTTGATGGGCGGCTGGCTGCGTCTCCGTCAGGGGCGTGGCGACCAGCCGCATCAGTTGACGTTGCTGGTTCATCCGGACTCCCAGCCGGTGGCACGCGCGTTGCTGAAGTTCGCGCTGCGCGTCTTTGCCGCAGAGGCCGCGCGGCCCATTGTGTGTCTGGCGCGTGAGTACGAGTCGGCGACAGTGGAGACACTGCGCGCCGCCGGATTCTCGCATGTTGGCTCACACGCTTTGCTGGTACGGCATCTCATGGCGCGCGTCGCCTGGAACAACGACGTCTCGGCGGCGCGAGTGATGTATGGCGTCGAAGGGCTTGGGACGGCCCGCTCACGCCTGAGTGAAGGTGGTAGAAACACCGTATGCCAGAAGTCATCTACGATGATCTCGGTTCCGTCCTCGCAGCGCTCCCTCCGCGCATCCAGGAGGCGGTGAACCGCCTCGAACATCGCGCGGATTTGCTCGAGATCGTGCTCGACCTCGGGCGGATACCAGAGGGCCGCTTTCCGCAGACCGAAGTCAACCTGGGCGCGGAGATTGTGACGAAGGAGGATCTGGCGTATGTGGTGGGCCGCATCGGCCAATTTGGCGACGACAACCGCGCCGGCATCGAGCGCACCCTGCACCGCATCTCCGCCATCCGCAACCGCCGCGGCGAGGTCGTCGGCCTCACCTGCCGCGTCGGCCGCGCAGTCAAAGGCACTGTCGCGCTGATCCGCGATGTAGTGGAGCGCGGGCAGAGCATCCTGATCCTGGGACGCCCTGGCGTGGGCAAGACGACGCTGCTGCGCGAGGCGGCGCGGGTGCTGGCCGTTGAACTGGGCAAGCGGGTGGTGGTGGTCGACACCTCCAACGAGATCGCCGGCGATGGCGACATCCCGCATCCGGGCATCGGGCGAGCGCGGCGCATGCAGGTGGCGCACCCCGCCGAGCAGCATGCGGTGATGATCGAGGCGGTCGAGAACCACATGCCGGAGGTGATCGTCATCGACGAGATCGGCACCGAGCTG
>DATAED010000027.1:0-26928 GCA_036258195.1 Ktedonobacterales bacterium
CTTCGCCCGTTTCGCCATGCTGGTCGCCTCTCCCGCATCGATTGCGCTCTCCACCAAGCGTCGCCAGCGCAGTGTACCACGAGCGCAGCGCTTGGCAGGCGGACGCCAGGCAGGCGCCAGACGGACGCCAGACGGACGCCAGGCAGGCGCCGCGCGACACGCTGGCTCCAGATGCGCCATAACGGCGCTTGCGAGGCGAGCGCGGTCGGGAGTATAGTCGGGGCGCAGGTCATCGCATGCCGTGGGGCCAGCACAGTGCGCCACGAGCGCCCCATCTGCGTTACAATCGCCAGTGGGTCAGCGCCACCTGCGCGACCCTGCCGCTCTCATCCGCTCGACCGCTGATCGACTCTGGAGGACATACACCGTGGCATCCATCCTGAATCCGCTGCTCGCCATCCATACCATATTCGTGCCGCTCATCGTGCTGGCCGGTTTGCTGACGCTGATCGTGGCGATCATCCTGCTGGTGCAGCGCCGCCGCCTCAGCGACACCAACGTCCCACTGAGCCAGTCATCCCCGACGCTTTCGCGGCTCTTCCGCTGGCTGCTGATCGTGACGGCGGCCCTCGGCGTGCTGCAAGCCATCGTCGGCGGGCTGATTTTCCTGACGGGCGCGCGGCCCTTCGATTCGCTGCACTTCGTCTATGGCGGCATCGTGCTGCTGGCGATTCCCGTGGCCTATGCCTACAGCGACCAGAAGCGCGTGCGCCGCGACGTCATCATCATGCTAATCGCCGCTGTCGCCATCATCGGGGCCGCTGTGCGCGCGTTTATGACGGGCGCGCCACCCGCGCACTAAGGCCCCCTCCCCAACCCCTCCCCCGCTGCGGCGGGAGAGGGGCCGGGGGGTAAGGTCGTCGCCTACGACTTCCCGCCCAGCAGCGGATTACCGCTCAGCAGCGAGGAGCCGAAGGAGAACGTGCTGCGGCGCTTCTCGCGATAGCGCGCCTGCGCGTAGCCGATCATCGTCGTCAGCAGTTCAGGGAAGGGCACACCACTCGGCTCCCAGAGATAGAAGGCCAGCGAACCGGGCAGCGTGTTGATCTCGTTGACGTAGAAGGTATTCTCGGCAGGCCGCACAAGGAAATCCACCCGCGACACGCCTGCCGCTCCGATGGCTCGAAATGTCTGCACGGCGCTCTGCTGGATGCGCTCGGTCAACTCGTCGGAGATGTCGGCGGGGATAATGCGCCGCGAGCCCTTCATGCCGTCCGACTTGCCGCCCTTGAGGTACTTCTCCTCGTAGCTGAGCGTGCCTGCGCTGATGGGACGCTCGCAGGTCGAGGCGCGCGCCTCCACATCGTTCCCCAGCACCGCGCAGTTGATCTCCACAATGTCTTGCTGGGCTGGCTCGATCATCACGCGGCTATCATAGGTCGCCGCCACGTCGATGGCGAAGCGCAGCGCGGTCGCGTCCTCCGCGCTAGAGACGCCAATGCTGGAGCCGAGCGACACGGGCTTGACGAAGACCGGATACGGGAACGCTGCCTCGATCTCCGCCACCACCGCGTCTGGCTCGCGCTGCCAGCGAGCGCGACTGAGCGGGTAGTCCGGCAGTACGGGCACGCCTGCCGCACGTAGCGCCACCTTGGCCATCAGCTTGTCCATGCCAATCGCCGCCGACTCGACATTGCAGCCGACGTACGGCAGATCAGCCAGCTCCAGCAGGCCCTGGATCGTGCCGTCCTCGCCGTGCGAGCCATGCAGCAGCGGAAACGCCACATCCAGCGGCTCGATCAGCGGCTCGACTGGCCCACGCCCGCCAAAGAGGCCCTTGCGCTCGCCAGTGCGACGCGCCAGAATCCCGGGCTGTGTCGCGTCGGCGCTGAAGATGATCGGCTCGGCCAGCGTTTGCAGCTTCTCCAGATCGCTGAAGTTCTTCAGATCCAGCAGCGCTTCACCGGTGAACCATTGCCCTGCCTTGGAGATGTAGATCGGTATCGGCGTGTACTTGTCGCGCGGGAGCGCCGCGATGGCCTGATGCGCTGTCAGCACCGACACCTCATGCTCGACCGAGCGGCCACCAAATATCATGCCGACACGCAGCGGAGACATCGTACACTCCTTGGGTAGATACCGTTACCATTGCACGGATTGAGGGAATCGTACCTGGCGCGACCTCACCCCCGGCCCCTATCCCACGAGGAGAGGGGAGCTTGGAATCCCCAGGGGGCAAGGCCGCCCATATCGTAGCCCCCTCAGTCGCGCCACCGCAATGCTCCTGTGCCATTTGCGCCGCCCATCCAGCTCTCCTGGATCATCCTGCGGCGGGCGCCAGCGTCTGCGCAGGGATGGTCAGCGAGCCATCGACGTTGGCCGTCACCGTGGCGTGCAGCGGATCAGCAGGCGCGACGGTCGCTACGGTAGGCTGCAAGTGCGCGGCGATCGGCACATCCGCCAGGAAGCGCAGCCCCAGCGCGTGCGGCATCTGCAGCCCATTGGCGGTAGTCTGGACACTCAGGATAATGTCGCTCGTACCGTCGGCGCGCAGTGGAACCCAGGTGAAGAGCGTCTCGCCCGCCTGCCAGTGCTGCGCCTCGCAGTCCACGTAGGCCCGGCCGTTGTTATCGTCAGCGACCACGCGGAACTGGCGCGTCTGGTTGGCAGGCGCGCTCGCGGCGTCCACCTGCCAGCGCAGCAGCAGCGCGCCGGGCTGCGGGATGCTGGCGCCCAGCAGGCGCAGCGCATCGCCGTGGTGATCGTCGAAGACCGTCGGCGTCACGAGCCGCTCGCCCGCCAGCAACGGCTCCTCGCCGCTCACCTGATAGATCGGATAGGCCGGGCCACCGACCATCGGCAGCGAGCCAACCTGCTCCGTATTCGAGAGGCTTGCCAGCAGCGTCGCCGCGTGGCTGTCGGGGATGACGGGCGCCACCAGCCATGCGGGCGCGCCAGCGGCGGGCAGCGCCAGGCAGTCCGACGTCAGGCTGATGCGGTCGGGATGCTCCCCCACCAGGATGTACTGCTCGGCGTGCTGATAGCGCGAGTCGCTGGAGGTGATGACCTCGATCTGCGCTGCGCCCGTGCGCGTCTGCGTCTGCGCCAGCAGGTTGGCGCCGCCCTGCAGCACGCTCAGCGGGTAGCCGTAATCGTTATAGGCATGGAAGGTCTGGGGATTAGTCAGCGAGAGCGGCAGGCGAATCCACTGCCCGGCCCGCGCAACGATGAGGATCAGCAGCGCCGCCTCCAGCGCCAGCGCCGCCACCGTGGTCAACTGACGCGCGCGTCGCTCTGCCTGCCCCACCACCCAGCGAATCGCCGCCACCGCGCCGATGGCCGAGACGATGAACGCCGTCGGATAGAGCATCATCAGATAGTGCGTGGCGATCACGCCACTGTGACGGATCATGAGCACAGGCGGCAGGCTCACGATCAGCCAGGCCAGCAGATTGATGCGCCAGTTGGCGTCGGCGCGCAGCCCACGATAGAACGCCAGCAGCCACGCGCGACTGGCCGCGACCAGGCCATCCGCGCGCCGGAACTCCAGCGCGCGCGCCGGGCGCAGCAGCCGCGCGGTCAGCACGAGCCAGCCCACGGCGAAGAGCAAGATGGCCAGCGCGTTCAAGCCAAGGTCGAAGGGATTGTTGGGATTGGCGCCATCGGGGCTGACTCCGCCGAGGAGTTGATAGAGCCGGAAGAACACCAGCGGCGCATACGAGGTGTGACCCGTCGCGAAGGAGCCAGCCGACCGCAGATCGGAGAAATTGCTCTGCCACTCCCAGATCAGCGTCGGAATCGCCACGATCACCACCGCCGCCACCGCGCCCAGCCATGCGCGCAGGCCAGGAAAGCGCGGCGCCAGCAGCACGGCCACCAGCGTCACGGGCGCCAGCAGCAACGCGGAGGGATGGAACATCGCCGCCAGCAGCAGCAGCGCGATATTGCCGGTGAACCAGCGCCGTCGCCCCTCCACACAGCCAGCATACAGCGTGATGATCCAGATGCCGATCAGCGGCGCCACGTAGTTGGGTTGCCAGATGAAGCGGCTGTAATTGATCGCCGCGCCGCAGGTGGCGTAGAGCAGTGTGCTGACCGCCGCGATGCGTCGGCCAAAGTAGCGCAGCGCGAAGATGTAGCAGAGCGCGACGCCCACCACATTCAGCGTCGCTATGCTGATAACGGCGGGCAGCGGGCTTGCGCTCAGAGCCGCGAATGGCGCCAGCGCGAAGATGCTCCACGGTGGCGTGAGCGTCTGGATGGAGAACGGGATGCCGGTCAGCGGTATCAGGCCGTGCGTGACGCTCGTGCGCGCCAGACCAAACAACCCCGACTGGTCGAAGAGATATTGCGTCAGGTCGATGCGCCAGAAGCGCAGGAAGATCGCCAGCGCCATCGCCAGCCAGAACTCCCAGTGACGTGCCCAGGCCCAGGCTGGCTGCGCAGGCGAGAAGCGCGCCCGCGCCGCATCGCTGGCAGCCGCTTGCCGTCCACTGCTCTGATCAATCACGCCGGTCGTCTCCCTGTCTCGTTCACGCGCTCCCCGACATGCTTCCAATGATGCAACGAATGACCCATGCGATGACAACAGCGCCGGACGAGAGGCATGTCCCTGGGGCGCGTCAGGCAGCGGTGAGCCAGCCGGGGATCAACTCAGCCGCGCCTGGCGTGGAGTGTCGGCAGAAGCTGCGGTTTCGGTGCTCGCTACAGTGGGCGCGTGGGCGAGGCGGCGACGCTCCCTCTCGATGGCGGCTTGCCAGTGGCGCTCGGCGGCGTCGCGGGCGGCGCTCGCCTGGCTGCGCGCCCGCTCGATCACGAGCGCCTGCTCCCTGGCGATACGGCCAGTAAGGTAAGCCAGGGCGAATTCGAGCGGCAGATCAGTGGGCATGGCAGACTCCACCGCCACGATAGTGGCGCGAACCGAGCGCTCGAACAAAGGCAGCGCCTCGGGCGCTTCGAGCGCAAGGCCTTCGGCGACCAGATAGTCGCGCAGCGTGGCGCAGGCTTCCTCGGCAAGCCCGTCGAAGGGATTCATGCTGGCGCGGGCGGTTGTCATGGACGTGTCTCGTTGTTGGCGTCGTCGTTCGCGGCTGCGCGCAATTCACG
Organism: Ktedonobacterales bacterium; assembly: GCA_036258195.1. Lineage (GTDB taxonomy): Bacteria > Chloroflexota > Ktedonobacteria > Ktedonobacterales > JADMIN01 > JAKAIY01. The sequence continues at coordinate 5,047 of DATAED010000027.1, forward strand.
CGGAGTACGCAGGTGGTCTGGCGATTGTCGCCAGTATACCAGATCGTCGCTGGCTCGACGCCAATGCCGCGCCGACCACTTCACGCTGGCGGCTGGCTATGCTATAGTCGCGGGGACTGCATCGCCGCGCGCACGACGCACCCATCACGCTAGGAGCCGCCATGCCACGCGACCCTGAGAACATGCCATTTCCGCGCAGTGCGTCCTTCGCCACAGACGAATCGCCCAGCGCGCCTGGGCGCGATGCATCGCTGCGGCTGGAGCAGATGCTGCTGGAGGAGTTCAACTACGCAGGCGTCACGGCCTATCAGGCGCAGGAAGACCGCGCGCGCATGTTCAACCTCTATCTGCTGCTGATCGGCGTGCTGGGTTCCGGGCTGGCCGCCGTCTTTCAGCTTGGCGGCGGCCTGAAGCTGTACGCGGGCGAGTTGTCGTTTTCCTTGCTGCTGGTCGCCGGGCTGATGGGCGTAGCGTTCTTCACCAAGCTGATCCGGCTGCGGCAAGCCTGGCGCGAGAGCGTGCTGGCGATGACGCTCATCAAGGAATACTACATCCAGGAGTTCTCGCAAGGTCTACCAGCGGGCGCGCCCAACCCCGCTAGAGCCTTCTACTGGCGCCTGGCCACACTGCCCACCGGTGAGAAGCGCACCAGCACGACGGCAGTGGTCTGCTTCACCGTCGCCACCCTCAGCGCGCTCTGCTTCGCCGGGGCGATGCTGGTCGCCGCAGCGCTCTGGCTGCCGCTGGCGCTGGGCGCGCAGCCCGCCGGAGTCATTCCCTGGGCGCTGGCGATTGTGGCGCTGATCGTCGCCCTCACTCTGTTCGCCTGGGGCTACAATCACGCCTTCGACCGCGTACGCGAGGCCGCCCAGACGCTCAGCGTCGCGCATCGCGGCGGGCTGCCCATCGAGCCCATCTGGGGGGCGCTGCGGCTCAACCCCGCCGAGCGCGCACGCACACTCGCCCGCCTGCGCGAGAGCAAGGCCGACCAGAGCGAGCTGCTGAAGGCGCTGGCGACGCTGAAATAGCGCTGCGCGCTCACGATGTGATGAGGAGCTGGCATGTCATTTGATCCACGCAATCTGCCGTTTCAGCAGAGCGCTCCCTTCCTCCAGGCGACGGAGCGCGCGCCCGCCGTCGCCAGCGCGCAAGAGCTGCGAGCCGAGAGCATCCTGCTGGAGGAGTTCAGCTATGCCGGGGTCAGCGCCTACCAGGCGAGACAGGATAGCGCCTCCCTCATCAACCTGTATCTGCTGGCGACAGGCGCGCTGGCGACTGGACTTGGCGTGCTGACCAACGCCTACGCTGGCACGGCGCGCCCCACCATCAGCATCATCGCCATCACCGCCCTCATCATCTTCTCGCTGTTCAGCTTTGCCTTCTTCGCGCGCCTGCTGGGGCTGGAGCAAGAGTATCGCGATGGCATGCTGGCGATGGGCGTCATCAAGGAGTTCTACATCCAGCGGCTGCGGCGCACGGCGCCGGAGATCGAGCTGGCGTTCCGCTGGCGACTGCGCAAGGGTCTACGCTCGGCCACCATCGCCGGAGGCGCGTCGCTGATCGCCTGGACCATCGCGCTGCTGAGCGGGCTCGCCGCAGCGGGCGCTCTGGGCGAGGCGCGCCAGCTCTATAGCATCCTCGCCAACGTCTCCATGCCCTACACGCCGGAGCCAGCGCTGGGGCTGAGCGCGCCATACCTGTGGGAGATCCTGTGCGGGCTGCTGGTCGTCGCGGCCCATGTTGCGTACTACCTGCTCGTCGCGCGCCGCGAGCGCAACTCCGCGCAGCGCGAGGCGCTGGAGCAGACCGTGCGCATCGAACGGCAGCTCGCTGCGCGCGGATGAGCCTGCGCAGCCGGGGGAGGGGCGGCGGGCTAACCTGGTGGTCGGCGGCGTTGGGCGGGCGCTACAATGCGCAGCGGCCACATTCATAGCGAGGAGGAGGGGCGCCGATGACTCCAGCCAGCGTGGCGACGCGGACATCGCTCGCCCAGCGGCCGCTCTTCCGTGGCTATGCGCTGCTGGCATTCGTCGGCGCGTGGCTGCTGGGCGACTGGCTCAGCGGTCTGGGCGCGCTGCCAACCGTGGCGCCGCTTGGCTGGCTGGCGCTGGCGGGCGTGGCGCTGGTGGGCAGCGGCGGCTGCGCGCTGCTGGCGCGGCGACCCCTGCTGGCGTCGCGCGCTCGCCAGATGGCCCGCCTGGGATTAGCGCTGGGCGCGCTGCTGTTCTGGATTGGCCTGGGAGCCGCACGCGCCGCGTGGAGTAATCCCGCGCGCGATCCGCTCAACATCGCGCGCTTCGCCGATGGCAGCCAGGCGCAGGTCGTGGGCCAGGTGATCGATCAGCCGGACGAGCGCGACGGCTACCGCCTGCTGACGGTGCAGGTGAGCGCCATCACGCCATCCGGAGCGACGGCGCCCAGCTCTGCCAGCGGGCGCATCGAGGCCACCGTCTATGGCCCGAACGACTGGTTCTCACCCACCTATGGCGATAGCGTGGAGCTGACGGGCGCGCTCAAGCCGCTGAGTGTCGGCGGCGCGCCCACCAGCGTCGATGCGCGCATGTCGTCGGCGCGCGTCAGCATCACCGCGCGTGGTGGCGGCTGGGCGCCACTGGCGGCGCTCTTCCGGTTGCGGGTGGCGCTGGCGCAGGCTATCGAGCGCTCGCTGCCAGAGCCAGAGGCGGCGCTGCTGATCGGCATCCTGCTGGGGCTGAAATCGCCTGCACTGCGGACGCGGCTACCGCTCTTCGTCAACACCGGCACGATCCATCTGGTCGTGCCCGCCGGGTTGAAAGTCTCGCTGCTGGCAGAGTTCGCCAGCCGGGCGGCGCGGCGGCTGGGCTACTGGCCACGCAGTCTGGCGGCGCTGACGGCGGTCGGCGTCTATGCGGCGCTGGGTGGCGGTGGGCCAGCCGCTGTCCGCGCCGCCATCATGGGAGCGCTGCTGGCGCTGGCGCCCGCGCTGGGTCGCAATTACAACGTCTATACCGCGCTGGCCCTCGCCACCTTCATCATGACGGCCATCGAGCCGACGCTGCTCTACGACGCGGGATTCCAGCTCACCGTGCTGGCGACCTTCGCGCTGCCGCTCCTCACACCCGCGCTGCAACAGGCGCTGCTGCGTCCGCTGGGACGATTCGCGCGGCTGAGCGTGGCGCAGGTCGTCGCCGAGTCGTTCGCCGTCACGCTGGCGGCGCAGGCGGCCACCCTGCCGACGCTGGCGCTCACCTTCCATATCGTCTCGCTGGTCGCGCCGCTGGCCAACCTGCTGACTGTGCCGCTGCTGGCGCCATTGCTGGCGCTGGGTGGGCTGCTGGCGCTGGTGGCGGCGCTGGGATGGTCGCTGCTGGCGCTGACGCTGGCCTGGGTCGTCTGGCCGCTGCTGTGGTGGGTCAACACTGCCATCGCCGCATGCGCCGCGCTGCCATTCGCCGCGCTACAGACGCCGCCCGCCTCGGCGGCGCTCGCGGCGCTCTACTATGCCGCGCTCGTCGCCCTGCTCGTCGCGCTGGCGCCGCGGCTGGCCGCTGCCGCTCGCGCGCTGGCCGACAATCACGACCACCGCCGCGCGCGACATCCACTGGTGGGGCGGGCGCTGACCATCACGCTGGGGCTGGCGCTGCTCGGCTCGCTCGGAGCTAGCGTCCCTGCGCTGGCTGCATCGCAGCGCGCCCAACTAGACATTCTGGATGTCGGCCCTGGCGGCTCGGCGATCCTGCTGCGCCTGCCCGATGGCGCCGTCATGTTGATTGACGGTGGCCCCTCTGGCCCGACGCTGGAGTCTGCGCTAGCCAGCCGCCTGCCGTTCTGGCGCCGCTCGCTGGATGTCGTGGCGCTGACCGACGCGCGCGCGGGCGATGCACGTGGGCTGGATGACCTCGCCACCCACTACGCCATCGCGCACGCTCTCGACGCCGGAACGCCACACCCCACGCCCGACTATCTGGCCTATCTGGACGCCATGCGCGCTGCGGGCGCCGCACGCCAGCAGTTCCGCGCCGATGATATGCTGCGGCTCGACCCTGCGACCACGCTCACCGCGCTGGCCCCACCGCAGACGCTCTATCCCCCCAACCAAGGCGATAGCGCCGCCAGCGACGACGTCATCCTGCGGCTGGAGACGCCCGGGTTGACCGCGCTGCTGCTCGGCGCGGCGGACGCCTACGCACTGGACGCGCTGACTGGCTCCGGCGAGCCGCTGGCCGCCGATCTGGTCATCGTCGCCGTCCCGCGTGGCGCGCCGCTCGATCTGGCTGGCCCGCTGGGCGAAGTTCTACGCATGGCCCACCCACGCGCCATCATCATCACCGACGCGCCCACGCCCGTCAGCCACAGCGCGACCGTGAAGCTGAGCGCCGACATGTGGCAGAGCGACGCCGATGTGACGGCGGCGACCGGGGCGCAGGTCTACCGCGTCAGCGACACGGGCGCGCTCGCGCTTAGCGGCGACGCCAGCGGCTGGACGCTTGGCTGACAGCCCAACCGTTGGCGTCAGTGCGTGAGATCGACCTGCATGAGCGTAGGGTGATGGAAGAAGCTCTGGTCGTCGCCGATGACGACGGCGCCAGGAAAGGCGGGGTGTGCGACGACGATGGAGAAATTTGTCGCGTCGGCGGGCGCATCAAAGACGACGGTATGGATGAAGGTTCCCCCTGGCTCGATAGCGCTATCGAGCGCGGGGCCGCTCAGCTCGGCCGCATCCAGCGCGCGCTGGCCGACAGCGGAGATGTCATAGCGGCGACCAGCGCCATCCACCAGATAGACCTGCGCGATCTGCTCGCGCTGGCTGACCCGCTTGGCCGTGCTCGTCACCTGCAACGTCACGACCAGAAAGCGTCCCTGCGCCCCGATGGTCTGCTCGCCCACATGTAGCGTCGGCGCCTGCGCCGCGTGGGAGACTGCGACGCACCAGTCGTCGAAGCATTGTGCCTGCCCGGTCGGGATGACCCGCTGCGGGGAGAGCGCCGAGACCGCGACGAGGCCCAGCGCATAGAGCAGCCCATAGCCGACCAGCGCCAGCAGGATGGCCCGCGCTGCAGCCCAGCGCCGCACCACAAGCGCGCCGAAGAGGCCGACCACGGCGAACGCGCAGCCCACCACCGAGACGAGGAAGAGCAGATCAAAGATCGTCACCGCCTCACCACCTCACATTAACCGCAGGCACAAGGTAGAACGTCGCCCTGTGTCGCAAATTCTGGCCAGGGTCCCCCTCCCTCGGAGGGGACAGGGGGAGAGGTTCCGCCAGCCCTCCGCCGGAACGCCAGGCCAGGATTACCCTCCCTCGGACAGCCGCCGAGAGATGTCAGCGCCCGCCCAGGCGATCCCACAGCCCCAGTCGCTTGAGCTCCTGGCTGGCCTCGAAGCCGAACAGCGAGCGGTCGATACCATTGCCCGCGCGTATGACCAGCCCGCGCAGCATCTCGATCAGCTCGGCCTTCGTGGCGGGGTCGGTCTCGAAGGGGATATGCTGGGCGAGCCGCTCGATGGCCTGCTGATCGAGCCAATTTTGCGTGTCGCCCATCGGCAGATTCCCTCCCTAGTAGCCATCGCCATACCGAGGATAACATACCGACGCCACTACGCCCCTGACATCAGGCGAGCGGCGGCCCAATGCTCCTATGGATACCGCGCTTTCTTGACCCATTCCGAGGCGCTGTGTATGCTGCTCTGGTGGCTTCGGAGCAAAGAGCGCCTGTGCAACGCAGGGACGCCGCACGACCACGACGCGCTGACAAGGCGAGCAGGGAGAGGTGTAACGTCGATGGAATGTGACCAGTGTGGCGCGCCGCGTCCCCGCACGGGGCCATGTCCTGAGTGTGGCGCTCCTCCGCCGCGTCTCGGCTCGCGTGGCGGCGCTGGCGGCTCGGGCCAGCGTGGGCGCTCGCAGCCCGGCTCGTCCAGCGGGTCGCGCCGCGCGTCTGGCGCCAACTGGGGTAGCGGTGGCGGCGGCCTGATGAGCCGTGGCTATGGCCAGCAGGGCGGCGGTGACGGCTGGGACGACGAGTACGCCGACTACAGCGGAGGGGCGCCCGGTCGCTCTGGCAGTCGCTCTGGCTCTGGCGAGTATGGCGGCGTCGATCCCTCGCGGGCGCTGGCGCAATACAACGAGGTCATGCCGCCATCCGCCGAGGGTGGGATGATGACCGGCCTGCCGGGCTTCCCGCAGACCGACGAAGAAGAGCGCGCCATTGGCATGCGCCGCCCGGCCTACATCCCTGCCACCGAGCCGAAGCGCAAGAAGAAGCTCAGCTCCGGGCGCGTTATCAGCGGCGTGCTGAGCATCCTGCTGGTCACCGTCGGCGTCTGCGGCGGCCTCGGCTTCCTCGGCCAGCAGCGCCTCGCCGCCATGTTGAGCAAGCCGCTCGGCATCAGACTCGCCTCGCCGACGGTCGATCTGAGCCAGGTGCCGGTGACGCCAGTCTCGACACCTGGGCCATCCGCCAAGATCATCACGTCGGCGGTCACCGCGCAGGGCATTGATAACAAATACAATGCTGTCGACGTGACGTCGTATTTCAAGGTCAATTCGACCGTCTACGTCGTGGTGAACATCGTTGGCGCCTCGCAGACTGGCTCGAACACCCTTACCTGTCGCTGGTTCCTCGATGGCATCGACTACAACCTGAAGTCCGGCACGAGCGTCGCGGTGCAGTCATCCAAGACCAACAACTTCCACGGCTACTGCGGTCTGCCCTACTATCAGACCGGTGTGGGGATGGTCAAGATTTACTGGAACAAGCCCAGCTCGGACACCGGCGACGCGACCAACGACAAGTATCTGGCCCAGACGATCAAGTTTGCGATTGTCGCCAACATCCCTGGCACAACGACGCCCGGCTCCGGCACGCCAAAGTCTGGAACGCCGACGCCATCGCCCACCAAGAAGACGGGCAGCGTCGCATCGCCGATCGCGTGGCGTTCAGGGCCAGGCATCAGCTAAGCGCCAGCGATTCGCCAGCCAGACGCGGAGGAGACCGTGGGGCCATTCGATAACCATCAGGCGCCGTTCGGGCCGCTGGGCGGCGCGCAGAATAGCGGCGACGACTGGGACGACTGGGATCCTACGCGCGCGCGGCTGGGCTACACAGGCCGCATGGGCGCGCTCCCGTGGATGGGGCCGGGCGCGCACGGCGGCATCAACCTGCCCGACCCCGCCATCACCCAGCCGCGCGGCGCGGGCGGCTCGCTCCTCAGTCCGCCCGCGCTGGCCCTCAGCGCTCGCGCCGAGACCGAAGACTATCTCCACGTCACGTACGACGTGCGCGAGCCAGGTTTCGCCGAGCTCTACGACGCGCTGATCGCGCCACAATGGTCGGAGCCATTCGGACGCCTGATGCTCAGCGCCTTCCTCACGTTGCCGCGCGAGAGCGGCTGGCAGGGGCTGGATGTCGCCTGCGGCACGGGCTATCCGACGCTGGAGCTGGCGCGCTACATCGGGCAAGATTGCGACCTCGCCGGCATCGATATCTGGGACGAAGCCATCGCGCTGGCGACCCGCAAAGCGCGCGATGCCTGGCTGCGCAACGTCACCTTCCTCAACGCCGACGTGATGGCGAGCGGCCTGCCGGATGGCTCCTTCGATACGATCACTTGCAACCTGGGGCTGACCAGCTTCACCGACCGCAACGGCGCGCTGGGCGCCATGTGGCGGCTGCTACGCCAGCGCGGGCATATCCTGCTAACCACCCCGCTGCAGTCGGCTATGCGCGAGTTTCTGGACATCTACTACCTTACCCTGCGCGACCTGAAACTGGGTGACTATCAGCGGGCGCTGGCGCAGCAGATCGCCATGCGCCCCACCATCGCCGAGACGCGCCGCCAGATGGAGCGCGCCGGATTCCAGATCACCCGCGAGGTGACGGATACCTTCAGTCTGCGCTTCCCGACGACGCTGGCCTTCCTGCGGTCGCCGCTCATCCAGACGACCTACATGCTGAGCTGGCGCTCGATCATCCCGGACGCGGTCATCCGCCGCCTGGTCTTCAATGAGGTCGAGCGACGGCTGGAGGCGCGCCGACAGGTCAACGGCGGCGAGCTGACGATGACGACGCCGATGGTGTGCATGGTCGGCGTGCGGGCGTGAGGCGGTGGCTAGCTGGCGAGCGCCATGTTATGATGACAGCGGCGTCGTGACGAGTGAAGGGATAGCGCAATCGTGGGCAGCGGATCACAACGATGGGTCGTTCGCGTGGCGGCGGGGCTGCTGCTGGTGGCGTCACTCATAGGGACGCTCACCGCCTGCGCGCCGCTGGGCGCTCACAGCGCTCCCACGAAGCCGAATCTGCGCGCGCTCGACGCCCTGTCGAATCTGATGCTGCCACTGACGACGACCACGCCCACTGTCAGCGTCACGCCCAGCGTCACGGGCTCGGTGACGCCCACCCTCGCGCCCACTCTGCCGAATGTCGGGCCAGATGGCCCGCCGCCCGCGCCACCCACCATTTCCGCGACAGCGGCGGAGCTGTATGACGCCACAACCGGCAAGACGCTCTACTCGCTCTCGCCCAACCTTGCGCTGCCGATGGCCAGCACTACCAAGATCATGACGGCTGTTGTGGCGCTGACCTATGGCAAGCTCGATCAGATGATCACCGTCGGGCCAGACACCGTCGCCATCGAGGATGGCGGCACGAGCGTGGCAGGCTTGCGGCTTGGCGAGCAGCTCAGCCTGAAGGAGCTGCTCTACTGCCTGCTACTGCCCTCCGGTGACGACGCCGCCATCACCATCGCCGACGGCGTGGCTGGCTCGCAGGCAAACTTCGTCGCGCTGATGAATCTGGAGGCCGGGCTGCTTGGCCTCTCGCACACCCACTACGCCAACCCGCATGGGCTGGACGCGCCCGACCATCACACCTCAGTCAGCGATCTGGTGCGCCTCACGCAGTACGCGATTCAAAGCCCGACCTTCGCGCAGGTCGTCGGCACGACGCAGATCACGCTCGCGGCAACCTCCACCCATCACCAGTTCGACCTGCTCAACACGAATGAGCTGCTCCAGCACGAGCCGTTCGCCTACAGCGGCGCGATTGGCATCAAGACCGGATTCACCGGGCCTGCGGGCTACTGCCTGGTCTTCATGGCGAAGCGCCCCGGCGGCACGCTGATTGGCGCAGTGCTGGGCGACGCGACCTACGATGGCCGCTTCATCGACGCCGCCGCGCTGCTGAACTGGGCATACAATCAAATCTCGCCGACACCTACACCCACAGCCAGCGCCTCACCCACCGCCGCCCCGTCTCCGACCGCATCGCCCGCCGGTTGAGCAGGCGAGAACCTTTCCCCCTGTCCCCCTCTCCCTGCGGGGCGAGGGGGCGCCGCAGGCACGCAAAGTGGTGGATGGCAAGGCGGTTAGAAACGGCCACCACCAATGATGCCCGTCGCAACGCTGCGGGCGAGGATGATGGTGAACCACGAAGCAGCTAATTACAAGCATGCTAGCAATCAGCGAAACTGCCTGGCGTTGGTTCCCCCTCCCCTCGCAAGGGGAGGGGGACAGGGGGAGAGGTCTTACCCCAGCGCGAATTTGAGCCGCTGGAAGCCGCGTCGGAGCGCCCGCACATCGCGCCAGATCGCCTCGACCGGGCGGCGATCCAGCAGGCGGTCTGCCACCAGCCCGGCGATCAGACGCATCTGATCGAGCCCCATGCCCCAGCGTGTCACCTCCTGCACGCCGAAGCGCAGGCCATTGTAGTCGCCGCGCACCGCCTTGCCCGGCAGCCCAATGCCGCTGGAGTGGATGGCGCAGCGAGCCAGCCGCCGTGCCGCATGGTCGCCTCCGCCGAAGGGGCGGGCATCCAGCGCCACGTGGTGGGTCGTGGTGTAGCCGCGCTCTGCCGCCACCACCGGCAAGCCCTGCTCAGCCAGCGCATCGGCCAGCTCCGCGCCGTTCTCCAGCATCGCCTGCACGTACTCCGCGCCAAAGCGGCTGAAGCCCGCCAGCGAGATGGCCAGCGCCGCCAGCCGGCCATCGTCGACGTTGGCCGTCAGCCCGGGATATGCGATGCGCTCGATGCGTTCGGCCAGCTCCGCATCACTGGTGAGCAGCATGCCACCCGGCGGCCCTCCCAGCGACTTGTAGGTGGAGAGGGTGACGACCTGCGCGCCCTCATCCAGCGGACTCTGGAAGCGGGCGCGGCCCTGCGTGGTGATGAGCGCGGAGACGTGGGCGGCGTCATACATCAGCGTCGCGCCCACCTCATCGGCGATGGCGCGCGCCTCGCGCACCGGGAATGGGAAGAGCGTCAGGCTGGCGCCCAGCACGATGATGCGCGGACGCTCGCGCCGAGCCGCCTCGCTCAGCCCCTCCACATCCACCTCCATGCCTGCGGCGTTCCAGGGGATGTCAACGACGCGCAGGCCATATAGTCCGGCGGCGCCGAACTCGCGGTGGGTGGCGTGTCCAGCGGCGCTGGTGGGCAGCGCCAGCACGGTGTCGCCCGGTCTGGCCAGCGCCATGAAGGCATACAGATTGGCGAGCGAGCCACTGGCCACGCGATATTCGACGTAGGGCGAGCCGAAGACCTGCCGCGCCAGCGCCAGGCAGCCCATCTCGATCGCTTCGGCGTCCTCCAGCCCGGTCTCATACTTTGCGCCCGGATGCCCCAGGCTGGGGCGGCTCGCCAGGCTGCCCCCCAGCACGGCGCGCGCGCGGGGATCCATCACATTCGTCCCGGCATACAGCACGATGGATTCTTCGTCGTAGCGCACGTCGCTGCGGCGCGCGTAGGCGGCGATCTGCTCAGCCGCCTGCTCCGGAGACAGCGCCTCGAAAAGGTTGAGCAGCCCCTCGACGCGCTGTTCCTCGGTCGCCGTCAGCCAGGGCCGCAGATCGCGCTCACCCATACCACGCGCCTCCCTTCCGCAGCGATTCCGCTCTGCACCTTCCAGTGTACCATCGCGCCTCTGCTCGCCCTTGTCAATGCCCATCTGGTGTAGCAGGCGCGCATGATACACTGAGGGCCACAACGTACCCACATGTAGGAGAGGCAAAGCGTGGCGCATCCGAATATCGAGCGTGTGCGCGAGCGGCTACGCGAGCAGGGCATCGAGACGCAGCCAGTGGAGTTCGCGGAGTCCACGCGCACCTCGGCAGACGCCGCCGCTGCAATCGGGACGACCGTGGCGCAGATCGCCAAGAGCCTCGTCTTCATGGCCGATGGTCAGCCCGTGCTGGTGATCGCCTGTGGCGCTAACCGTGTCGATACGAAAAAGCTCGGCGCGCTGCTCGACGCCCGCATCACGCGCGCCGACGCCGACACCGTGCGCCAGGCGACTGGCTTCCCGATAGGGGGCGTGCCGCCGGTCGCGCACGCCACGCCGCTGCGCACGTTGATCGACGAGGATCTGCTGGCCTACCCGAGCATCTGGGCCGCCGCTGGCACGCCCAACGCCGTCTTCGAGACGACCCCCGCAGACCTCGTGAAGATGACCAGCGGGCAGGTCGCCGACCTCAAAGAACCGCCGAAAGAGTAAGGCCACGATGCGCCACCCCGCTGAGCCTGCCCGCATCTGCTTCTCTGGCTTACGGGCCGAGTATGGCTTCCTGTCAAATTTCTGGCCCGCGCCGATCACCCTGAAGGGCGTCGTGTGGCCGTCCTCCGAGCACTACTTCCACGCGCAGAAGTTCGCCGGGACAGCGCACGAAGAGGCGATTCGACGGACGCCCAGCCCGATGATCGCCGCGCGCATGGGCCGCTCGCGCGCGCGTCCACTGCGCCCCGACTGGGATGCGGTGAAAGAGCAGATCATGCTCGACGCACTGCGGGCGACATTTGGACAACATGCTGACCTCGCCACGCTTTTGCGCGCGACTGGCGATGCGCTACTGATCGAGCGCAGCGCACGCGACGCCTACTGGGCGGATGGCGGCGATGGCCGTGGGCTCAATCGGCTCGGCGCGCTGCTGATGCGTGTCCGCGCCGAACTGTGAGACACATGGCTGAGAAGAGGGGTATCATGCGAGCGCGCAGAGGTCATCACATGGAGATGACCTGCTCAATTGGTGGAAAGTGAGAAATACCATGCGCGCCACGGCCCTGCTACAGCGTCAGCTCACCTCGGTGAATGGCATCCTGCATGACGTCGCTGGCGACCTGACTGCGGAGGAATCGATCACTCGCATCCTGCCGCACACCAACCTGCTGGCTTTCGATCTCTGGCACATCGCCAGAGCCCAGGACTGGGCGGCCCAAACGCTCGCGCGCGGCGTCGAAGAGATCATCGACGAGCCTCGCTGGCGTGGTCGTGGCGCGCTCGTCACGCATGGCATCGGCGTGGGATTATCCGAGGCGCAGGCCGATGACCTCGCACACGCGGTCGCGCTGACCGACCTGCTGGAGTATGCCGACGCGACGCATGCGACCATCATGCAGTGGCTCGACACTCAGCCCGATGACGCCCTCGATGAGCGGCCCGACGTGCCTGCGCATCTGGCGCGCTACCCCGTCTATCTGGAAGCCGCGATGCGCGAAGAGGTTCCGTGGATGTATGAGCAGCCGCCCGTCTGGCGCTGCCTGGCGCCTGCCATCGGCCATGTCCGCGACCATCTCGCCGTGATGGATCTGCTGAAGCAGCGGTTGCGCGCCCGCTAGCGAGCACGCAAAGGGCGAGTGTCCGGCAGCGAAAAGGGATGGAGCGCCTGGCTCCATCCCTTTTCTGATAATGCTACGAGACCGCATGGCTTACAGATGCTTCTCGACTTCTTTCACGATGCCCTCGGCGCCGTGCAGCGCTGTTCCGGCGTTGGCCTCGACATCTTTCGCCGCCTCGACCAGCGCGCGCACCGCCTCGCGCATCAGCACCGTGATGCCGCCAGCGTAGAGCGCCAGCACGCCGACGACAACCGCCGCGATGATCGTCAGCGTGTCGGGCGGCCAATGATTGGACTTGACGAACGAGACCAGCAGAACCACTCCAGCGCCGATGATGCCACAGAAGATCGCGGCAACGAAGATCTTGCCAATCGCCTTGAATAACGTCCCCAGGATATGTGTCGTGACACGCATGAGAACCAACCTCCCAGGACAGGTAGCCCGGCTCCGCCGCACAAGCGCGACGACGCACGCTGGCTACGGCGCAAGTATAGCCTATCAGGCAGTCCTCGGCTAGGGCGTTCTTCACACCACGGCGCTACAGCAGAAAGCCCAGGAGCAGGCCTGCGGGCGCGCCGACTCCGTGGTCGTAGACCAGCGCGCCGCCGAGGTAGCCTGTCAGCGCGAGCAGCCCCAGTCCAATCACGCTGAGCGCCAGGTAGAGGACGACGGCAGCGGCAGGCAGCGGCGGATTGTAGAGGCGCGGCGCGATCAGCCGCAGCGCGCCATCGGCAGAGGAGAGCGCCGGACGCAGCGCCGGCATGCGGCCAAAGCGCGCGAATCCGCGTGGCGCGAGCCAGACCAGCCGCACGAACAGCAGCAAACTGAAGAGCGCCGTGGTCAGCACGGCCACCACTTTGTGCAGGTGCAGAATGCCGTCCGCCGCTCCCACGGTGACGTAGTGCTCGCTGACCCAGCCCGAGAGCAGCGCCAGCCCCGCGCTGGGCGTTCCGATCACCAGCAGCCAGGTAGCCGCCTCAGTCAGCCCCCAGCGGCGCAGAAACACGCCCAGGAAATCGAATGTGACACTGAGGATCAGCAACGCGATGGGGAAATGAACGATGATCGGGTGCAACTCGACGGGGCGTATTGGGGGCATGCGAGGTCTGTCCTTTGGCTCGTGATCGTCTCGCCGCGCGCATGGCGCTGAATGTTGCTCGGTCGCCATGAGGCGATGCAGACACTCAGTATACAGAATGCGCCTCAGAGATCCGTGAGGAGAGCATGAGTTTCTTCTCATACTTCAGCGCCATGAACCCGCATGCCATAAGGTCTGAGGCGTCCCAGAGACGTGATACAATACGACCAGTCTGGCCAAGCGTTATGTTCTGAACAAGGGTGGAAGCCATGCGTATCTTGCTCGTCGAAGATGAACTGCGGCTGGCGCGCAGCTACCAGCGCAACCTGCAAGACGATGGCCACACCGTCGAGGTGGCAGTGGACGGCGAGACCGCCTACGACCGCGTGATGACCTCGCCGGGCGACTTTGATGTGATCATTCTGGATGTGCTGCTGCCGGGGCGCGATGGCGTCTCCGTCTGCCGCGATCTGCGCCGTGCGGGCGTCTCACTGCCGATCCTGCTGCTGACCGCACTCGACCAGACCGAAGACAAAGTGGCGGGGCTTGACGCGGGCGCCGATGACTACCTCACCAAGCCGTTTCCATTTGATGAGTTGCTGGCGCGGCTGCGCGCCTTGACCCGGCGCGGCCGCCAGTTCGATGCCAACGCCAACGCCACATCGCTCTCAGTGGGCGACCTGAGCATGGATGTGCTGCGCCGCGAGGTGATTCGCGGCAACCGGCTCGTGCCACTGACCGCGCGGGAATTCACGCTGCTGGAGTACCTCATGCGCAATGCCGACCGCGTGCTGACCCGCCAGCAACTCTGGGCGCGCGTCTGGCCAGATGGCACGGAAGCGGGCAGCAATGTCCTCGACACCTACATCCACTACTTGCGCGAGAAGATCGACCGCGACGCGCCCGAGAAGCTGATTCACACGGCGCGCGGCGTCGGCTACACGATCCGCTCGCCTGATCTGCCGGAGCTGCGCGAGCAGGGAGCCCGCTGATGCAGCAGCGTCCTTCGCTCTGGCGTCGCCTGGGGCGCGCGCGCCTCTCCAGCAGCGGCCTGCCGAACCGCGCGCCTCGCGCCACGACGCCCTACCATGCGTCTCGCCAGCGCCTGGTGCTGCTCACTCTGGAGGTGGTCTCCACCATCATCCTGCTCATGGCTGGCTCCATCTACCTCGTGGAATCGCGTGCGCTGGAGCAGCAGGTGGAGCAGCAACTACGCAGCCGCGCGCAGATCGAGGTCAACAACGACGAGACACTCATCGCGCTGCATCAGGCGCCTGCTCCGCTTCCAAGCACGGGCGACCCCAACGAAGGCGATGACAAGGGTGAAGCCTACGAGCCGAGCAGCCCCAATATCTTCACGGTCGTGCTCGACGCACATGGCGCCACGCTCGCTGATCCCAGCCAGGTGAGCACCGTCGGGCTGCCCGACCTGGCCGCCGCTCAGCCAGTGCTCTCTGGCGCGCAGGACGACACGATGGCGCATGCCGACATCGGCAATCAGGAATATCTGCTCTATTCCAGAGCCATCACCTCCCATGACAAGCTGATTGGCGTGGTGCAGGTGGGGCAGTCGCTGGCGCCAATGGAGCAGCAACAACACGATCTGCTTATCACACTGATTCTGGTGGGCCTCGGCGCGCTGGCGCTGACGGCAGGGGCCAGCTTCTACCTCGCCGAGCGTGCGCTGCTGCCGATGCGCGTGGCCTACAATCGGCAGCGCCAGTTCGCCGCCGCCGCCTCGCACGAGCTGCGTACACCGCTGGCCTTTGTGCGCTCGCAGCTGGAGCTGGTCAGCAGACGTCTCCAGCGTGCGCAGCTCAGCGACGAGCCATCCGCCAGCCTGCCGCACGGACTCGCCTCGGAGGCGCGCGACGACCTCGCCGACACACTCAACGAAGTGGACTACATGGCTCGCCTGGTGCGCGATCTGCTGCTGATGGCGCGCGACGAGAGCGATCATCGCAGCATCGGCTGGAATCCTGTCGATCTGGCGGCGCTGATACGCGATGTGGTGGAGACGGCGCGCCCATCAGCGCAGCAGCACGGTCTGGCGTTGGAGAACGCCACCACCAGCGCCGACCCCATCTGGGTGATGGGCGACCACGACCGCCTGCGTCAACTCGTGCTCATTCTGCTGGACAACGCCACACGCTACACCCCATCTGGCGGGCGTGTCTGGGTCGAGGCGCGTAGCGGGCGTGGGCCGCTGCTCGGAGGACGCCGACTGCTGGCGCAGGTCAGCGTCGGCGATTCGGGCATCGGCATCGCGCCCGACCAGCAGGAGCGCATCTTCGAGGCGTTCTACCGTTCCAGGGGCCACAGCGCGAGCGCCGATCAGGTCGGCGGCGACCACGGCGGCGCGGGGCTTGGGCTGGCGCTGGCGCGCTGGCTCGTGGCGGCGCACAATGGCGACATCAGCGTGCGCAGCGCTACAGGCGCGGGGAGCGTCTTTACCGTCTCGCTGCCGCTGCTCGCTGATTATCGCGCGGAGGCCGACGACGCCGAGATCACGGAAGATCAGCCAGCGAAGCAGTCTGACCCCACGCCGACCAGTGACCTATGACCTATAGCGTTTCCAGTCCGGCCCCCGGCATGTGAGAATCCACAGCGAACTCTCACGTTCCTCCCAATCGCGCGCGGTATGCTCGTGCTATGCGGATGGTTCACCCGCAGCAGAGAGGCGCGGCCAGGGGAGCGATCAGGAGTACGCCATGCAACAGCCACCATCGGGGCCATACGAGCCGTACAATTCCGAGCCTACGAGGCGCGTGGGGTCAGCGCCGCAGCGAGCGGCGAAGCCTGCGCGCATGCCAAAGGCGCGGTCGCTGGAGGTCATCCACCGATTCAAAACTGCGCTGATCGCAGGCTCGGTTATGGCGTTTGGCGTGCTGACAGCGCTGGTAGCAGGCCATACGACCGGTGTGACGGCGCGGGCTGCCAGCAGCGGCTCATCAGGCTCATCTGCCACACCGGCGACGGCTGCGCCCACCAGCACATCCAGCGACGACGATTCGGGCGGCTTCTTCAATTCAGCGCCCTCCAACAGCAGCAACGGAGGGTTCGGCGTCAGTTCGAGCGCGCCTTCGCAGGCGCCTGTCACCGGGTCGAATGTCTCGTAGCGGGGCGGATGTGGAGGCGGGGAGCATGGTGGTCGAAGAGGCTTTCGAGACACCACAAGGCCTGGCGCGCGCCGCCTTCCATGCCATGGGCACGACCATCTCGCTGCTCGCTCCCAGCGAGCTGCTGCCCCACGCGCTCCGCCTGACCCGCGATCTCTTCGATGAGTGGGAGCGCACACTGAGTCGCTTCCGGCCAGAGAGCGATCTCTCGCGGCTGAACGCTGCGGCTGGCCTGCGCGTCACCGTGAGCCCGCTGCTGCTGACCGTCGTGCTGCGCTCGCTCGATGCCGCCAGAGCTACGCGCGGCCTCTACGACCCCACCGTGCTGCTGCGCATGATCGAGATCGGCTACGACCGCAGCTTCGAGACGCTACGCGGACGCCTGCCCCAGCCGACATCTGACCAACACGCGCGGGTCGGCGCCTGGCGCGAGATCGCGGTAGACGAGACGCGGCGGCAGGTGCGCCTGCCTGCGGGCGTGGGTCTCGACTTCGGCGGCATCGCGAAGGGGCTGGCGGTGGACGCCGCGCTCGATCTCTTCGCCGAGCAGGGCATCACCCCAGCGCTGGTGAATGCGGGCGGCGATCTGGCGGCGCATGGCCTGCCGCCCGGCCAGCCGCACTGGGCCATCACAGCGCCGGGCAGGCGCGAGCGCTGGGTGATCGGGCTGGAGCATGGCGCGCTGGCCACCTCTGGCCTGGAGCGCCGCCACTGGACGCAGGGCGACACGCCGCGCCACCACCTGATCGACCCGCGCACAGGCGACCCGGCGGACGCTGGCCTGTGGTCGGTGACGGTGGTAGCAGGCGCCTGCGCGCAGGCCGAGGTCGCCGCCAAGGTCGCGCTGATCCTGGGGCCAGAGCGCGGCGAGCAGTTCATCGAGGCGGCGCGGCTGGGCGCGCTGCTCGTCGCCACGTCGGGCGAGTGGAGCACGGCAGGCGCATGGCCGAGCGCAGGCATGCGGCGGCTGGAGGCGCCCGAAACGAGCGGGAAACCTGATACGAACGATTCACCGGAGCCAGGAGTGATCGAATGAGCGCATGGGGACAGGTCACCTGGGATATCGCACGCTCTGGCGGCTTCGTCGCCTACGGGCTGCTGACGCTGGCGGTGGCGCTGGGGCTGGCGCTCTCGATGCGCTGGCAGGCGCCACACTGGCCACGCCTGATCAACAGCGAGCTGCACAATTTCGTCACGCTGCTGAGCCTGGTGTTCGTCGTCATCCATGTGCTGGCGGTCTGGCTCGACCCCTTCACCGCGTTTGGCTGGTCAGAGGTGTTCATCCCATTTGTTAGCCACTACCGCGCGCTGTGGATGGCCTTCGGCATCGTGGCGCTCTATCTGGGGCTGGCGCTGGCGGCGAGCGTGTGGTTGCGCCGCTTCATCGGCTATGAGTGGTGGCGACGGCTGCATGTGTTAACACTGGCGGTCTACCTGCTAGTGACGGTACACGGGCTGACGACCGGCAGCGATACCCGCACGGCCTGGGCTGCGGCCATCTACGCACTGAGCGTGCTGCTCATCGCCGCTTTGCTCTGGATTCGCCTGCTGACGCCTGTCGGCGGACAGCAGCGCAGACATCCCATCTGGGTGGGGGTGACAGCGCTGGCGCTCTTCATCGGCGTCATCGCGACCGTGCTAGGCCCGATGCGCGCCGGCTGGAACGCCTTCGCCAATGGGGGAAACGGCTCTGGCCAACGCAGCGATACTGCGACCAGCCTGACCGCGCAGGTCAGCGGCGCTACGCCAACCGCCACGCCTTCCGCAACCGCCACTGCGCTGTCCGCGCCGTTCCAGGCGCAGCTCAGCGGCACAATAAGCCAGACCGGCCCCGACGCCAGCGGAGCCGTGGAAGTGACGGTGGCATCTACTCTGCGCGTCGCCCAGGCCGGCGCGACCGGAGCGCTCACCATCATCCTCGATGGCGTGGCGCAGAGCGGCGATGACGGCTCACTCGACGTGACCAATACGCGGGTGTCGCTCGGCCCCAGCGCCAGCGACATCACCTATCGCGGCCAGCTCAGCCGTGTGCGCAATGACGACGGCGGCATGTTCATGGAAGGCGTCCTGCGTCCTACGGGTGGGTCTGGCTCGCCGATGGATCTGCGCATCAGTCTGCAGGTGGACCACAGCGGCCACGTCTTCGGGCAGGCGCAGGCCACCACTGGCTCCAGCGACACTGGCAGCAGCGATTGACAGCGCCCGCTGGCTGGCGTGTAGAATGGTTGGTCGAGAGCATCACGCCGTCTACCCGTCTGCAACTCGCTGGAGCGCCTGCATGTCACGTACTGGAATCGAGGCCAAGCCCACCTGGCGATCACTGCCGCCAGCGGTGCGGCGCTGTGTCGCCAAGGAGCTGGGCGCGGAGGTCACGCGAGCGGCGCGCATCTGGGGCGGCTACAGCCCGTCGCCTACCTTTCGGCTGCGGCTGGCGAACGGACGGCGCGCCTTCTTCAAGGGCTGCGGGCCAGGGGCCAGCGCCTTCCTGCGCGATGTGCTGGCGACCGAGGAGCGTGTCTATACCGAGCTGGCGGAGGTCATCACGCCGTGGGCGCCGCGCCTGCTCGGAGTGGTTCACCAGGATGACTGGAGCGCGCTGCTGCTGGAGGATGTCGGCCCCAAGACGGCGCCTCCATGGACGCCAGCGCTCACTCGCCAAGTGATGCACGCCTACGCCGAGTTCCATCAGGCCACGCTCGGCTTCGCAGCGCCCGCATGGGTACCGCGCTTCGCTGACGAGGATGCGCGCATCACCTGGGAGTCCATCGTTGACGCCACCGATGGGCTGCGCGCGGTGGCAGCGCTGGCGGGCGAGCGGGCCGATGACGCGCTGCGCTGGCTGCGCGAGGCCGCGCCGCTCTTTGCGCGGCTGCTGGCCGGCGCGCCCGACATCCCCGATCCGCAGGCGCTGCTGCATTTCGACACGCGCTCCGACAATCTGCGCCTGCAAGACGGCCAATTGCGCCTCTTCGACTGGCCCGCCGTCGAGATGGGGCCGGTCGAGCTGGATGTCGTCGCCTTCGCGCAGTCCATCGCCGTCGAGGGTGGGCCGCCGCCGGAGCAATGCCTGCGCTGGTATGGCGGGCCGCTGCGCTCCGACGTGGTGGATGCGATGCTGGTCTGGTGTATCGGCTTCTTCGCTCTGCGCGCGTGGCAGCCGGAGATTCCCGGCCTGCCGCGCCTGCGCCCCTTCCAGCGCCGCCAGCTCGCCACGCTGGTGGATTGGTCGGCGCGCCGCTTCGGTCTGCCTGAGCCAGCGTGGACGGCGGCGCTGGCGGAGTAGCGCGAATCCTGACCCGACCTGAGAGGCAACGCCACTACTCGCCGGGGCGCCGCGACGATCTGAATGCGTTCACGCCCTTCACGAGCAAACGACCTGTCCTCGCATCATAGATTTCGCCTACCATCTGGCAGTACGCTGGCGAGTGCTGTGTGCCAGGCGCATACGAGATTCCCTTCAGGAGGAACGGCCCTCGCAGCACGACAAAGCAGGCGAGCGCATCATCAGGCAGCCCGATCCACAGGCTCAAGCGATCACGCAGTTCTCCGCTCGGCACAAATTCGATGGATTCGGCCGTGGGTGGCTCGCCGGAGAGCGTTGGCCCCAAACTACACGATGGCTTGCTTTGCAGATAAATCTTCATGTCGTCCGCTGTGAAGGCCGGAACCTGACCAGGGTTTAGCTTGATGCCCGTTGGTTCCCCAAACGATGGCGTAGTGGGCATCATGTCCCTCGCTTCCTGAGGGCCGAGCGCATGAATGATGCGTGGTATGACCATTGTTGGTATCGTACACGATGCGCTCACGGCGAGGCGAGCGGAACCTCTCCCCCTGACCCCCTCCCCTCCGAGGGAGGGGGAACCCGCTGCCAGCGATAGCTCTTCCTGCTCCCCCTCTCCTCGCGGGAGAGGGGGCTGGGGAGTGAGGTCTACCCGCGACTGGCTTCTGGCTCGGCGTATTGCAGCTCGTAGAGGCGCTTGTAGTAGCCGTTGCGGGTCAGCAGCTCGTCGTGCGAGCCTTGCTCCACGATGCGGCCTTTGTGCAGAACGATGATGCGATCAACATTGCGGATGGTCGAGAGCCGGTGCGCGATGATGATCGAGGTGCGGCCCTGCATCAGGCGGTCGAGCGCATCCTGAATCAGCGCCTCGGTGGCTGTATCAACACTGCTGGTCGCCTCATCCAGAATCAGCAGAATCTCTGGATTGAAGGCGATGGCGCGTGCGAAGGCCAGCAATTGCTTCTGGCCGACTGAGAGGCCGCCGCCGCGCTCCAGCGTTGGCTCGTCGTAGCCCAGCGGCAGTTGCGAGATGAAGTGGTCGGCGTTGACGAAGCGCGCCGCCTGCCGCACCTGCTCATCGCTGATCTGGCGCTCATGCAGGCGGATGTTGCTGGCGATGGTGCCGGCGAAGATGAAGGGATCCTGCAGCACTGCGCCGATATGCCGCCGCAGCGTGTGCTGCTCGACATCCTTCACGTTGACGCCGTCCACCAGCACCTCGCCGCGCTGCACGTCGTAGAAGCGCGAGATCAGGCTGATGAGCGAGGTCTTGCCCGCGCCGGTCGCGCCGACGAAGGCCACGCTCTCGCCCGGCTGGATGTGGAATGACACGCCCTTGAGCACCCACTCATCGCGGTTGTAGGCGAACCACACGTCGCGGAACTGCACCTCGCCGCGCACCGTGCCCAGCGGCGCGGGCTGCGCCTTGTCGGCCACCGTGATCGGCTCATCCAGCACGCGGAAGATGCGCTCCGAACTGGCCATCGCCGATTGCAAGACGGTGTATTCGTCGGCGAGGTCGCGCACTGGCAGAAAGAAGCGATCGGCATATTGCAGGAACGCCACCAGCGCGCCGAGCGATAGCGCGCTGGTGAGCACCTCTCCACCGCCCACGCGCACGATCAGCGCCGTCGCCACGGCGGCGAACAGGTTGACCACCGGCAGGAAGATGGCGAAGTAGAACAGCGAGCGCAACGAGGCGTTGTAATAGTCGCGGTTGAGCGTGTCGAAGTGCTCGTAGTTGCGCTGCTCGCGGTTGAAGAGCTGCACGACCTGCGTGCCGGCGATATTCTCGGCGACATTGGCGTTGATGCG
>DATAED010000028.1:0-1994 GCA_036258195.1 Ktedonobacterales bacterium
CGCGCCTGCTGCTCCACCGCCGCCTCAGCGCGCCCCGCAGCCAGCGCCCCAGCCGCGTCCCGCCGCGCCCCCGCAGCCGCAAGGCCCGCAGGGCGACCCCAACGCGCGCAATGACCAACTCATCTTCTGGCAGTTGCGCTACCAGCTCGAAGCCTACGTGCGCCGCGCCGCCCGCAGCTACGGCGTGCCACACCAGGGCGGCGATCCCGCCACCGTGCTGGATGAGCTGCGCCGCTCAGGTTTCGTGGATGAAGCTGATCTGCGCATCGCCGAGGGCATCTTCGCGCTGACCGACCGCGTCACCGCGCAGGGCCACGCCAGCCCGCAGGACTACAGCCAGGCGCTGATGCTCTACCTGCTTTACCACCGCAGTCACCTCAGCCTCTAGCGTGCCTCTCGCAGAGGAGGAGAACCAGTAGCCCCCTCCACCGCTTTGCGGTGGAGGAGTTGAGAGTGGGGGCCGACGCCCCTCTACTCACCCCACAGCGATTGCTGGTCACCGTCTTCCGGCTCGGCGTCGCCGCCATCACGCTCGCGAATCGTGTGCAGCGGCCCAGGGGGCAGCGGCTGCCCCTTGCCCACCGGCAATCCGAACAGCTCTTGCAGGTCGAGCGCATTGACGATGCCGTAGTTGCTGGCGTTATTGTTCGTGATGACGTGCGCCTCGCTGCCCGTCAGTTGCGCCGCCGCGTCGCGGATGCGCTCCACCCATGGCTCCAGTTCGGCGCGCGAGTAGAGGTAATCGAAGCGGTCGCGGCTGCTGCTCAGCCCCTTGCCATACCACGTCTTGCGGTTGCGCCCGTGGAAGCGCGCCATCGTGAAATGCGGATTGGTCACCATCATGACGGGCGGCGCCGAGCCTGATCCCACCTGCGGCTCATCCACCGCGCAGAAGGCCAGCTCGCGCTCGCTCAGCGCCGCGCGCGTGAGCTCCAGGCGTGGCCCTTCCAGCCAGGAGCGATGTCGAAACTCGACGGCCAGCGTGTCGTCGGGCAGCGACTCGCGCATGATGTCGAAATACTCCAGCCGCTCCTCGCTGAAGGTGAACCACGGCGGGAACTGGAAGAGAATCGCGCCCAGCTTACTCGCCTCGCGCAGTGGCTGGATCATGTTGCTGAAGTTGACGAAGGTGTCGGCGTGTGGCGCCATTGGCGTGCCCTGATCATCGCGATGATGCCAGGTCAGCTCGCCATACGCCTTCACGTCGAAGATGAAGTCGTCGGGCGTGCGCTCAGCCCACATCGCGAAATTGCGCGTGGGCTGCAGGTGGTAGAAGGTCGAATCCACCTCGACCACGTCGAAGTAGCGCGCATAATACTCAATGCGCTGCGACTTCATGTCTGCGCGATTATATTCCGGCGGATAGAACGGATCATGATCCGTCCAGCTCGCCGTCCCTATGCGAATCCTCGCCATCGTATCCTCCCGCTCCTGTTCCTCGTCGGCCCAGCGCCGCCGCGCGCTTGACGCGCTTTCGCCGCCAGACGTACGATACAGCGGATTCCCACTCAAAGGAGAGTTGAGACATGCTCACCAGCGCCATCAAGCGCATCGACCACGTCGCCATCGTCGTGCGCAGCCTCGACGACGCGCTCGCGTTCTACCGCGATACACTCGGCATCATCCCCTCGCGCATCATCGACTTTCCGCGCGAGGGGGTCAAGATAGCCTTTCTTCCGCTCGGCGGCCCAAACGGCAGCGAGATCGAGCTGCTGGAGCCGATGGGTTCTGACACCGGAGTCGCGCGCTTCCTGGAAAAACGCGGCGGCGGCCTGCACCATATCTGCCTGGAAGTCCCTGACATCGAGCAGGCCATCGCGGAACTCCGCGCTTCTGGCGCCATGCTGCTGGACGAGACGCCTCGTCCCACTGCTGAGGGGCGCGGCGCCTTCCTGCATCCCAAAGGCGCGCAGGGCGTGCTGGTGGAGCTGGTGCAACGCGCCGAGGCCAACGAGCCTGAGCAGCACGGCTCGAACCCTTCATAATCTATACTC
>DATAED010000029.1:0-7157 GCA_036258195.1 Ktedonobacterales bacterium
CAGCAGACGCGCTGGCTGAGCGAGGGCCAGAAATAGCCGCGCTGAGCGGGATGAGGATGCGCATCGTGACGTGACAGGAGGCTGGGAGCGACTCCCAGCCTCCTGTTTTCGCGTCTCCACATGTGCAAGATTCGCGAGCAACATGAGACGCCTCGTGCGTATATAATGAAACTTCAGATGATCAATCATGGCCGCGCGTTGGGCGAGACTGCGCGGCGACGTATAGATGGCCGCTATGGCGCTCATGAGAACAGGCGGAGACTTCTCCGATGGGTAATGGACAGAATCGCAATCGGCGCGGTGGCGCCCGTACACGACACGGCCCGCACCGCGGAGGGGCGGGCGCTGGCGACCGACGCAGCGCGACCCACCTGATGCCTCCCACCTACGACGCAGCGTCTGAGGTCGGGCCAGAGGAGGCGCCGGAGGCCACGGCGAGTTCGGGCGCGCCTGAGGCGCAGGGCGAGGCGCAGGTCGAGGCCGACTCCACTCCCGAGCAGGCGCAGGCGGCGGAGATCGCCGAGGAGCAGTTCGAGCGGCAGGCGGGTGAGCTGCCCGACGCGACGCCGCAGTCCCGAGCCGAGACAGAGCCGGGCATCGAAGTAGCGTCGGCGTCTGAGCCGCCCGCCGCGAACGAGCCGCCCACTTCGCCGCCGCCTGCGCAACCGACGGAGCCTGCAGCCCAGCGCGAGGCGGAGGCGAGCGCTGGGCCTGAGCGTCGCGCGCCGCGTGGCCGCTTTTACGCGCCGGGGCAGGGGCAGGGGCCGCGCATCGAGCACAACGGCCATAACGGCCAGAATGGCCACAACGGCCACGCCAATGGGCTCTCCCGTCGCCCGTCGCGTGAGCCGCTTTCCGCCTACGTTCCGTCGCTCCCTGCGGCTGCGCAGCCCGCCAACGATGACGACGAGGGCCAGGCCCCATACAGCGGCCCGCGCGAGGATGTGCGTGGGCCGGTCGGCGAGCTGATCGATGCGCTGCACGACCTCTTCACCCACGATCGCACCATCGCCAGCCAGGGCAGCTCCTCGCGCTGCGGCATCTGCTACTTCCACTATCCGCTGGGCGAGCTGGTCTATCGCGAGGCCGAGGGATTCTACGTCTGCCAGGCGTGCGAGCGCGCGCTGGGCGGGGCGCGTGTGCCAATGGCGCGTCGCCAGCAGCGCCTCTAGCCGCCCGGTGTGCCCGCGCATGGCGAATAATTCGTCATAGGGGCTGTGCGGAAGGCGCAAGCTGTGATACAATAGGCGGGCGTGGGCGCTGCGCGGGATGTTGCGTGGGCGCCAGCCTACCACTCACTGGAGATGCTCTGGCGCGACCAGATCTGTCCCAGCGGGGCGCAGGCTACCGCGCAGTACACCAGCGCCCAGCGCACTGCTGGCCGCTTTCTTTTCTGCTTGCGAGCAGCTTGAGGAGTCTACCGTGGGCGCGTTGCCGAAGAAACGTCACTCGAACGCGCGTCAGGGCCATCGCCGCGCGCATCACAAGGTCAAGCTGCCCCAGCTGACCATTTGCCCGCAGTGCCGCCAGCCCCGACAGTCGCACCATGCCTGCCCGAATTGTGGCACCTATCGCGGTCGCCAGGTGCTGAAGGCCAAGAACGTCGCTGAGTAGCACCCGCGCGACGTATGCATGGGCGCGTCGGCGCGGTTCGCCTGCGGATCGGGCCGCCCAGGACTGGCCCAGGACTGGCCCAGGGCTGGAGCAGTCGCGCCAGGGAGGGATGTGTGACGCAGCGAGTCGCGTTCGTATTTCCCGGTCAGGGAAGCCAGGCGGTCGGCATGGGGGCGGATGTCTTTCGCTCCTCGCCGGCCGCTCATGCTGTCTATGCGGCTGCGGACGTGGCGCTGGGTTTCGCCCTCTCGCAGCTGTGCTTCGAGGGGCCAGAAGAGGCGCTCAAAGAGACGATCAATACCCAGCCTGCCATGGTGACGACGAGCCTGGCGCTGCTGGCCGCGCTGCAAGAGGCGGCGGGCGCCGTGACTGTCGAGGCAGGCGATCCGCCACTGCGCGCGCCGCTGACGCCCGCGTTGGTGGCGGGGCATAGCGTGGGCGAGTACGCCGCGCTGGCCGCCTCGGGCGCGCTGAGTCTGGGCGAGACGATCACGCTGGCGCGCGAGCGTGGGCGGCTGATGCACGAGCAGGGCAGCGCCATTCCCAGCGGGATGGCCGCCGTGCTGGGCATGGATTCCGCAGCGCTGGAAGATGTCTGCCGCGAAGCCACCCGCCAGACACGCCTGGAGATCGCCTCCGCCCACACAGAGACAGAGCACCCCGGCGCCGGACATGTCGTTGTCGCCAATGACAACGCGCCGGGGCAGGTCGTCATCTCTGGCTCGCAGCGTGCGCTGGAAACGGCGATGGAGATGGCCAAAGCGCGCGGCGCCAGGCGGGTCGTGCCGCTGGCGGTCAGCGGCGCCTTCCACTCGCCGGTGATGGCGCCTGCAGCGGATGGTCTGGCGAAGGCCGTCGCCGCCGCCGCGATAGTGGACGCTGCGATCCCGATTGTGTCCAACATCAGCGCCACGCCGATCACCGCGCAGGCCGAGATTCGCGATGAGCTGTCGCGGCAGATCGTGTCGCCGGTGCAGTGGACCCGCTCGGTGCAGTGGCTGGCGGATCAGGGCGTGACGACGTTTGTCGAGATCGGCGCTGGTCAGGTGCTCAGTGGGCTGATCAAGCGCATCGCCAAGGGCGCGACGACGTTCTCTGTGGCCACCGCCGACGATGTGGCGCGCGTCGCGCCGCAGCTCCAGGCGCTGCTGGCCGGGGAAGCCAACGAGAGCGACGGCGCCAGGGGCGACGGAGATCAGGCGAAGAGCTAGTTTCCCCATCCGCAGTGAGAAAGGCCGCGCCGATGGACGTATCACCCATTGGGCATGTTTATGGCGCGCCCGACGTCGAGGGCTTCTACCTAGGCTCGGTGCGCATCGCGCATCGCGCCATCCGGACGATGGTCGAGCAGGCGGCGCTGCGCACGCCGGGCGTGGCGGCTATCGCGCGGACGCCGCGCAAGCTGGCGCTGGGCAAGCCGATTCCCTGGCAAGGGATTGGTCTGGTGGCGCGTGACCAGCAGGTGATGATCGATCTCTATTTGCTGGCCCAGCGCGACGCCAACCTGGCGCAGGTGGGCGCGCGTGCGCAGGAGGCCGTCGCTGCGGCGGTGGAAGGGCTGCTGGGCATGCGCGTCAGCGAGATCAACGTCTACATCCAGGATGTGCTATGACCAGGGCCAAGGCGCACAGCGACCGCAGACAGGCGCGCACGGCGGCGATGCAAACGCTCTATGAGTTTGACTCCACCGGGCACGATGTCGATGAGACCCTCCAGCGCAACGCAGTGGGGCTGCGGTTGAGCGCGGAGTCGCTGGCCTATGCCGAAGAACTGGCGCATGGCGTGCTGGCGCGGCTCGATGAGATCGACGCCGAGATCGCGAACGTGGCGTCCGATTGGCCCATCTCGCAGATGGCGCGGATAGATAAGAACATCTTGAGGCTTGCAATCTACGAGATTCTGTACAATAATTCAGTCCCAGCGAAGGCTGCCATCAACGAGGCTGTGGAGCTTGCCAAAACCTTCGGTAGCGACACGTCCAGCCGTTTCGTCAACGGCGTGCTTGGCGCCATTTATCAGAAGTCCACTGAGATACCTACCGTGCCTGAAACATCGGCCGAAGGGGAGGTTCCGTAATGTCGTCCGTCTCGAAAGAGGAAATCCTGACACAGCTGCGCCCGATCATCGCTGAGCAACTGGGCGTTGACGAGAACGATGTGAAGGAGGACGCCTCCTTCACGGAAGATCTGAACGCCGACTCGCTCGATCTGGTCGAGATGATCATGTCGCTGGAAGAGAAGTTCCATGTGCAGATCAGCGACGAGGACGCCGAGCAGATCAAGACGGTCGGCCAGGCGGTCGAGTTCATCTACGACCACACCAACTAAGGCCAGCGCCTGAGCGGTCGCGCGCCGCACGCAGCCTGCGCTGTGGCGGCGCGAACAGAGACGGAGAGAGCCAGCATCCGCATGGCTCGCCGTCTCTTTGTGTTGCGTGGCGACCTCACCCTCCGCCCCATTTCCACGCGCGAGAGGAGGAGCCTGAACTCAGAGCGCCTGCCCGCGCGCGGACTTCGTCGCGGTAAGCGGCGCGGCGTCGGAGTGCGGCGACTGCTCGCGGCTATCGGGCGCGGCTGATCCCCACAATGTGGAGCTATCCCACACCTCGCCAACGCCGGGCGGCGAGATCTGCGGCATGATGTGGCGCAGCCCCACCTGGCGCAGCCGCTCGCGCAGATGCGCGCGGGCAATATCGGGCGTGTTGTTGGTGCGACTGAGGTGGCCCAGCCACACCCAGCGCGGCGCGTCATCCAGCACCCGCAGCAGCGCCTCGCTGGTCTGGTCATTCGAGAGGTGACCGGTGGGGCTGAGGATGCGCTGCTTCAGATGCCAGGGGTACGGGCCATTCAGCAGGCGGTCGCGGTCGTGGTTCGACTCGATCAGCAGCAGGCTCGATTCCGCCATCGCCTCGACCATCGCCTCCGAGACCATGCCCGTATCGGTGATGTAGCAGAGCCGCCACGCGCCAGAGGAGACGACGAAGCCGCAAGGCGCCGCCGCATCATGCGAGACGGCAAAGCTGCGCACCTGCAGAGCGTTGACGTTTGTCGAGCGCCCGACGGGCAGCTCGACGCGCTCGATGGAGGATAGCGGTGTTGGCTCGATCTGGCCGCGTGGCCGCTGCGCCAGCGTCGCCTCCAGCGTGCGCGGATCGGAGATCAGCGGGATGCCGAAGCGGCGGGCAAAGGCGAAGGCTCCGCAGGTGTGGTCATGATGCTCATGGGTCAGCAGGATGGCGCTGATGCGCTCAGGGGCGACCTGCGCGCGTCGCATGCGGTTTACCAGCCCGCTGACGGGGAAGCCCGCATCGAGCAGCACAGATGTGGCGCCTGCCTGCACGACGAGCGCGTTGCCGCTGCTGCCGCTGCCCAATGAAACGACCCGCACGCTTCGCCTGCGCTTCCCATGTCTACATAGCCTGTGAGGTATCCGCTGCGTCGCCTGTGCAGCGCGCTGTGGCCTGTCTGGCACACATCGTATCGCCAGCGGGGCCATCGCCGCAAGGCGCCTGGGAAGGGCTGGAGGCGCTGCTCAGTGGCGCAGCGGGCGGCGGCTGAGGGTCAGCGCAACCTCGCTGCCGCGCAGGATCGTGGCGCCGGGGCCGGGCGACTGACTCAGCACCACGCCGGGCGGCGCCTCGGTGGTGGCGCGCTCGCCTGCGATATGGGCGGTCAGGCCGACGGCGCGCAGACGGGTGATGGCGGTGGTGATGGGTAGCGAGCGCAGGTCGGGCGCCACCAGCATCAGCGCGGTCAGCACGGCGCCAACGGAGGAGCGCAGCTCTTTGCGCTGGGCCTTGCGGTCGGCGGCGGCGCGATCCTCGCGGTCGGCGTTGATCAGCGCGAAGATGCGCTCCTGTGTCTCGCGCGGGCGCGACATGTGGGCCATGTCAATGTTCGGCGCGCGTCCAGCCGTCTCGACGTGGATGTCGCCATAGCCGAAGAGGCGCCCGAAGAGCGGGACGTTGATGGAGACATCCTGCACGCTGCGATAGAGTGTCTCGCGCTCCGAGTCGGCGAAGATGAAGTATTTGCGGTCGATGTCGATGATACGCTGGTTGGTCAGGACGAATGAGTCATCAATGTAGTTGGAGATCAGCAGCAACTCCCAGGCGACGATGGCGAGCGAGATAATCGCCGTCAGGCTCCACGAGAGCTTCAGCGCTCCCGGCGAGAACGCGCGCATGATGGCCAGCAGCAGCACGGCCACTACGCCGATGAGGAATGGTGGGATGGCGCGCGCCAGCAGCACGAACCAGTGGCGGTAGATGCGGTCGATGACACGCTCGCCCGGCAGCATGCCGATATCGATGGCGCGATGCAGCAGCCCGCTCGCCAGCACCCGCCGCTGATCGACCAGATCGGCCTCACCCTCATCTTCCTCAGGCTCCATCAACTCCAGCGCAGCGCGCACAGCGGGTGATTCGAGCGGCGAGGGCGGCGGCTGGCTATCGGCAGGCGCGGCGCCCCCGCCCAGCCTGCCCTGCTGGACGAGCACCAGCGTATATGCTATCTCCTCGGGATGGTGTACCCCCTTGAGGTAGATGGCATTCTTCGAGCTGGCGGTCAGCACCTGCACATCACCGATGTCGAGCAGTGTGGCCGCCGGATTCGAGCGCTCGACGTGGATGGTCTGGATGCGCGCGGAGGAGGCTTCCTCGCGGCGGCGGCGCAGCAACCCGCGCGTGACGACGAGCCGCTGATTGGTCAGCACATACCAGCAGACGAACCAGCCCAGCAGGTCGCGAAACAGCCAGCGAAACGCCAGCACCGCCGTCAGCGCCAGGATGCCGAACTGGATGACCATCGGCATGCGCTGGCCAGAGACGGCGAGCGAGGCGGCGTTGAGCATGCCCCAGCCCAGGACACCCAGGCCGATGGGCCAGAGCAGCGCAACAGGGGTGAGTGGACTTTGCCGCACGGCGAAGATGACCTCCTCACCGTGCTTGAGGTCGAGCTGGATGCTGAATGGCAGCAGATGCGCGATTGCCGCTGGCGCTGTCGCCAGCTCGGCCTCAGGATCGTTCTGCATGGGCGTGTCATCCCTCTGCGCCGCGTATGGCGATGTGGCGGCGCATCACAGCGTTGGCATGTGCGCCCTACTTGCGCACGAGAGCGATCAGCAGCAGCACCATCATGCCGACGCCGAAGATCGCGATGATCCAGGAGTCGGCCAGCGCCGTGCTGGGGCTGGTCATATTCAATGTGGTCGAAGGGATGAGATGGCTGGTGATGTAGTAGACGAG
This sequence comes from Ktedonobacterales bacterium, assembly GCA_036258195.1. Lineage (GTDB taxonomy): Bacteria > Chloroflexota > Ktedonobacteria > Ktedonobacterales > JADMIN01 > JAKAIY01. The sequence continues at coordinate 6,859 of DATAED010000029.1, forward strand.
CGCCAACCCAGTGACTGCTCCCGCCAGCATGCCCGAGAGCCGATGTTGCGCGCTCTTGGGCGCGGAACCGTAGTGCGAGCCAGCGAAGTCGGCCAACACCGTAAAACCAACCAGCACTACGAGGTCGAAGGTGGGATTGGGTGGCACGACGTTGAGGTTCAGGTTCGGGTTGATGCCTCGAAACAGGTTAGGAATCGAGCTGAGGGCCACCGCTACCGCATCTCCCCCACCGATGGTGAGGAAGAGGACAGTTCCCAGCGTGATGGCGCAGGTGATGATCTCACGATGCCATCCGCGCA
>DATAED010000030.1:0-17209 GCA_036258195.1 Ktedonobacterales bacterium
CCAGCAGTAGCGCCTGTGCGCGCCGCCGCACGCGCGGGTCGGCATCGGTCTTGGTCAGGTGGCGCAGGTGTTGTGCTCCCTGCGTCTCGCTCGCAACGTCCATCATGCTGAGGCTCCTCAGAAGATCGCACGCCTGAGCCGCTTCCCGTTCGCCTCTTGCCCCCTCACAACTTATGCCAATCCGCTTAGATTCCCTTCAGCGGGTAGATGCTCCACACCCCGTTGTGCAGGTGGAAGAGCGTCGCATCCCAGTTGGGAGTCTCCCACGCGCTCGCGCCTTCATTCTGACCAACCGCCCAGCCTTCCGTCGGCGAGACGAGCGAGATGCTGGAGATGGTGAAATTGTGGATTGTGTATCCCTGCCGCGTCCAGACGCTATTCTGATCGTGTATTGTCGCGGCGCCATCACCGACCGCCCAGCCATTCCACCCGGCAGGCGTCGAGAATACCTGAACACCGTTGAGCAGGCCAGGAACAGGGCTTATCTGCGACACGAGCGCGCCATTGCGCAGGTGAACGACGGCAGATGGCCCAGCGCCAGCGACTCCACCAACGGCCCAGATGTCGCCCGTTGGTAGGGCGTCTACTCCGTTCAAACCGCCAGGCTCGGACCAGTTGACCCGGCTCCAGGCGCCGTTGAGGTAATGCAGGATGAGCATCTGATAGCCGTAGTCTGAAGTATCCCCATACGAGCCAACCGCCCAACCCTCATGCGGCGAGACCATCGAGACGCCCATCAGAAGCGCTGCTTGGCTCGGATCAGACGCCAAACCGTTGATGGGCGCTGGCGTCCAATGGCCATTGGCATAGTGCAGGATGAGCGCGTTCTCACGCGTATACTGGCCAGCATATTCGATGGCGCCAACCGCCCAACCCTCGGTGGGGGATACCATTGCGATGCTGTGAAGGTCGTACCATTGTTGGGCCTGGTCAGCCTGGGGCGTCGCCGCGTTGGGCGAAGGGAAGGTTGTCTTTACCTGCCAGGAGCCGTTTGTGTAGTGGAGGATTTCCTCTGTCGAGCCGTAATAGTTAGGGCCAGCGGACAGCGCCCAGCCATCATCCGCGGAAAGCATCGAGATGCTATACACATAGCTGCACGCCGAACCAACACTGCGCGCCCAGGTCTTGCCATCGTAATGCAGCACGACGCAGGCTCCACTGCGGAGATGGCCGAACGCCCAACCATCAGTCGCGGAAACCATTGCGACGCTCGACAAGGTAATTGGCGCTTCTCCCATCGCCGCCTCACTCGTTTGCGTCGCCTGCGCGCGGTTGGGTGTGGGGTGAGGGCGCAAGGCGCCAGGTAGCCCGGTCAGGCCAGATAAACCGGGCTGGAAGAGCGCAACCGCCAGCACGCAGAGCAGCGCAACCGCCGCCACTGCCGCGAACTCTGTTCGTCGCGGCAGTGGCTCGCCGCGCGTCGCCGTGATCCGCCAACCCCACCGCAACGCTCCCACCCCACGCTGGGCAAACCGCTCCCGCGCCTGCTTCGCTCCATTGCGTGATAGTTCATCGGGAACCGGTGGCGCAGCGTAGAGCGTCTGGAGGTCAGCGAGCAGCCGCGCGTCATCGGGATTGGTCGTGGTCATGAAATCATCAGTGGCAATGGGATCATGAGGCATGGTAGCGCTCCTTGAGGGCGGCGATGACGCGCGAGAGCCGTTTCCGTATGGCGTCTGGCCTGACGCCCAGCACGGAGGCGATTTCGGGAGCGGTCAGACCAGCGGCGAAGCTAAGAGCCAACAACTCTTGCTGCTCGCTAGAGAGCCCGCTGACGGCGTGACGTAGGCGCGCCATCTCTTCCTGGCGGATGACGGTCTGATCGAGCGGCTCGCTGGAAGCGGGATGCAGTGTTTCGGTGAGCGCCTCCCACGGTACCATCGGGCGCTGACGGCGGCGGGCGTCAATCGCCGCGTACCGCGCGATACGGAAGAGCCAGACGGCGAATGGAACGCCGCGAACCTGATACCGAGGTAACGCTTCCAATGCGCGGAGGAACACGAGTTGAGTCAGATCGGTCGCTTCCTCGTCGTTGCGCACCTGGGCGCGGGCGTAGCGATAGACGCGAGGCAGATAGCGGTCATAGAGCGCGTCGAAGGCGGTGATATCGGCCTGCGCGGCGAGAATGAGAGGGGCGTCTCCGCTGCCTCTGGCGCTACTCGCCGTATCCTCATCCGCCCCGGTCGCCTGGCTGGCGAGGAGGTCGGCGGTATGTTCCATGCGCGCATCCTTTTGTTGCGTTGGCGATCGTGGCGCAGCGGTTTGCTAAACCGCTACAGGTGAAAGGTTGAACGCAGGAGGAAGAAAAGTGTGACATGGAACAGGACGCGTGGGGAAGTGAAAAGGAAAAGCGTTGGAATCAGCGGCTATTCTGGCCCATTCGTCGTCACTGACATCCGTCGGATAAGCTTGGCGAGTGATAGACATAGTTCAGTCTACCGCTCATCAACTTCAAGTCATTAACAGGCTCTAGTGCGCGCCAATTACGGTTTACCGTGGGATACTGAGGCTAGAGCGGCAGGCGCCCGCGATAGGCGGCGTCGAGCAGATCCACGATGTGCAGCACGGGGAGGTTGGCGCCCATCTGGCCAAGCTGCGAGCGCAATTGCAGGGCGCAGCCGGGGTTGGCGGTGACGACCGCCTGCGCGCGGGTGGCGACGATATGTCCGGCCTTGCGCCTGCCCAGCGCGCCCGCCATCTGTGGCCGCGTGATGTTGTAGACGCCCGCGCTGCCGCAGCACAGCGCCGATTCCTCCATCTCCACCAGCTTCAGGCCGGGGATGGCCGCCAGCAGCGCGCGAGGCTGCGCCGTGATGCGCTGGGCGTGCGCCAGATGGCACGGCTCCTGATATGTCACCGTCAGCGGTAGCGGCTCGAAGTGGGTGTTCAGCTCGCCGTGCGCCAGCAGCTCGCCCAGCAGCTCGCTGATGTCGCGCACGCGCGCCGCGAACGCTCTGGCCCGCCCGCTCCACGCCGGATCCTGCGCAAACAGCTCGCCATACTCTTTGAGCGTCGAGCCGCAGCCAGCGGCGTTGTTGACGATGTAGGTCGCGCCACTGGCCTCGAACGCTTCGATGTTGCGCGCCGCCAGCGCACGGGCGCGATCCATCTCGCCCGCGTGGATGTCTAGCGCGCCGCAGCACTCCTGTGCGGCGGGCGCGACGACGCTGAAGCCATTGGCGTTGAGCACGCGGATAGTGGCGCGGTCAGTTCCAGCGAAGACTGATCCCATGACGCAGCCCGCGAAGAACGCCACGCGCCCGCGCTGCGGCCCGCCAGGCGGCGCTGCATACACCTCATCGGTCGGCGCATAGAACTGATCGGGCAGGTTGGGGGCCAGCGCCTCGGTGGCGCGCAGGTCGAGCGCATCCAGCGCGCCGCTCGCCCGCGCCAGCCGCTGCGCGCCCGACCGCTGATACCAGCGCAGCGCCCGCCCCGCCATGCGGAAGCGCCGATGGTCGGCGAAGAGGCCGCCGAAGACGGCGGAGCGCAGCGCGCGCTGGCTCAGAGGGCGCGGCCGGGCGCGCTCGATCTGCGTGCGCGCCGTCTCGACAAGCTGGCCATAGCGCACGCCGGAGGGGCAGACAGCCTCGCAGGCGCGGCAATCGAGGCATTGATACATCTGCTCGACGAAGCCGGGATCCGTCACGCTCAGCTCGCCATCGGCCACCGCCTGTATCAGCCGGATGCGCCCGCGTGGCGACGACGCCTCGCTATAGGTTTCGAGGTAGGTGGGGCAGGTGGGCAAGCAGAATCCGCAGCGTATGCACTTCTGCAGGATGTCGTCGCTGGGTTGGTCGGGGCCAGTGAAGCCCGAGACGCCATGCTTCCGCGCGCCCAGCACATGCTGCGTCAGGTCAATCGTCTGCCGCTGGGGAGTGGCTGGCGTTGCCTCCTGCACGCGAGGGGTGATCGCCGTTTGCTGGGCTGTCTGCTCTGTTCGTGCTGCGCTGCGTCCTGCGCTGCCTGCCGGGGTCTCCGCGCTCACCGTCGCCTCGCCTTCTCTGCTCGCCTCCGCTGCATCCTCTCTGGATTATAAGACGCCACAGCGCCTGCCCGCGCCACGGACAGACGAGACGGACGAGGAGTCGGCAAGCGGCGAGCTACGGAGTACGTGGTTCAAGGAGCAGTTTCATCGCATGTAGTCCGCGAAGTCTGGCAGCGGCTCATCGAAATCATCCGACAGGGTGATCTTCCCTCTGGCGGTGGTTCCCGCTGTTCGCTTGCGATGCGCCGGAGCGGCGACGGGAACGAGTTGCACGGCATGCTGATCGTCATGCGCGATGACCACTTGCTCACCACGCATCGCCGCTTCGATCAATTCTTCCAGATGGCTCTTCGCTTCGTCTGGTGTGACCTGATACATCGCCCACCGCCTTTGCCATGCACAGGGAATCATGCGCATTCAGTAAAGCATCAGCGCGACGCGGCACGATTCACCAGTCTGCGCCGCCGCATCACGTCGCGCTGGCGGCGTAGCTGTGCAGCAGCAGCCCCTGCGCGATGGCGGCGGATGCGCCCCAGTGCGTCGTCGCCGCACGGATGGCCGCCTCATCGGGCAGTGACTCCCCACGCGCGCCGCTGTAGCCGAGGTAGGCGCGCGCCACCACCTTGCGCACCGCCAGATCGCCCGCCACCACGCATGGTCGCCCCAGGGTGCGCGCCAATATCCACTCCGCCGACCAGCGGCCAACGCCACGCAACGCCACCAGCCGCGCGATGACCTCCTCATCGGGCAGCGCCGCCAGCGCCTCGGCGTCCAGCGCGCCACTGGCGATCTCCTGCGCCGCGCTGATCAGATATTCCGCCTTGCGCGTGGTGAATTGCAGCGCCCGCAGCTCGGCCACGCTCACGCCCGCCATGCGCTTCGCGCTCAGGCTGTAGACCGCGCGCTCGCCGACGGTGTGGCGCTCGCCAAAGGCTTCCGCCAGGCGGCGGCGCGTCGTGGTCGCCCAGCGCAGATTGACCTGCTGCGCGCTGATGCAGCGGACCAGCGCCGCGTACAGGTCGAACTGGCGCGCTGGGCGCAGTCCCGGATAGCGCACATCCAGCGCCGCCACCACCGCGTCGGCGCGCAGCAGCGCGGCGTACTGCTCCGCTGGCGGCTGGACGAAGGTCGCCAGCAGCGCCGCCTTCACAGCCGCGTGGTCTTCCGCCTGCGGCGCCTCCACCAGCAGCGCGGGCGCCTCTACCGTCCCGCGCGCCAGGGCGGCGTAGGGGATGAGGCGCTGGCCCACCCGCAGCGTGCGGATCAGCCAGGCGCCGTCCCAGCGATCCAGCAGATCATCGCCCGTCCGACGAAACATCTCCAGCGAGGCGGCGATGTCGAGCGGCCCCGGCAGCGCCAGCGCGAACTGATGGGCGCCGCCCGCTGCGCTCGCTTCCGCTGGCGTGGTCGCCACAGTCGCCGCCGCCGACGTGCTCTCATGTGCGCTCATCGAGCCTCCTCATGAATCGACTCATTGGCCAGCTCCACGCCGAAGCGCTCGCGCAGCGCCTGCCAGCCTGCCTCGGTGACGATCAGCGCGCGAGTGGCAGGCTGGCGCGTCACCCAGCCACGCTCCTGCGCTGTGCGGGCCAGCGCCGCCCCCAACGCGCCGCCCAGATGCGGCCGCCGCTCCGTCCAATCCACACAGGCGTAGGCGAATCGCCGCTTGGCGCGCCGCGCCTCGTCCACCGCGACGCCCAATGCAGCGAAGGTCGCCGCGCCCGCTGGCCCCAGCTCCACCACTGCCGATGGCCCGGACCGCCCGGCGCCCCTCGCGCGACCAGACGCCGCCGGAGCCAGTTGGATGGCGTCCCGCGCCACCAGCGCATCGAAGAGCGCCACGCCGACCTGCCCGGCCAGATGATCGTAGCAAAGCCGCGCGCGCGCCAGCGGCGGCGTCGGGCGCTCGGCTGCTCGCACGGTCTGCGGAGCCTGCGCCGCCACCGCCAGCGCCTCGATCAGCGCCGCCACCGCCGGGTCGCGTACCTCATAGCGCATCTGGCGTCCCTCGCGGGTGGCGCGCACGAGGCCGCGCTCGCGCAGCAGCGCCAGATGATTCGAGATGTTGGGCTGGGTCGCGCCCGTCAGCGCGGTCAGCTCCGAGACGGTGGCCGGGCCGCCCAGCAGCTCGCGCAGGATGTCGAGCCGCAGCGGGTCGGCGAGCGCCTGCGTCAGCGCGATCAACCGCTGCTGGCTCTGATGCCCTTCCATGTCGCCGTACCCCTACATCACTACACACATCATTCCGTGCTGATATGTTAGCTGCGCGGCTGGCGGATGTCAAGCGCGGGGAGTCCGGGGCGCGGGAGGGCGTCATGGTACAATGGCGGGGCTGGCCCCCTCCCCCGCCGAGGCGAGAGAGGGGAGCTACAGCGCGCATGCTGGCCGAGGGCCGACCAGCGCGACATACACGAATCCTCCGGCTCCCTCTCCCTCTGGGAGAGGGCTGGGGTGAGGGCGCTCGCCCGGTGGGCAATTACTGGCAATACACGGAGAGACAGGCGCATGAGCACATCGGATGCGGTGGACGATCAGCGGCAGGCGGCGCGGCTCGCGGATCTCGCGGAGCTGGAGCGCGCCTTCCCGGATGGCGTGCGTGGCAAGCGCATCCATGCGGTCGGCGCGGGCGGGCATGGCATCTCCGCCGGGCTGCTGGTGGCGCATGCGGCGGGCGCGCTGGTGACGGGCTGCGACCGCACGCCCACCTCGCTCGGCGCCATGCTGGAGGAGGCGGGCATCCCCATCACCGTCGGTCACGACAACGCGCATGTCGTCGGCGCCGATCTCGTCGTCACCAATCCCGCCGTCACCTTCCTCTTCCCCGATCATCCGGAGTTGCTGGCGGCGCAGGCGCTGGGCATCCCCGTAGCGCAGTGGCAGCCGCTGCTGGGCCTGCTGATGCGCGGCCACATCGGCGTCTCGGTGGCGGGCGTGCATGGCAAAGGCTCGGTCAGCGCGCTGCTCGGCGCCATGTTGATCGCCGCCGACCTCGATCCCACCGTCGAGGTGGGTGATATCGTGCGCGCGTGGGACTCCAATGTGCGCCCTGGCAAGGGCCGCTACTTCGTCAACGAGGCCGACGAATTCAACTATAACTTCCTCTCGTATCACCCGCGCGTCGTCACACTGACCGAGGTGGAGTACGACCACCCCGAGTTCTTCCGCTCGTATGAGGAGATTCGCGACGCCTTCGCGCAGTTCCTGCGGGGGATGGATCTGGCGCCCGCTGGCGAGGGTGCGCCGCCGCCGACCATCGTCACCAGCGCCGACAGCCCCGGCTGCCGCGACACCGTGGCGCAGCTCGGCGCCGACTGGCCCGGCGTCGTCCGCACGTTCTCGGTGGAGGGCAGTCACGCCGATGCGATGGCGCGCGACGTGCGCGAGGGGGCGCAGACCAGCTTCGAGCTGCTGCTGGATGACCGTTCGCTGGGCCGCGTCACCCTCCGTCAGCCGGGGCGCCACAACGTCGCCAATGCCGTCGCGGCGGCGGCGACCGCCAGCGTGCTGGGCGTGGCGCCAGAGGTGATCGTGCGCGCCCTGGGCGAATTCGACGGGCTGCGGCGACGCTTCGAGATCACGGACGATGGCGATGTAGTCTGGGTGGACGACTACGCCCATCACCCGCACGCCGTCGCGCTGACCATCGCCGCCGCGCGCCAGCGCTTCCCGGGGCGGCGCCTCGTCGCCATCTTCCAGCCGACGCTCTACACGCGCCTCCAGCGCTTCCTGGCGCCCTTCGCCGAGGCGCTGGCCACGGCGGATGAGGTGGTCGTCGTGGAGATACAGCCCTCACGCGAGCGCGATACCGGCCTCATCCACGGCTCCGATCTCGTGCGCGCGGTGCAGGCGCAGCCCGGCTTCGCCCACAAGCCGCAGGCCGCGCGCTATGGTGGCGACTTCCCCCAGACCGCCGCGCTGCTCGATCAGATGCGCCAGCCCGGCGATGCGCTGTTGGTGATGGGCAGCGGCCCGGTCAATCAGGTGATCGGCCTGGCGCAGACGGCGCACATCTCCCCTCGTTCAGAGGGCGAGGGGCAGGGATAAGGGCGCGTCAGGATGCTATGAACGGCGCGGGCTGGAACGGCGAGATGGTCATGGAGTCGCCACAGACGTGAATCGGGTCGCTGGCGACGACTGACGCGGTGTCATTGGGCAGCGTCATCACAAAGTGGACCACAGTGGGACAACTCGACGCTGTGCCAGAGGTCGCTGATGACCACTGCACGGCGAAATAGGCCGCCGCGCCCGGAGCAAGCTGGATGCGCTGCTCCGGAAATACGCCACCCCATGGCGGCGATGAGGTCGCCTGCAACACCTGCAACCTGATCGGTTGGGAAGCGTCGAACAACTCGGCGCCGGGGAAGCCGAACAGCGAGCAGGCCGAAGTCGAGGTATTCGTCACCGTTCCCATCTCAGTGCTTGCGGAAAAGTTGATCGCGAACGAGAGCTTGAGCTGGCTGGCCACGCACGCTGGCCCATAGGAGCTGGAGGCGTCGGGCAGCACGACGAATGTCGCCGTCGGCGAGGGCGCCGGTGCGGCGGTCATGGAGGGCGCGCTGGTCGCCGCCGGGCCAGAGCTCGTCGCGGCTTGCCCGGCGCACCCCGCCAGGCCCACGATGAGCGCCAGCCCCAGCGCAGCCCGCTGCGCAATCGCTCGCCAGATCGAATCCGTCATACGCATCATCCCCTCCCATTCCAGTAGTGCGCCAATCCTCAGCCGCCCATGAAGGCGGTTGGCTCGACGGGCGAGATGGTCAGATTGCTATCGCAGGACGTGATCTGGTCAGCGATGGTCAGCACGCTGAAGTCGTTGGGCGGCGTCACCGAGAGGTAGCTGGAGGTCGGGCAGCTTGTCACCGAGCCGACGGTGACATCCGACCACGTCACGGCGAAGTAGGCCGACGCGCCCGGCGCCAGCGTCACCAATTGCTTCATCTGGTTGGAGTACATATAGGCGCTGGTCTGCCACAGCGCATGGGTGGTCATCGGCTGATGCTGAGCGTCGAGCATGACCGCGCCGGGGAAGCCGTAGAGCGTGCAGGTGGCGGTCGAGGAGTTGGTGAACTTGCCCATCTGCCCGATGTGCCCGGCGGCCCCGCCTGCGCTCTTGACGCTGAAGGTGAGCTGGTTGGGCTGGCAGTTCGTGCTGGCCGCCGGGGCGGGAGTAGGCGTGCGGGTGGCGACTTGCGTGGCAGCGGGCAGGGTCGGCGGCGCCGAGGTCGCCGTCGTCTGCGGCGACTGCCCGCCCAGATCCGATGTCGCGCAGCCAGCGACGCCCACGAGCGCCACTATCAGCAATGGCGCCATCAGCGCGCACGCCAGCCCTCGCCAAATCCTCTGAGCCATCTGTGTCACCACCTGTTCTCTTCCCCTCCAGTCGCTACGCGTTCACGGTAGCGACTGTCGCGCATACCGTAGCATACGAGCGCTCACCTGTCTTGTGAGATATCGCATAGCTGGCGACGGAAAGTGTCGCGATGCGACACAGGAGCGCTGGGCTGGCGGTCGAACACGACGAAGCGGCGATCCTCCGCAGATGGGAGCGAGTCGCCGCTTCGATGTCGTTAGATGGCGTCGTGGGAGGCGATTACGCCTCCACCGACGACTCAGACTTGCTGTTGAGGCCGGTGCGCGTCAGCGCCGCGTTGAGAGCGTCCGCCGTCTTCTGCGTGGCGGGCGAGATCATCGTGCTCAGGCGGTCGCGCACCTGCGGAGCCTTGTCCGCCGCCACCTGACGCGCCTGCTGGCTCATGGCCACCGCGCGCTGCTGACCCTTCTGCGCCAGATCGCCCGACTGCGCCAGCCACTTGCGCGCCGCCGCACGGCCTTCCTCGCGGGCCAGCGCCACGCCAACGGCCACGCCCAGCAGCCCGACCGTCACTCCCGTCACGATGCCAATTACCTGCGCCTTGTTCATGTCTGTCTCGCCTTTCTTTCTTGCTATCTACCGTCTCAACCTTTGCGCTCGCGGCCATGCATGGCCGCGATACTGCTACCCTCGTTCTCTGGGTCATGCGCGCAGCGGCAGGCGATTTCGATGCGGCGCTACATCCTCGCGGCGTCGCAGGAGCGCGTTGTGTGTTCGTTCGCTCGGATACCCTGCCATGCTGCTGTGTGCGGGCGCGTCGTGGCCCGCGTGCGCGCCCACAGGAGCGTCCTGCGCTGGGGAGCGCGCGCCATCCTCACCGCCGTGGTGGGGAAACCAATCGGTCGTGTCGTTCCATCTGATTATACGCGCAAGCCGTGCGCCCGGTTAGCCGATAGCCGCCCCAAAGTCGTCAGCGCCGCAAGATTGCGTAGAGTGATGGCTAATCAGCGTCGCCCGGCTGCTGGCGACTGAAGTCGCGCCTGGGAGGCGGACTCGTTCCAGTCTGCGCAGGCGGCTGGCGGAGCCGAGCTTTGCGGCCCGCAGGCCTCCCAGGTGCGGTTTCAACCGCCAGCTTCTCAACGCCGCCGATTACTTCGGGCGCCACCCTAGTCGGCGTCGCCTGGCTGCGACGCTTCATCGGGCGCCCAGTCGCTGCGCACTCGCAGGATGGTGGGCTGCTGCGAGAGATCCAGCTCGCCCTCCACGTCCACCGCCGCTGGCTCTGGCTCTACCGGGTCGGCCTGGTCGTCGGCGGATGGCGTGGGCGGGGTGGGCTGGCGTGGCGCCGAGGCGCTCGGCGCTAGCCACGCGCCGCGCGGCGTCTCGGGCGGCTCCGGGGAATGCGCGCGACTCCAGCGCAGCGCCTCGGCGAACTCCATCGCGCTCTGGAAGCGCTCCGACATCTCGCGCTGGAGCGCCACCAGAATCACCTCCTGCAGCGCGGCAGGCGTGTCGCGGCGAAAGACCGTCAGCGGCGGCGCATCCACCATCATGCGCTTGGAGGCCGCCGCCAGTGGGGTCTCGGCCTCGAATGGCAACCGCCCCGTAATCAGCTCATATAGCACGATGCCCAGCGAATAGAGGTCGGAGGATGGCCCGCCCGGCTCGCCAAGCACCTGCTCTGGCGAGAGGTAGTCGGGCGTGCCGATCACCTGGCCTGTCGCCGTCAGCGCCGTGATGTCGCCGCCGATCAGCCGTGCGATGCCGAAATCCGCCAGCTTGGGCAGCAGCTCCAGCGGCGAATCGATCAGCATGATGTTCTGCGGCTTCACATCGCGATGCACCACGCCGACCGAGTGCGCCACCGCCAGCGCCGCGCACATCTGGTCGCCGATGCTCCAGACCCAGTCGAGCGGCAGCGGACCAACCCGCTTGAGGAGGTCCTTGAGCGTCGGCCCGTAGATATACTCCATCGCCAGATAGGGCACCGGCTTGTCGGGGTCATCCGTCCAGTGGGCCTGCGAGCCGACGAGCACAGGCATGGTGTAGCCGTAATCGAGCACCCGCACGATATTCGGATGCGAGAGCCGCCCCGCCAGTCGCGCCTCGCGCCGGAACCGCGACGCCGCCTCATCGGTGGCGTTGGAGGCGTTGGGCTTGAGCGCCTTCACGGCGACCACGCGCTGGGTGTGCAGGTCGCGGCAACGAAAGACGACCGCCGTGCCGCCGACGCCTACCCGCGCCAGCGCGCGATAGCGCTCGGCCATCATCATCGTGGCGGCTTGTCCCTCGCTGGCGCTCATAGACGGCGCTGACCCTCCTGCTGCGGTGTGCCATCGGTGGGCGCCGCTCAGCCGTGGCGCCACAGCCCATGCTATCACACATGCGGCGCCAATCTGAGCCAATCTGAGCCACGCAGAGCCATGCGGCGCCAATCTGGCCGCGTTCTCCGCTATCTGCCCGGCAGCGCGAAGGCCGTCAACGCGATCATGGCGTAGAAGGCGCAGAGTTGCAGCCCTTCGAGCCAGGTCGTCTCGCCGTCCAAATTCACCAGCGCGTAGACGAAGACCACCAGCCCCACCGTCACCAACTCCAGCGGCTTGAAGACCAGCGTGAACTGCTGCAAGCCCGGCGTGAGCAGCGCCAACCCGAAGCCAACGAAGACCAGCACAGGCGTGACGAAGAGCGGCACCTGCACGCTGGAGCCTGCCGCCACCTCCATCGCCTCTTCCATGCGCTTGCCCCAGGCCATCTGGGTCGCCTCCAGTAGCTCGCCGAAGTTGCAGATGATCGGCAGCACGATCAGGCCAAAGGAGAGCGGCGTGAGCAATGGGCTGGCCACGATGACGCGATCGGTCGTCGTCACCAGCGTCGCGCAGACCCCCGCAATCGCGCCGATGGAGACGACCAGCGCGAACAGCGCCAGCGCCGTGGCTCCCGTCCCCAGCGCCTGCTCGCCGTCGGCGGCCAGCTCGCTGGCGCGCTCGGCTTTGGCCTCAACCAGACGCTTGATGGCGGCCTCTTCCGCCGCTGTGATGTCGCGTCCTCTGGCCTCTTCCTCCTCAGCCCGCTCGGCGACGAGACGGTCGCCGATGTGGAAGTATTCGACGAGGACGTAGGCGAGGTAGCTGATGAGCAGGATGGCGCAGACGACCAGGCTTACCGCCTCTTCGGTGGAGGAGCCGAGCAGCTCTTTGCCATGGTCGGCGAAGGCGGTCGCCAGCGTCGGCAGCGCCAGGCCCACCACCGCCAGCCCCAGCATCGAGGCGAATCCCGCCGCACGCTCCTGGCTGAAGCGCAGGCGGCCATGCCGCCAGGCGCCCGCGAAGGTGGCCAGCCCCAGGGTCAGCAGGATATTGCCGATGACCGAGCCGAGCAGCAGGCCATGCACAATCGTATAGTTCGGGTCGGTCAGGTCCGGATGCCGCACAACCTGCATCAGCAGCCAGAAGCCGATGGCAATCTCTGGAATGTTGCCCAGCAGGGCGTTCATCAGGCCCGCCACGATCTGCGTGCGCCCGCGTGTCAGCGCCTCAACCAGATCGCCATTGAATTGCGCCAGTGGCAGCAGGGCGAGCAGCGAGACGCCAAAGAGCCAGAAGGTGAGCTTGCCGGTCGTCGCCCCATTCGTGTTGTACCAGTACAGCGCGAGCGCAGCGGGCGCGAGCAGCAACGTGATGTGCCAGATGCGAAACTTCACAGCGCTATCCCCATCTTCCCCGGTCATCGTGAGCCTGCGCCAGCGCGCGTGGCCGAGACTATGATACCAGAGAGGCGCTATGTCTGAAGTACGCAAAACAGACGGAAATGTCGGTGTGCGCGTATGCGGGGGCCGCATACGATATCGTGCGCAGGACAACACTTGCCAGACAGGCTACAATGTGGTCGCTAGCGTGTCACGGCGCTGATCGGCGGATCATGTGAGACGCTCGTATAGGGGCTGGAGGGGTTGGGGCCAGCCAGACCGGAGCCCGTCTGGAGCGTAGCCAGAGCGTGGCTCGGTTCAGTGGGAGATGGGGGGAAACGCAATGGACTTCATCAATACAATCTTCAATTCATTGATGTATCAGCCCTCGACGTTGATCGGCGCCATCATTGTCATCGCGGCGCTGGCGTACCTGGGAACCAACGTCATCAGCCCATCGAATGCCGAGTTGCGGCGGCTCGTCGGCTATCTGGCGAGCATCGCATTGGTGGTGATTGGCGCTGGCAGCTTCGTCTTCGGCGCGTCCAAAGAAGTGGTGCTCCTTCTCGAAAAGGTCTATGACGTCGACACCTTCCGCATCGAGTGGATGTTCGTTGGCCTGCTGGCGATCATCGTCGGGATGCTGCTGGCCCGCCAGTCGCTGCGCCGGATGTAGCCACGGATGGCGCCAGATGGAGCCAGATGGCGCGCGGTCATTTTGCTTGACGGCTCGCGGCCCGCAGGTGTATACTTCACCTCGCTGTGACGCAGAATGGGCGTACTCTGGTGGGCGCGCCCTGGTCAGCGGTCGCAGCGCATGATCCTCGGTAGCTCAACGGTAGAGCAGGCGGCTGTTAACCGCAAGGTTACAGGTTCGAATCCTGTCCGGGGAGCCAGAACGCTTCCCATACACGACACCCCCAGGTACGCGCACACGTTGCGCGCCTGGGGGTGTTCGTTTGAGGTCGCGGCGACGACCAGTCTAGCTGCGGGCATCGGCGATACGGCGATCCTCCATCTCGGGATGGTAGCCGTTGTGTGGCGCGCGGTCGTTCGATAGCTCAGGCGCGACGTGGACGCCCATGCCGCCTTTGCGTCCGATGGCGGACATATGCTGGCGATCCCTGCTCACCTCCATGCCACCCTTGCGCCCCGCGCTGCGCGCTTCTTCCGAGCTAAAGGTGTGCGCCCTGCCGCGCTGATGGGCGACCTGGCCACCTTTGCGCCCCGCGTTGCGCGCTTCCTCCGAGCTGAATTCATGGGCTTTGCCGCGCCGATGCGAGGCCTTGCCGCCTTCGCTGGCGATCCGGCGGCGGCGCTGCTCATCCATCGAGGCGAATCCACGCTGATCGTGTTCCGACATGCGGTCTCCTCTTACGTGTGCGGCCTGATGTGGCCGTGCTCGGCGCTGCGATCCCATGTGTCATCCCGCTCAATCCGTTGAGCCCTTGGAGCCAGATGGGGAACGCATGTGACGATGTGACGATTTGCGTAGAGCGTGCGCAACGATGGCGCCAATTCGCTCTCGTTCGTTCTACAGCGTAGGGCGAGGCGCCAAGCAGGCAAATCTGGCGGCGCATGAGTGACTGAGGTCACACGCGACGTACTGCTAGAAAAGGTAAGCTTGCTGGAAGGCTGCCACACTCGCTGACCTCGGACGCTACGCCAGCCGCTACGGACGCGCACAGAGAAATGGGAGTCGCATATGGGCGCCTCAGATGGTGGACTGATCTGCTCAAACTGTCACCAGGCCAATGCGCCGGGTACGCGCTACTGCGTGCGCTGCGGCGAGCCGGTGGATCCCGCGCTGGTCGCAGTGCTGCAACGCCTCTATACGCTGCTCACCGAGCTGGATGCGCAGATCGCGGCGGGGCTGGGCGGCGCCACGGTGCAATCGCTGCGCGACACCATCCGCGAGCGCTACCTCGCCGAGCGCGCATCGCGCGCGGCCACCAGCGGCGCAGCAGCGGCGATGGGCGCGTCCGCGCCGGTCACAGTTCCGCTGACGCCAGCCAGCCAGCCAGTCGCCGCAACGCCGGTCGCGCCGGTCGCCGCGCCGGTCGCGCCAGTAGCCGCCGCAGCCGCCATCGCGGCGCCCGAGCCACACGGGCCAGTCTTCTCGTGGCGGGCGTTCATCGCCGAGCAGGCCATCGCGGTGATGGCGTATCTGGGCGGCTTCCTGCTGCTGATCGCCACGTTGACCTTCGAGGTGGGCGGCTGGCAGGCGCTGCCAGATGGCGTCAAGCTGGCGGGAGTGGTGGTCGTCTACCTCATCTTTGGGCTGCTGGGCATGGCGCTGCGACGCTCCACCAGCCTGCGCACCGTCGGGCGCGTCTATCTGGGCGTCTTCGCGCTGATGACACCGCTGGCGGCGCTGGCGGTCTACCGCTTCGAGCTGCAATCCCGCGGCTTCCCCATCTCCGGCACGGTCTGCCTGGCGGCGGCCTACGCGGCGGCGGTCTATCTCTCGCTGGGGGCGCGCACCCGCTTCGTCACCTACGCCTACCTCGGCTGGGCGGCGCTGCTGCTCTCGGCGCTGGCCATCCCGCCGTGGGCCGGATTGATCACCTCGTGGTGGATTCCTGTGACGACGCTGGTGGGGCTGGCGCTGCTGACGCCGCATTTCCTGCGGCGACGCGCGCCAGACGCTGACTCGCTGGCGACGCTGGAGCCCTCCGCCACACAGTTCAGCGCGGGGCTGCTCATGCTTGGCAGCTTCGCCACAGTGGCGCTGGGCTTGCAGACCGCGGGCAGCGCGTTTGCCGGGTCGGGCGATGAGACGCGGGCCGCCTTTGCCCTGGCCGCCTGCGCGCTGACGGCGCTGCTGGCCGCCTGGAGCCGCGCCGCGCGCCGCATCCGCATGCTCTCCGACGACCCCACCGTCGCTATGCTCGACTGGCTGGCGGCGGCGTCGGTGGCGCTGGCCGATGTCGCCGTGGCCGCCTGGCTGCACGCCTCGCTGGGCGCCATCGCGTACTCGCTGGCCGTTGTGGCGCTGGCTGAGGCGCTGGCGGCTGAGGCGCTGCGCGTGCGGGCGCCCGCACGCGAGGGGCTGCGCATCGCCGTGCAGGTATTGGCCGCCGGACTGATCGTCATCGCCGCCATTTTGGCGGCGAGCGTGCCGATCCCTGATACGCCACTGATCGTAGCCTGCGCGGTGGCCGTGGTGATGGGGCTGACGTTCGCGCTGCGCGGCGGGCCGCTGGCGGCGTTCCCGTGGGGGCTGTTCGCGGGCATCTTCCTGCTGCTGGGGCTGAACGCCTTCTACACCGCGACGATTCCGAGCGCGCAGCTCCTCAACACGAGCGATCACTTCCCCGGCGTGCTGGCGCAATACGCCACGCTGATGGGCTATCCGGCGGTGGCGCTGTGGGCGCTGGGGCTGGCGCTGAAGCGCGCGCCGAGCGGCGCACAGGTGCGGCGGCTGCGCAGCCCCATGCAGGTGACGGCGCTGCTGGCCGCTGTGGTCTCCTCGATCTTGCTCAGCGGTGGCCATTCGCTCGTCTACGGCGCGCTCTTCCTGGGCGTCTATGCGCTGCTGGCGCTGGTGGTCTCGCGGTTGGAGCGGCAGCCGCTGCTGGCGGGCGGCCCGGCGTCGATCTTCGCTTCGGCGGGCGCGATGGTTTTTGTCATCACCAATCGCGATGGCGCGGCGGTGGCGGCGCTGCCCATCGGCCTGGCGCTGCTGACAATCATCCTGGGGCGCTGGCTCGGTCGCGCCTACAGCGCTCCGGCCTACGTCGCCACGCTCTGCGCGACCTTCTTTGGCTTCCTGGAACTCGTCTCCGACTCATCCGGAACGGCGTACGGGCAGGCGCCGCTGGCGCTGGGGATCGGCGGATGGATGGCGTTGATCGTGGCGCTGGCGCTGCTGGTGGAGGCGCTGACCACGCCCCCATCACCCGCCGTCTGGCAGACGACCCTCGACAGGATTCCGCTGAGGCCTGCAGCCATGTCGGCCACGCCTGCCAATCCCACCCCGCCTGCTCGCCCCGCCACCTCTGAGCGCAGACAGACCTCGCCGCTGTGGATGCTGGCGCCCGCTGGCGCGACGCTGCTGGCGGTGGTAGACGCGCACGCGCTGGCCCCGCTGGTGGCGCTGAGCCTGGGGCTGGCAGGGGTCGGCGCGCTGCTGCGTCAGCTACGCGGCGCGTATTGGGAGCCAGCCTGGCATGGCGCCGCGCTGGTGGCCTCGCTGGTGGCGCTCAATCACGCCTCGCAGGACACC
>DATAED010000031.1:0-2526 GCA_036258195.1 Ktedonobacterales bacterium
GCCGCAGATCGGCTCATCTCCGAGGCGGGCGACCATCCCACGGTAGCCCATCAGTCCTGGCTCAAGCAAGATGACTACTGGCAGCGCACGACGTACACCGCCATCACAGGTCGGCACACGCGCAGCGCCCAGCCCACGCGCCCGCTGCCACGCCCGCGCCGCTTCCGTCGGCCCTCGCCCATGCGCAGCGCGGTCGTGCTGGCGCTGACACTGGCGCTGATCGTGCTGATCCCGCTGGGCGTGGTGGTGGCGCAGCGCGAAGCCCAGGCGCACATCCAGCTACCCAGCCAGCTTCCCAATATCCCTGGCCTGGCTGAGCCGACGCACACGCCACGGCCCACCGTCTCGCCGACGGTGAAGCCCACTACGACGCCCGCGAAACACAAGAAGTAGCCTTGTCACCGTCCCCGGCGCCAGTCAGCGCCCGCTGGCGCATGATATACTGCGGCCAACGCGGCAGCGAGGCGGCGGCTATTGGCGACAGGCGGCGAGGCTGGGGCAGACCAATGCGAGATACACGCGACACGCGAGACACGCGCCGGACAGGCGTCGCGGCGATCGGCAAGATCGTGCGCTCGGAGTCGCATGTGCGCTACACCTGCCAGGTCTACGGCCCCGGCGAGACGGCCGCGCCGCCCAACCACAGCGACTACGCCTTTGGCTCTTTCGTGCGCATCCCGCTGCGCGCTGGCGCTGCGGCGCCCGACGCGCTACCCGATACCCTGGCGCCCGCGCCGGGCGATGCGCTGCCCCCCTTCGGCGAGACGCCAGCCGCCAGCGCGGGCTGGGCCATCGGGCTGATCTACGACACCATCCTGCTCAATCCGGCATTTGGCGCGCTGGGGCCGCGTCTCTCGAATGACGAGCAGGTCGAGCTGTTCTCGCCCGACTACGTGGTCGAGCGCGCCACGCTGGTCTCGATTCTGCTGCTCGGCGCCGCCTCGGCTGGCCGCGATGGCCGCCCACTGATGGCACATGGCGTCCCGGCGCTGGCGCCTGACCTGGGCGCGCTGGTCAGCCCGCTGAATGACGACGAGATACGGGCATTCCATTTCTATAGCGATGAGCCGCGCGGCAAGCCCTATCTGCACATGGGCTATCTGCCACACGCTGTCGGCCAGATGAATCCGCTGCTGCCGATGGCCATTCTGCGCGTGACGGAGCGCCTCGAAGCGCTCTTCCCGGAGCAGCAGGCGCTGCTCTCTATCGTCAAGCGCAACTTCGCGTGGCGGCTGAAGGTGCAGTCGGCGGGCTAGCGCGAGATGGAGGGCGCGAGCGATGCAACCAACCACCGGGCCACAGGCCGCTCAGGCCGCTCCAGTCGGCATCACCAAAGGCCCAGGAGACACCATCCACGAATACACCTTCATCTCGCGCGACGAGTCCCGCCTGCTGAAGAATGGCGAGTACGTCTACTATGAGCTGGAGGGCGGGGCGAATGCGCGGCGTGTGCTGGGACGCATCCTGCGGCGCGATCCGGTGCAGCTCTTCCCCGATACGTTCCTCTCGGAGCCAGCGGTGGCGCCATCGCAGGTGGCCGCGCTGGTGGGCTACGATCAGCGCGCCAGCGACCTCTTTGAGCTGAGTGTCGCCATCATGGGCTACTACGACTTCACGCTCGGCTCCTTCGTCAACCCGTGGATTCCGCCCAGCTCTGGCACGCCGATTTATCTGGCCGACGACGCCTGGTTGACGGCGGTGCTCTCGCGCAAGCGGCCGCACACGCCGGGCAGCGCGCTGGTCGGCTCGCTGCTGACCCGCCCCGACGGCGCCGCGCCGATCGTGCTGGATGTCAAAGACCTCGTCAGCACGCATCTGGCCATCATCGCCAGCACCGGCGCGGGCAAGAGCTACCTCGCCAGTGTCATCATCGAGGAGTTGATGCGCCCGTATAACGGCGCCGCTGTGCTGGTGATCGATCCACACGGCGAATATAGCGCGCTCGAAGAGATGGCCAACCACGCCGAGTTCGCTGATAGCGAGCCTGGCGCCGCCCGTAACGGCGCGCACAGCGCGGCGCGACGCCCGCGCTATCAGGCGGCGACGCGCGTCTACCAGCACGATCAGGTGAAGGTGCGGCTCTCGACACTGACGCTGAGCGATCTGCGCTACCTGCTGCCCAGCATGACGGACAAGCAGCATCACTTCCTGGGGCGCGCCTATGACAACTTGCGCCACGCCAAGAAGGGACAGCCCTGGACGGCAGAGGAGCTGAAGCGCGCCGTCTCCGATGTGGCGCGCAGCTCGAACGACGAGAGCGGCGACGACAGCGGCAACAGCACGGTGGCGGCGCTGCACTGGAAGATCGACGAGCGCTTCGGCGACAACAACATGGTCTTCGATCCGCACCATCATCTGGGGCTGCGCGAGGCGCTCAAGCCGGGACAGTGTACCGTCTTGCAGCTCAACGAAGTGGACGAGCGTGACCAGCAGGTCATCGTGGCGACGCTGCTGCGCCGCATCTATAACGCGCGGGTCGATACGGAGCGCGGCAAGAACAACCCGGGCGACGAGCAATACCTGAAT
>DATAED010000032.1:0-7074 GCA_036258195.1 Ktedonobacterales bacterium
TGGCCCTTCGGTCGCTTCGGCGTGGACTTCTGCGGTTCGAGCGCTGAGGCCGCCGACGTATCCACCGTCAGCTCATCAGCGCTGCGTTCTTCAGTACTCATGCGTTCCCTCCGCTCAGGCGATGATGGCGTACAGATCGAGGATCACATCGGCATTGCCGCCGCCGCCCAGGATGATGTCGAGCGCGCCGCTGCCATTCAACCCCACGTTGTAGGAGTTGGCGACGAGCTGCCCCGCCGCGAAGTTCAGGTTGGAGGTGCCCTGGAAGCCGACGCCGCTGGGCACCAGCTCGACATAGTTGCCACCGCCCGTTTGTCCGATCACGGTCAGGTTGCCAATCGCGCCGACACACCCGGCAGGTACCGTGACTGTGCCATTGCTGGCGCCGGAGACGGTAATGGTGTGGGTGCTGCCCGCCAGGTAGGGAGAGCCGGGATGGTTGACGGCGGGCTGGTTGGGGCGGGTATCGAGCAGGCGCAGGGGCTTGCTGAGGTAGGTGATCGCGCCGCCAGCGGTCGCGCCCGGCGCCAGCGTCGCCACCTTGGCCCAGGTACCTGGTAAGCCAGCGCCCACGCACAGCCACAGATCGCCATTGGCGTCGCGGATGGATTCGCCCACATTGTAGGGGCTAGTACCCGTCGTCGGCGCGCCAGCCTGCGATTGTGGGTATTGCCACATGCGGCCAGTGCCATCCATGACCAGATCAACGCTGCTGAAGGATACGGCCTCCATTCCCCAGCCAATATCCGAGACGCCAGTGACTGCCACGCCACCTGCGCCGCCGCCTGAGCCTGCCGCTGGCACAGCGCCCCCGCCGCCCGCGCCAGAGAAGCCCGCGACGACCGCGCCGACCGGTAACCCACCTTTGCCCTTCTTGACGCCCGGCGCTGCGCCACCAGCAGCGAACGCCAACCCATAGATGGCCGTGGCGTACGAACCAAGCTCATTGGCCTGCACCTGCAGCACCGGGCTTGGGGCGCTACCAGAGGTGTTGGTCAGAATCGTCGTGGCGTCTGCGTCATTGCTGCCACCCAAGACGAGCGGGCTGCCAGTCGTGTTGGCTGCGTTGGTGGCGCTGGCTTTGTGGGCCGCGTTGTTGACGGCGGCGCCGTTGTTCGCGGCGTGCGCCACTGGCGGCTCGCTGAGGGCGACGATGGCCGCTGCCGCCGCGCCCGCCGCCGCCACGCCTGCCGCGCCCACCAGCAGGCTGCGCCGACTGGTCTTGTGCGTGGGCGCTTCGGCCAGCGCGTCGCCATCGTCCGCGTCAGTGGGCGGCGCCTCTGTGGCGTCGCTCCCCTGCTGGAGCGCGGCGATGGCCGCCTGCTGTTGTACGATGGTCGCGCGCTGGGTGGCCAGTTCTTCTTGCTGTGCGGCCAGCGTCGCGCGGAGCTGCGCGAGTTCTTCGACGAAGGATTCTGGGGATTCCTGGGCATCCGCCATGCGATGTCTCCTCTGCGTCCACATCCAACTGGTCGCTGTGGCGCCCGCGTCGCAGCGACCTGCATCCGAAGCCTGCCTGCGTCGTGCATCTGGAACCTGAGCGAGACGCTGCGAGAGGAAAGCGCGGTGGGGCCGTCGTCTCAGTACGTCAGACTACGACATTTTACCTATACACCGCTTCGTGGCTATTGTCAATAGCTGCTGGTTGGTGTGCAGCGAGCGTGAATCGAGCGTGAATCGAGCGAGCGGGCGCTGGCTCACTGCTACCGGGGGCGCTGACCGTAGGCGATGTAGACGGGCATGAAGCATTGCCCGTGCGGCGAGGCCAGTTCCGCACGCGCAGTCGCGCTGACCTGATCGAATCCCTCTGGAGTGACCATGCCCATCGCGGTCATGAATCCTCGTGTGGCCTCAAAGAGACTGAACCAATCGGCTGCCAGCATCTTGCCGATGCGTCCGCCGGAGTCGCCACAGGGCATGCGCAAGGCGCGGGTGCTGACATTGACAAGGCCTGCGGCTCCTAAATGGTCGCCAACCCGTCCGCCATCGGCGAAGTCTACCCCGCGCCGCGCCAGGGCCGCGCGCAGCCATTCGACGAGCTGTGTCGTGGCGGGGCCGCTTTGCTGGAGTTCAGTCACCTCCAGCGATTCCACCCAGCCGCCAGGCGCTGTCAGCCGCGCCAGCTCGCGCGCCACTGCGGGCCAGCGATCATGCGGAATCGCCGCGAGCAAAGCGCGCTGATGCGTAAAGGAGAAGCTTCCATCAGCGAAGCTGAGGCCCTCCAGAATATTGCCTGGCGCAAATGCGCAGTTCGCGGGCCGTGGGTCGTCCATCGCCTGCGGGCCAGCCGCATCGTCGGGAGGGGGATTGAGATCGACGCCGATGACTGAGGCGCTGGGGAAGGTCATCGCCAACTCGCGCGCCCAGCGTCCCGTGCCAGTTCCGACATCGAGGATGGTGGTCGGAGCGCTGATCGGCGCCGCAAAGTTGCCGCGCAGGGTCGCGCGGAGCATGTAATGCTGGAAGTCCAGCCGATTGAGTTCTTCCACATCGTATGGCATCAGATAGGGGACACCACGTGTGCGCACCCGACCAGCGTTCATGCCGCGTGTCTCCCCAGCGGGATCGTGCGAGGAGGGTTTGCGGCGCAACCAGCCGAACCAGCGCATTAATTACTTATCCCTTCTTCGTTGCGCCACGCGATCGTAGACCGTTCCTTATTCCCTAGAAGCATATAATAGCTGTCAAGCGACAATACGGGGCGACGAACGGGCGCCATCGGTGTTGGGCGCGGAAGATCCGCGCCTGGGTGGACGGCATGAAGGAGTGACCCGGCGATGCGGATGCAGACGTATGAGGCGATTCTGGCACGACCTGAAACGGTACGCCAGGCGCGTGAGCAGCAGCGCGCCATCGAGCGCCTGGGCGGGACGCTGGAGATTAGCCCACCGAGCGCCACAGGCATGACGCTCGTACGGCTCAGCCTCCCTGAGCCGTATACCCCCGCTGATGTGCTTCCCGGCCTGCCATTCTTCCCCGCATGATCTCCACTGAGCGCGCCAGCCCGACGAGCCAGCAGCGGTCGTGCTATGGTTGATAGCGACGCCCGTCGCTCAGTCGAGCCAGTCGTCGAGCCAGTCGTCGAGCCAGTCGTCGGGGCAGTCGTCGAGCCAGTCGTCGGGGCAGTCGTCGGGGCAGTCAAGGGAGGCGGCGCGATGGTCGAATCGCTGGTGGAGGCTGTCGCTGGCCATGCGCGCAGCCAGCCAGAGCGCCCCGCCATCCTCTTCGAGGGCGCCACGATCAGCTATGGACAGCTCTTTGCCGATGTCGAGCGCTTCGCGCGGGCGCTGCGGCTGGCGGGGCTGGCTGCGGGCGACTGCGTGGGTCTCTTTCTGGAGAATAGCCCGGCTTTTGCCGTCGCCTACCTGGGCGTGAATCTGGCGGGCGGCGTCGTCACGCTCATCAACACGCAGTATCGCCAGGTCGAGCTGAGCCACATCCTGAGCGACGCCCGCGTGCGCTATTGTGTCACCTCGCCCGCAGGCGCCGCCGAGCTGCGCATGCTGGATCTCGCCGAACCGCCCACCCTCATCATCGTGGGCCAGTCTGCCAGCGAGCCGCCAGCGCTGGCCTACGAGGCGTTTCTGTGCACGGGCGACGACGCGCCTGCTGTGGCGCTGGCGCTGCCCGCCGCCGACACCCCCGCTGTGATCGGCTACACCTCTGGCACGACCGGGCGCTCCAAGGGCGCTGTGCTGCTGCATCGCAATCTGGTGGCGAATATCACCGCCGTCACCACCGCCTGGCGCTGGACGCCCTCCGACCGCCTGCTGCTGACCTTGCCACTCTTTCACGCGCACGGGCTGATGGTCGGCCTGCACGGCTCGCTGTGGATGGGCGGCAGCGTGGCGCTGCGCCGTCGCTTCGACGCCGCCGAGACGCTGGCGGACTTCGACGCCGATGCGCAGATCAGCCTGTTCTTTGGTGTCCCCACGATGTATGGTCGCCTGGTGGCCGAGGCCGAGCGGCGTCCGCTGCCAGCGCATCTACCACGCCTCTTCGTCTCTGGCTCGGCTCCGCTCAGCCCGCAGCTCTTCGCGCAGTTCGAGGCGCTCTTTGGCCAGCGCATTCTGGAGCGCTACGGCATGACCGAGACTGGCATGAATCTCACCAATCCCCACGATGGCGAGCGCCGCGCTGGCACGGTTGGCGGCCCATTTCCCGGTCAGGAGGCGCGCATCGTGGAGGCCCACGGCCGCTACCCGCTGCCGCCAGCGGTGGTCGGCGAGATCGAGGTGCGCGGCCCGCACGTCTTCGCGGGCTATCTCAATCGCCCCGACGCCACGGCGGAGGCGATGACGCCCGATGGCTGGTTCAAGACGGGTGATCTGGGCTGGGTCAGCGACGACGGCTATTACACCATCACTGGGCGCGCCCGCGAGCTGATCATCAGCGGCGGCTACAACATCTACCCGCGCGAGATCGAAGACGCGCTGACGGAGCATCCGGCGGTGGCGGAGGTGGCCGTGCTGGGCGCGCCCGACGCCGACCTGGGCGAGCAGGTGGTCGCGTTCGTCGTGCCACAGCCCGGCCAGGCGCCCACGCCCGAGGAGCTGATCGCATGGTGCCGCCAGCGACTGGCCAGCTTCAAGAAGCCGCGCCACATCCTCTTCGTCGAGTCGCTGCCACGCAACGTGCTGGGCAAGACGCAGAAGCATCTGCTGTCCGCGCGCCTGCCCGCCGACCTGCGCGGCTAGTCATCCAGCGCGCTCGGAATCCCCGCTAGTAGGTCTGCCCCAGCGCCACAATCGGCTTCTCAGCGTCAGCATTCTGCACCACCAAGTAGCAGGCATACCGTGAGAGGCGCACATCCTCCACGCGGCGGCTGGCTCCTGAACCAATTGTGACCATATTGCGCACATGCGCAAAATGATCTGCGACCGCATAGCCACTGGCTTCGCAGGCAATCTCTGCCTTCCGAATGACGGGCTGGAAGTTGCGGTAGTTGGTCGCGTAGCCCAGCGTCTCGGCGAGCGCTCGTGCGCTCCAATACTCGTTCCCCTCGGCGTCTTCCTGGCGAATCTCGTCAAAAGGCGAGACATACACGCCCTGGGCGCCTTGATCGTCGCTCATCCACTTTCTCCCTCGTCGCTTGCCTCGGCGGGCTGCATGCCCGGCGCGAGAGCATCCTCAGAGCCACGCTCGTGGAGGGATTGAACGGGCCGCGAACCTCCTCAAGCAGAGACTCGCGGCCTGTTCAATTGCTCAATCGCTCAGTTGCTCAACCACGGCGCTTGGGCCTATGCTTTGACCTTGACCTTGGCGCGGTTGCGGTCGAAGAAGACAAGCAGGATGGCAATCGCGAAGACGATGGCGGGAATGATGGCCCACAGGCCGACCAGGAAGAAGAAGGCGATCAGCGCGATCAGCATCAGCACGACTGAGGCCATCGGGAGGGGATCAGCCAGGAACGCGCCAACCGCGCCGACGATGACCAGCAGGATGCCAATGAAGAAATGGGAGTTCACGCCTGTCCCGCCAGACGCCTTCACGATGGTATTGGTGAGCGAGTACAGGATGTCGATGATCAAGACGAGGGCGGACGCCAGCAAGCCGAGAATCGTGCCAATGGTGCGTAGTGCGAGCTTCAACATCGGTCTCGGTCTCCTTTGTGTTCGAGCGGGGTCGCGCTGGGCGTCGGCCCGACGAGATGACCCCGCGGCTGGTGGAACGAGCGCGCCCAAATGGACGCCTGCGACGATGACTGCCCGGTGATGCTCCGGCGCCTGGACGATAGACGCCTGATGGTCGGATGGATGTGTTCAGGCGCGCTCACGCGAGCGACGGGACAGGGCGCTACACGGTTCAGCGGTCACTTGTTGCGGATGGCGTGGTTGAGCGAGCTAAAGCCCAACACAGCATGGACAAGCGACGGAAGCACGGCCAAGCTCAGGCCGATGAGCGCGGTCTGGCTGATGAACGCGCTGGCGGAGGCGGGCGCGCTGCTGAGCAGATGGAGGCCGAAGCCCGCTGCAATGCCGACCAGCCCCGCCACGGCGAAGATGATCCCAATGATGAGGTCGTACCAGCGCGCAAACTTGCCGTTCGCCAGCCAGTCGGCCCCGAAGAGCAGTCCCAGCAGGCCAGAGACGAGCAGCCAGATGGACTCGGAATCCACCGTGTTGTGGTGATTGACGTAGTAGATGGCGCCCGCGATCAGACCAAAAAAGATGAACCAGAGGAAATAGTGCGTGTCTCGGTGCTTCACGTGACTCCTCGCTTTCCAAACTCCCGAACCGTGTGCAGACACGCGGTTCTTGCTCAACAGTATATCCAAAAGCGAGCCGTTGGCGTCGCCTGTACGCAAGCCTGGCGCCAACCGGAGGGTATTTGGCAATATGACCGATGTCTCCGCGCGTAACGCTCATATGGCTCGCTCGTTGTCTCAAGTAAGCGGCGCGACAGGCTCGCGCCCGGTGGGCATCCTCTCTGGCCGCCATCGCGACATGGCGCCGCCGAGTGGAGCGTTCGCCGGGCGAGCAGCGCAGCGCCGCTGGTCGATCCTACCCCAGAACAGCTCCTTGATTCCGCAACAACAGCAGACGCCAGCTGAACCGAACGTGAGCGCATGCGTTGACTCGTTCAACGCGCGGCGCCCACGCTCGTTATCTGTGTGTCAGCGTGGTTGTGAGGGACGAGGAGACGCGCATGAAGGCAACGACACCGCTGTCTACGCGCTGGGAGAGACGTCTGGTCGATCAGCCCGCTGTGGTCGCGCCGATCGCCGCTGATGCCGCTGATGCGACGCTGGTGGCGCTGGCGCTGAGCGCCCGCTCGGCGGAGTATCGCGCCTGGCGGCGTGGACGCGGCGGCGCCTACTTTGCCCTCAAGCGTGCGCTCGACATGGGCGCGGCGCTGCTGGCGCTGCTGCTCAGCGCGCCGTTGCTGTTGCTGATCGCCGCGCTGATCTGGCTGGAAGACGACGGCCCCGTCATCTACACGCGCCAGGTGATCGGCGAGCGCGGGCGACTGTTCACGATGTACAAGTTCCGCACGATGTGTGAACGCGCGGAGGAACTCTTGCAGCAGGATGCCGCTCTCATGGCTGAGTATCAGCGCCAGCACTTCAAGCTG
>DATAED010000033.1:0-12794 GCA_036258195.1 Ktedonobacterales bacterium
GACGAGGGCAGTGCCGTTCTCGTTCAGAAAATCCAGTTACCTCCGCCGCCCGATACCGTCGCGTGGGCCGCTCCTGACCCGGCGCCCGCGCTAGGTATCCCTCCCTAGCGCGGGACAGCTACCTGGCCCTCTTTGCGCAACTGATGACGCTGCCACACCTTACCTAGCCAGCGATAGAACGCGATGACGAGAGGGAGCATGAGCACAGCAACCAGATAGCCCGCCAGCACATCGCTCGGCTGGTGGTCGCCTTCCACAACCCTGCCTACGCCGATGAGCGCGATGAAGTAGACGCAAAGAATCTGAATGGGCAGTAACCATGCTCTGCGATCTGGCCGCGCATATAGTGCGAGAAACGTGAGATAGAACAGGAAACCGAAGAGAACGGTGACATGTTCGACGTGTCCAGATGGAAAACTGTGCGCGCCTAGGCCGCTGATGGTCTGTACATGCACGTTATTGGGGCGGGGCCGCGCAACAACACCGTTCAGCAGTGCGTTGATAAGGTCTGAAACCAATGTGCCTAGAGCGGCCGCAAGAGCCTCGCGAACATGGCGCAGCGCGGCAAGAAGCGCAACAATAGCGACGAGTAGGATGGCGCCCGGCGTCGGCTGACTCACATTGCTGGGGAGCTCGATGATTGGGGCGATGAAGGAGCGGCGCAATGGCCGTAGCAGCCCAGAAATTGCAGCGTCGCCGGGAAATTGCGCAGTGCTATGCGCAAGTACTGCCAGCACGATGAGAATGACCAGACCTGCTGCCCAGAGTAACCAGGCACGATAAATCCTCGCGAAGGCCCAGCATGCGGCGAACGTACTGACTGAGCCTCTAGTCAACTGTTGCGAGTCGCGGGTACGAAGCACGGCGTCATGGCTTCCTTTCCTGAGTTCATCCTAGATTAGTGAACCGGTCATGCATGAAGTCGGTGACGCAGATTACATGCCATGTGCAGATGGTCCAGTTTGTAGACACAACGTTCTGTTGGCTCGGCAGCGCGAGTGATACGGATTCCGTGTCGGTCCTTGTAGTGAGATGGGCTTCACGCCCCATGCGTTCGGGACTTGCAGTGCGGGACTTGACTGGCGCTGATGCCGACGACCGACGCGACAGGGGTATGCGTCCTGCGCATGTCCTCCTATCAGTTCCGTCTCGGTCCTCGGCGTTTATGAAGGCGCCTGGGCCACCAGTGGAAGCAGGTAGCCGAGCGGACGAGATCGGGCTGCTGTTGGAGCGCAACGCAGCGGGCAAACTGGGCATCTTTGAGTTGCTCGATGGAAGCGAAATGCTGGTTGACCAGCGCCGCATTCGTCAGCGGCCAGAGATGCTCAGCTGGCTGCAATTCAGGCGAATAGGGCGGCAGGAAAAGCAGATGCACATGGTCAGGCACGCGCAGCTTCAGGCTGGTATGCCACCCTGCGCAGTCGAGCACCAACACAATCTGCTTGTCAGGACCAGCGCCGACCTGGCGCGCAAACGCGGCCAGTTCCACTTCAAAGAGCGGGATACTGACGGTGGTCGCCAGGTGGAAGATGGTGTGCCCTGAGGCGGGATGGACAAAGCCGACCAGATAGCGCCAGGCATAGCGATGCTGCACCATGGCGACCGGCCGCTGGCCAATCGGCGCCCAGATGCGCCGTAGGAGTGGTTTTGAGGCCGATGCGATGTTCGTCGGTGGCCCACAGCTCCACCTGGGCGTGGGGAAACGCCGTCGCCACTGCCTGCAGCAGTGGCCTTAGCTTTTTTTGAAGGTCTCTTGCTGCTCGGCGTCGGCCAGAGCGTGGCGCGGGCGCGGCGCTTGGAGGCTGTGCTTGAGGCGCTGCAAATAGTCCCAGCCCCGCTGGGTCGCCACTGGGCGTCCCAGCTTGGCCACGATCCAGTCGGCCACGTCGCGTGCCCGCCAGCGCTTGGCGCCGTCGGGAGCCGGGCCTGCCAGCGCTACCCGCAGCTCCTCCTGCTGCGCGGCCGAGAGCATCCGCGGCGCCCGCCAGGACGTGGTGTGCCGCCGATTGATCATGCCCTCCAGCCCCTGCCCGTTGTAGCGCTTGGCGATCTGCCCAATCCAAGCGCGGGTATAGCCCGTACTCTCAGCGACAGCGGTCGCCGTCTGCCCCTTGGCAAGAAGCCAGAGAATCTGCCACCAGGTGCGCTCCAGAGGCTCATACGCCCCGCGATACCGCTGCTCAAGATCAGTGGCGCTCAAATGCGGCGCCAGATGAATGTGTCTGCCCATGTCTCAATTGTACGGGCACCGCCAAGGAAACCGTATCACTCGTGGCTGGCCTGTTTTCTCTCGTAGCGGGCGGTGACGATAGTGTAGGCTTCGGCCAGCAACGACTTGACCGTCTCGAATGTCGCTGAACCAGGATTGAGGACACACACCCACATCTGCGGCTCATAGACTGGATGCGGCATCACGCGATCCAGCGCCGCGAAGTCGAAGTCGGCGCTCGCGTTCCGAGTCTCGCCGGGGGCATAGCCAAAGAGTGAACGGAACGTTTCTCTTCCTACGCCGATATTGAGCCGATAGACCCCTGGGCGATCCAGGCGCGATGAGTTGTCATACTCGCCGTAGTCTTTGGTGACAATCGTGGCGAACGGTAGTCGATGTGAGGGGTCGAGGTCGCGCTGGGGGTCATAGTAGAAGAACGTGTCGCCTGCGCCAGAACCATCCGCTGGCCTGAGAACCTCGATGCCCGCAAACGTTTCCGAGATGTAGCGGATGATCGTGTCCTGATCCATGTTGCCCTCCGATGGTCACGAAGCGCCCCGTCACGAAGCAGAAGCGCAGCCTCAACTCTGGAGTGTATCACGTCTGCGGCCTGAGTATCACCGCCATACGTGGACGAGCGCACAGTGCCCATGCGGACGCAGGCCATGACATCCAATCGGATGTCACGGCCTGCGATGGTGGCGCCAGGGGCAGGCGTTGCGGTGAAACGCCGGCCCCTGGCAGAGAGTACATCGATTACTTCGGCAGCAAGCCCTGCTGCTGGAGGAAGGTTTTGGCGACCGACACCACCGACTGGTGGTCAACGGCGACCTGCTTGATGAGCGCTATCTGCGCGGCGGTCGTCAGCTTCGGAGCCAGCGCATTGAGCGTGGTCGCGATGGCTGGCGACTTTTGCATGACGCTATCGCGCACCACCGGAGCAGGATTGTAAATCGGGAAGACGTTCTTCGAGTCCTTGAGGACGACGAAGTTGTTGACGACGATGGCAGGATCCGACGTGTAGCAGACGTTGACGTCTGCTGACCCTTGCTTCACGGCGTCGAAGCCCAGCGGCTCGCTGATCTGCGTGACGTTCTTGAACTTGAAGCCGTAGCCGTTCTGCACCGGATTCACCGCCGCATCGATGCCATCCTGCGGGGAAGCGACTGTCAGGCTGCTTCCCATAGTGGTGAGTTGGTCGAGCGTGGTGAGGCTCTTCGAGCTAGAGACCTGCTGCGAGGTGCAGATGGCATAGCTGTCGTTCAGCCCATAGGCGGCGTCCAGCCAGGTAAGATGATTCTGCGACTCGTCGGCGCTCTTGACGGAGTTGAAGAGCGCTTGCGCGTCCTGGGTGGCTGGAATGTTCAAGCGAGTGGCCGCCGTTCCGGTGAACTCCGGATAGATGTCGATGGCGCCGCTCTTGATGGCGTTGAAGAGCACGGGTGTCTGGCCCAGCGCGAGCTTCGTCGTCACCGTATAGCCCTGATTCTGCAGCAGCAGGGCGTACATCTCGCCCAGCAACTGCCCGTCGGGGTCGAGCTTGCTCCCCACGACGACGGTGACGCCCGACCCGGGCTTGCCCGAGCCAGAGCCGCTGCTCCCGCAGGCCGCAAGCGGCAGGGCGAGCGCCAGCGCCAACAAGGCCGCTGAGAGCACGCCGCGTGACCGTAGTAATCGCATCCGTGGTATCTCCTGTCCTGTCGCGACGGGGACGTCCCGCCGCGCATCTCACATCAACTTCAAGCGTTCGGTAAAACTTCGCGCCTTCCGCCAGGGCGCGCCAGAAGCGCCGCCACTGCGCGGATCATGTCTCACGCGGCGAGGGACGCGCTCCCCGCCGTCTCGCTCGCTGCGCCGCTCGACGCCTCCGCCGCCTGATCGCTCACTGCAGCGATCCGCAGCCCTGCGGGCGTCAGCGCGCGCTGCGCCTGCGCCAATAGCAGTTCTGTGAGGAGGGCCAGAATTGCGATGCCAATGCCGCCGACCAGCAGCGGCGTCAACTGGAAGTTATCCAGCCCGAGCAGGATGTAGTCGCCGTAGCCGCCGCCGCCAATCAACGCGGCGATTGGCACGGTGGCGACGATCTGCACGGCGGCTGTTCGCACCCCAGCCGCCAGCACTGGCGCCATCAGCGGCAACTGCACGCGCGAGAGGATCTGCCAGCGAGTCATGCCCATGCCACGCGCCGCATCCACCGTCGCCGGATCGATGCTGCGCAGCCCGGTGATGGTATTGAGCAGGATCGGCGGGATGCCCAACAACGTGAGTGCGACTACTGATGGCCTGAAGCCGATACCTATACCTGGCACTACCGCCAGCACTGCCAGCACTGCCAGCGTTGGGATGGCGCGCACCAGGCCGCTGGTATTGGTGGCGATGAAAGCCGCAATGGGGCGCTGGGCTAACGCGATGCCCAGCGGTACGCCAATCAGAATCGCCAGCAGAATCGGCACAATCGACAGCTCCAGCGTCGCCCAGGTCTCCACGCCGAATTTGTTTTGCGGGCTAGTGATGAAGGCGAGCATTTGTTGCAGGGAGGTCGGTGGCACACTCGTCTCCTTTCTAGCTCGCTGCGATGACGGCGACGCCACCGCGATTGATGAGATTCTGCACACCCAGCAGCAGCAGATCGGTTCCCAGCGCCAGAATCGTCAGCACGATCGCGCCCGCCAGGATCATGTCTCTATAGCTGAGGGCCAGCCCATCGGTGATGAGGTAGCCGAGATTGTACGTGCCGAACAGCGAGCCAATCGCCGCGATGCCGATGGTGGTGACGGTGGCGACGCGAATGCCCGCGATGATGATGGGCGCCGCCAGCGGCAGCACCACACGCAACTGCACCTGGAGATTGCTCATGCCCATCGCGCGGCCCACCTCGACCAGCGTCGGATCAACCGAGCGAATCGCCGCGACCGTGTTGCGAATCAGCACGACCTGGGTGTAGAGCACCAGCGGGATGAAGACGGTGAGCGGCGAGAGCAGGAATATGGGAATCAGGAACGCCATGAACGCCAGGCTCGGCAGCGTGTAGACGATGCTGGCGGTCGTGATGGCGGTCGGGTAGAAGCGGGTGTAGCGCGCCAGCAGAAACGAGATTGGCAGGGCGATAGCGAGGCCGACCAGCATGCAGATGACGGTGATCACGATGTGGTCGACCAGCAGATTCGGCACGCTTGTGGGATCGGTGATATCCCAGTTCGAGCCGGTCAGCAGATATTGCACACGTCGCCCCCTTCCTCGCGTTTTCCCATGGCTCAGCGCTGCGTCGCCAGATCGCAGTCGCTCTAGATGGCGCTAGACCGCTTCGGGTGTAACCGGGACGTTCTCCGACGCCTGGCTGTCAGTGGCGGCCTCCTCGGCGGCCTGATCGTCGGCCATCTGGCGGGCGGCCATCATCACACGCGAGATGCCACTGAGCGTCACCTGGCCGACGCTCTGTCCTCCGTCTTCGAGCGTGAGGGCGCTCTGCCGCGACTGCATCAACTGCAGCAGCGCTTCGAGCAGCGTGGCATGGGTGGAAATGCGCTGCGAGCCGGGGCTATCGCCAGGCTCTTGCGCGGCAGAGGCGGGCAGATATTCGAGCTGGCGCAGCACATTGGCCGAGCCAACCAGCTTGCCCACGAAGGCATTGGCCGGGTGAGCCAGCAGATCGACGGGCGCGCCCTCCTGCATCAGGCGGCCCTGATCCAAGACGACGACCTGCGTGCCGAGCTTGAACGCTTCTTCCACGTCGTGCGTGACGAAGAGGATCGTCTTGCCCGTGTCGCGCTGGATGCGCTGCAGCTCGTCTTGCAGGCGGCCACGGGTGATGGCGTCGAGCGCGCCAAATGGCTCATCCATCAGCAGCAATTCGGGATCAGCCGCCAGCGCGCGCGCCAGCCCCACGCGCTGTTGCTGGCCGCCGCTGAGCTGGCGCGGATAGCGCTTGCGATACTCGGCTGGCTCCAACCCCACCAGCGCGAGCAATTCATCCACGCGGCTGCTGGTCTCGCTGGCCTTCTGCCCCAGAATGCTTGGCACGACCCGCACATTCTCCTCGACGGTCAGGTGCGGGAAGAGGCCCACCTGCTGGATGACATAGCCGATGCGACGCCGCAGCGCGATGGGATCCTGCTCAACCGTGGGCACGCCATCGACGCGAATCACGCCGGAGGTGGGATCGGCTAACCGATTGACCATGCGCAGGAGCGTGGTCTTGCCGGAGCCAGAGGTTCCCAGCAGGATGCACAGCGCGCCGCGCTCCACAGAGAAGGAGACATGATCGACGGCGTTACTGGTGGTGTCCGGGTATGTTTTCGTGACATCATCGAACTCGACTGTCGCCATAACTTCGCCGACCTGTCGTGTTGCAAGGTCGCCATTGACCTCCTACAGGCCGGGCGGATCCTCCTCTCCCCGCGTTCGCCTGGCCACGAGCGGCGGATGCGGCGCGGTTGCCAGTCACGCGCGGCGCCGCATACTGATGCGCTTCACGGATCGGGCTGCGAAGCGAGCGACGCCCATGCGCAATATAGTACACATTTTCGCCTGGTTCGGGTCAAGGGCGCCGCCGAACTCACTCGCGCCCTCATCTCCGCGGCGCCAGACAGACCGTGATCTGCTCTGGCCTGACGCCTCAGCTATCGAGCGACATGAACAGATTGTTTAGCGATTCGCTGAGCGTGGGATGCGCGAAGATGGCCTCTTTCACGGTGGTGTAGGGGAGATGGCCCATCATTGCCAACTCCAGCGCCGACATGATCTCGCCGCCTTCCACGCCCAGGATGGCGCAGCCCAGAATCTGCTGGCTGTCAGCGTCCACAATCGCCTTCATGAAGCCGCGCGTCTCGTCCATCTCCAGCGCGCGCGCCACCCAGCTCATCGGCATCCTGGCGACGCGGATGTTGCGGCCAGCGGCGCGCGCCTCGCTCTCGCGCATGCCGACGACGCCAAGCTGCGGATCCATGAAGACGACGTTTGGAACGAGGCGCCCGCTGATAGTGGCGTGTCCGCCATGCAGTAGATTTTCACGCAGGATGCGGAAATCGTCATACGAGATGTGCGTGAAGGCTGGGCCGCCCTTCACATCGCCGATGGCGTAGACGCCGGGAACGTTGGTCTCCAGTCGCTCGTTGACGCTGATGTAGCCATGCGCATCGACCGCGACGCCAGCGGCGCCCAGGTTCAGCGCCTCGCTGTTGGGGGCGCGGCCAGTCGCCACGAGCAGATGAGAGCCGCGTACCTGGCGCTCGCCCGACCCGTCGCGCACGCTGAGGGTGACGCCGCCATCAGGGCTGGCCTGAACACTGGTCGTCTCAGCGCCAAACTGGATGTCGATGCCATCCTCGCGCAGGATCTTGACCACCTCGTCGGAGACATCATCGTCCTCGCGCGCGAGCAGCTTTTGGCCACGTTGCAGCATCGTCACCTGACTGCCAAAGCGGCGGAACATCTGCCCGAACTCGACCCCCACATAGCCGACGCCGAGCACGATGAGATGCTCTGGCACGGCGTCCAGCTCCATGATGCTGGTCGAGGTGAGGTATGGCACGCTGTCCAGCCCCGTGATGGACGGGATGGATGGGCGGCAGCCGGTATTGAGGATGATGAGGTCAGCCGTGAGGGTACGCGCGCCGCCAGTGGTGAGCGTGACGCTGATCTGATGTGGGCCGCTGAAGCTGGCCACGCCACGCATCAGCTCCAGCCCTTCGGTCGCGGCGATGCCGCGCTCGCCACCGCTGCGAAAGTCATCGACGATGGCCTGCTTACGGGCGCGCACTTTCAGCATGTCGATGCCGATTGGCCCGGTCGTCTGCACGCCGTAGTCGGCGCCGCGCCGCGCCAGATAGGCGACGCGGGCGCTGGCCACCATCGTCTTGGTGGGGCTGCAGCCCTCGTTGATGCACGTGCCGCCGACGTGCGTGCTCTCGATGATCGCCGTGTGGCGGCCAGCGCCCGCCAGAGCCTTCGCCAGCGGATTGGCGCCCTGGCCGGAGCCGATCACGATGGCGTCGAACTGCTCCGTCTGCTCCACGCGCTCCCCGGCGCCCGTCGCGTCTGTCATAATCGCAGCGTCCTTTCGCTACACCATCTGGCAGCGCATCTGCCGCCTGCATCTTGGCACATCGCGGCACTCCAGCGCGGCCTCGGTAATACGGCGCATGTACCCAGCGTCACGGAGCGACGTACAGTGCGCTCACGCCTTCGCTTTAGACGGGCGGAGATGGCAATTGTTACACCGCCGGGCGCGCTCGTCCGCGCTCAAGGCGCGAACTGGCGGCGCAGCGGGCCAACCTGAGGAGGGCCGCCATGGCGCACCATCTGGAAGACCGACGCCTGGGCATGATGCCTGTCGCCATTCCCGTGCTGGATCCGCGTTTCTCGCTGGAGCGCAGCCCGCGCTGGGTGCGCGCCGTATTCGATGGCGTGACGATCGCCGATAGCAAGCGCGTGTTGCTGCTGCGCGAGGTCGGGCGGCTGCCTGTCTACTACTTTCCGCTGGCAGATGTGCGCGCCGAGATGCTGGAGCGCACGAACCATACCGTCCCGTCAGAGTACAAGGGCGAGGCCAGCCTCTGGAACCTGCGCGGCGCCACTCGCCAGGCGGAGGACGCCGCCTGGAGCTACGCCACACTCATCGAGGGCGCGCCCGATGTGCGCGGACACATCGCCTTCTACTGGGACCAGATGGATGCCTGGTATGAGGAGGACGAGCGCGCCTATGGCCATGCCCGCGACCCCTACAAGATGGGCGTGGATGCCCGACAGAGCGCGCGGCATGTGCGCATCGAGCTGGCGGGCGTGACGCTGGCGGAGACGCGGCGACCACTCCTGCTGTTCGAACTGGGGTTGCCGGTGCGCTACTACATTCCGAGCGAGGACGTGCGGATGGATCTGCTGGCGCCCAGCGACACCGTGACGCAGTGCGCCTACAAGGGCAGCGCGAACCATTGGAACGCGCATATCGACGGGCGCGACTACCCCGACATCGCCTGGACGTATCGCGAGCCGCTGATAGTGGCGACCCCTGTGGCGGGCGCGGTGGCATTCTATCAGGAGAGAGGGGTCGACATCTTCGTCGATGGCGAGCGACTGGAGCGGCCAGAAACGCAGTGGTCGCGGCGCTGAGTGGCGCCCGCCAGCCGGGCGGCTACCCGCCCCAAACTGCTACAATGCGTAGTGGTAGGCGCGCAAACGAGGCGGTAGCCGCTCATGCAAGGTCAATCATCTGTACAACGCCACGGACTGTGGCGGCGGCTGCTCCTGCCGATTACGCGCGCCTGGATGCTGTATCTGTCGCCGCACGCGGCGCGGTCGGCGTGGCCATGGCTCGTCGTTCGGGCGCGGCTGCTGCCTGCTGACCTGCGCTACGTGCGCGCGGCTACGTTAGCGCAGAGGCTCATGGAACAACAGAACGATACTGCGAAAGCTCAGTCCAACGGCGCGCAGCCCGAGGGTGAGCGCAAACCTGTGCGCGTGCAGCGCATCCTGCTGGTGCGGCACGGACAATCGACCTTCAATGTCGAGGGGCGGCTCCCCAGCCAGCTCCCCAACATCCCGTTGACGGATGAGGGCAGGCGCCAGGCG
This sequence comes from Ktedonobacterales bacterium, assembly GCA_036258195.1. Taxonomy (GTDB): domain Bacteria; phylum Chloroflexota; class Ktedonobacteria; order Ktedonobacterales; family JADMIN01; genus JAKAIY01. The sequence goes on from DATAED010000033.1 coordinate 9,776, forward strand.
CACGAGGCGGCGGTGGCGCTGGCGGGCCTGCGCATCAGCGCGATCATCAGCAGTCCGCTGCAGCGCGCCAGAGAGACGGCCGAGATCATCGCGCGGGGCTGGGCCCTGCCGGTGCGCGAAGAGCTGCGCCTGATGGATACAGAGATGGGGCGCTGGGCTGGCCGCAAGATCAGCGAGGTCAGCAAGGAAGACCCGCAGTGGCTGAAGTTCGTGGACAAACCGACCGAGCCACCGGAGGGGGTCGAGGGCTTCAATCAGGTGCGCGAGCGCGTCGTCGCCGTCATCGAGGATCTGCGGGCTGATGCGACGGTGGGCGATGATGTGGTGGTGGTGGCGCACGCCGACGTCATCAAGCTGATCATCGCGCAGTATACGGGCGTGTCGATGGATGCTGCGCGCTTCATCGTCGTGGGCAACGCCTCGATCAGCGCGCTAGCCTTCACCGAGGGCTACCCTCCCGCGCTGGTCGCCACCAACTGGACACGCGCGCCGCACTGGCTGGTCTCGCCGAGCCAGCCCGCTGCAGTGGCGCAGGCCAGCCCCGAAGGCGATAAGCTGCCCCAGCGCGACGGGCAGCCGGTGGCCGAGCAGGAGCCAGAGACGGGCGCGCCCTCCGGCGTCATCATGTAGGCGATACAATGTGGTGACTCCGTCCTGTGTGATGGCCGATCAGAGACCGCCAGAGAGAGCGAGGCGCGCCGTGTTTGATCCCCGCAGCCCCTACCAGCGTCGCATGTGGCACTACGAGTCCGACCGCCCGCTCTCGGTCGCACAGTTGATCGCGGCGGGCAGCCTGGACGTGCGCACCGCCGCGCTGCTGTGGCTGCTGGTGGAGCGCCATCACTCGCTGATCGTCTCTGGCCCGACCGATCCGACGCCCGGCGTGGGCAAGACGACGACGCTCAACGCGCTGCTCGGCTTCCTGCCGATGGGCTCGACGATGGTTTACACGATGGGTATGTTCGAGGACTTCGACTTCGTGAGCCAGGTCAACGCGGCCTCGACCTGCGTGTTGGCGAACGAGGTCAGCAACCACCTGCGCATCTACATGTGGGGCAGGCCCGCGCGCACATTGTTGCGCCTGCCGCAGGATGGATTCGCCATCGCCACCTCCTGCCACGCCGACACCATCGACGATGTGCTGGATATGCTGCTGGTCGATCTGCGGCTGACGGCGGAGGATGTGCGGCAGCTCGGCGTGATCGTCAACATCGGGCTGGTCGGCTCATCAAGCTGGCCGCCACGCCGACGCTTCCTGACGGTCAACTACGCGCTGCCCAACGGCGGCGATGACCAGTCGCGCGGTGTCGCCCTGGCGCCGCTCTCCACCTGGGACGCCGCGACCGACACCTTCTCCCCCGCGACCGCCGAGACGCTGGCTGCCCTGGCGACGCGCCTTTCCATGACGCCTAATGAGCTGGAGGCGGCGATCCAGCGACGCGAGAAGCGGCTGACAAAGCTGGCTGCCGGGCGTGGTGTGGGTGTCCAGGTGTTGCGTGGCGCCGTCGATGAGCTGTACGCCGAGGAGCATGGATTGCCCTCGGAGGTCGCGAGCGGCGCCGCGGGCGCCGACGCCAGCGATGAGGATGACGAGGACGACGAGGGCTAGCTGAGGCGCCCAGCGCGTGGCTAAGCAGCCGGCTGCCGCTCACCACTCGCCATTGCCGACGGTGTGCAGCACGACGGGGTCTGCCGGCGCGCCTGGCCACAGGACGACGCGGTAGTGATCAGAGCCGTCCAGTCCGTCATTGGAAATGGTGTACACTCCGCCGAAGTACACGCGCGCCCGATAGGTTCCAGCCGCCAGCCGAATCTCGGGTGAGGCTTCGAACATGCCGCCGCCACCGCTGACCCTGATGCAGCCCGATGGGACATCGAGACTGGCTTCGACCACATGATCCCACGCGGTGAGGTCGTCCTGCGGAGCGGCGTCGTACACCTCGACCGTTAGCGGAACATCCATATTGCGGGCTGTGAGGATGCAGAGCACGCCTGGATAGACGCCCAGATGGCGCGCAAGCGCTGGCGGGTCGAGCTGGAGCGACACGGCGTCGTCGATCTCCTCGGCTCGCTTCGCGGTTCCATCGCCTCTGGGCATGCCGCCAGCGCAGTCTTCGAGGGTGATCTGGTGGTAATCGGCGAAGACCTCGTAATCGTAGCGGTTCGGGCTGGCCTGTGATGGCTGCATACGATTTCCATCCTCGCGCCCCTGCAGAAGAACTGACCACAGGAGCGCTCGCTTCATCCATGGCGCCAAACCTGCTAGCAGTGGCCCAAGACGTGGCGCCCCGTCCGCTTGGTGTTTGAGGGGGTTGCGCGCGTCCGGTACACTAGAGCTAAGCACTGTAGCGAGGAGGTGGCAGTATGGACTATTCGCCTGACCCCGCGACAACCGAGACGACCGAGATGACCGAAATGATCGAGATGACGCCCGTATTCTTTACGTTCGGCGACCTGTGCTATGCCATCGAGAAGGGGCGTGTCAGCACAGAGCGCCACGGCGGCGACTACGAGTTGCGGCTGTATGACGTGCGCAAGTGGCAGCGACAGGAGGAATCGTTGCGTCTGCTGCTGGCGCCGCTGGCCGATAGCCTGGCGCTCGACCTGGGCGGTCTCTCCTGAACGCTTAGCCTTCCGCCGTCGCGGCGGCATAGTAGCGACTGGCAGGCGCTGCCCCGCGCGCTCGCGCCAGGAACTGGCTCGCCGCGACCACTTTCTCCAGATCGATCCCCGTCTCGATCCCCAGCCCGCGCAAGAGATAGAGCAAGTCTTCGGTGGCCAGATTGCCCGAGGCGCCCGGCGCATACGGGCAGCCACCCAGCCCACCCGCCGCGCTGTCGAACGTGCTGATGCCCATCTGTAGCGCCGTCAGCACGTTGGCCAGCGCTGTGCCGCGCGTATCGTGGAAGTGCATCGCCAGCCGCTCGGCGCCCGCCAGGGGCAGCAGCGCCTCCGTCACCTCCACCACCTGATCGGGCGTTGCCACGCCAATCGTGTCGCCGATGGAAAGCTTCGCCAC